>CACNQY010000049.1 GCA_902622655.1 uncultured Pelagibacteraceae bacterium | reverse complement strand
TTTATCTTTTAAAAAACCCTGACCTTTTAAAAAAACAATTACTTGATTGTTCAAAAACATTAGAAGGAATTAGATCTAAAACTTCTTCTTCTGAAGAGGCCTGTTTAGTTTTAAGAAATTATCTTAGCTAGTCTATTTAAAACTTCTTCTTTACCAAGAGCTATAACTATATCATATAATCCAGGGCCAAATTTTGATCCTGTTAAACCAATCCGTATAGGCTGACCGACTCCTTTAAAATTTGTATCATTTGCTTTTATTAAATTATTTACTAAAGGCTCTAAATTCTCCTTATTTATATTTGATATAGATGATAATTCTTTAATAAATTCTGAGATAATTTTTTTAGCTTTATCATCAATCAATTTAAAATCATCCTCATTGTAGTTAACTTCATCATTAATGATAAATTTTGCATTATTATAAATGTCCTCTAAGGTTTTCGCTTTATTTTTTAAAAATGATAACGATGATTTAATTTTTGGCCCTCTTTCATCTTGAATTTTTTCTTTATAGATTTTGCAATATTCATCTAGACATTGATAAAGATCGTTCTCATCTATTGTTTTTATATAGTGCTCATTCATCGATAATATTCTGCTCATATCTAGTTTTGATGGCGATTTACCAATACCTTGTAAATTAAAGTGTTCAATGCTCTCTTCTAGAGTAAATATTTCTTTATCTTGATATGACCATCCTAGTCTAAGCAAATAATTTCTTAATGCATCAGGCATTATGCCTATTTTTGAGTAATCATCCAAAGTTGAGGCGTTATCTCTTTTTGAAAGTTTTTTACCTTCAATAGTATGAATTAATGGAATATGTGCAAATTCAGGAACATCCCATCCCATTGCTTGGTATATTTGTATTTGTTTAAAAGTATTTATCTTATGATCATCTCCTCTAATTATGTGAGTCATTCCCATTTGATGATCATCAACAGTTGCAGACAAGTTGTAAGTTGGTGTTCCATCATTTCTTAAAATTATAAAGTCTTCTATTGTATTATTTTCAATTTCCACATCTCCTTGAACTAAATCTTTAAGTTTAGAATTTCCCTCTATTTTACTTTTAAATCTAATTACGGGTTTAATAGCTTTAGGAGCATCTTTTTCATCAGCATCTCTCCATTTTCTATTATAAATATATGGCAACTTTTTTTGCCTAGCTCTTTTTTTTTGTTCCTCTATCTCTTCAGTAGAACAGTAGCATTTATATGCGCTACCTTTTTTTAATAATTCATTAGCAATTTTAATGTGATCTTCTACTTTTTGTGACTGTATATATTCTTCACCATCATGCTCAATCCCTATCCACTTTAATGATTTAATAATTTGTATTTTGTGTTCCTCTTTGGATCTTTCTTTATCAGTATCCTCAATTCTTAGATGAAAAGTTCCTTTTTGATTTTTAGAGAATAACCAATTAAATAATGCAGTTCTAACCCCTCCAATATGAAGAGCTCCGGTTGGGGATGGAGCAAAACGTGTTGCTACTTTTGACATCAATGTTGTTTAGACTATTTTTTTAGAAGTTTCTATATAAAGATACCAAAACTCCCTGAACTTTTACTCTATCAGGTCCAAAAATCTTAGTTTCATAGTTTCTATTAGCACTCTCAAGGGCTACAACTTTACCTTTTTTTCGAATTCTCTTTAACATAGCTTCATGCTCATCAATTAAAGCAACAACAATTTTACCATTATCAGCAGTGTCAGTTCTTTTTATGATAACTGTATCGCCTTCATGAATACCAGCCTCTATCATAGAGTCACCTTGAACTTTCAATCCGAAATAATCTCCGTTTTTTTCTAAATTATTTGGTAAGGGAATTCTAGAAACTTCATTTTGTATCGCTTCAACTGGTGTTCCTGCAGCAATCTTTCCAAGAACAGGCACTTCAATTTCATCAGAATTAGTTTGTTCTTCATCTAATCCACCTTTAATTACACTTGGTGAAAAACTATTGTAAATATCGTTTGCTGAAGCTGTTTCTGGTAATTTAACAACCTCTAAAGCTCTTGCTTTGTGAGCTAATCTTTTTATAAAACCTCTTTCTTCTAAAGCACTAATCAATCTATGAATACCTGATTTAGATTTTAAATTAAGAGACTGTTTCATCTCTTCATATGAAGGAGATAC
>CACNQY010000048.1 GCA_902622655.1 uncultured Pelagibacteraceae bacterium | reverse complement strand
AATTTTTAATCTATTAATTTTTGAATATTCAGTAAAATAATCATCATTTTTTGGGACTATGTATCCATCAATACTATATTTTTTAAATTTTTTTTTTAAAATTTTTATATTTTTACTCATTTAATTCTCTTTTGATATCTTATCCAGCCAGGGCTTCTTGTTCCCTCTTCTATTCCAAAATCTTGATTAAATTCAAAATCATCTTCATTATTAATATCTTCATCAAAAAATGAATTTTTTTCTAAATTTTTTTCTGGCAATTCATCAATAAATCTAGAGGCCATGCTGTCTATCCAATCACCTTGATAAAATCTATTCATAGAAAATGATATTGAGGCTCTTTTTTTTGCTCTTGTAATTCCCACATAAGCTAGTCGTCTTTCTTCTTCAAGGCCTTTTTGACCCTTTTCCTCTATAGATTTTTGGTGTGGAAATAAACCTTCTTCCCATCCTGGTAAGAAAACTACATCAAATTCAAGACCTTTCGCTGCATGCATAGTCATCATATTGATTTTTTCACCATCCCATTCTTGATCTACCGAAGTTGCAAGAGACACATGTTCTAAAAAACTCTCCAAATTATCAAACTCCTTCATCGCACTTAATAATTCTTTTATGTTTTCTAGTCTATTCTCATTGTCTAAATCTTTTTTATTTTTTAACATTGCTGAATAACCAGACTCATCTAAAACTATTTGCAATAATTTTACATGATTTGATTTATTTATTTGTAAATCCTTTCGCCATTTTTTTAAGGAATTTATAAATAAACTTAAACCTATTTTAGTTTTTGGTTTGATTAAATTTTGTTCAAGCATCATTTGAGATGCTCTTTCTAAATTTAAACCTTGCTTTTTTGAAAATTCGTGAATATTTTTAATTGTACTATCGCCTATTGATCTTTTTGGATTATTTACAATTCGTTCAAATGCTAAATCATCCTTTTCTTGATGAATCAATCTTAGATATGCAACACAATCTTTGATTTCAGCTCTTTCATAGAATTTAGTTCCTCCTAAAATTCTATAAGGAATTCCAATTTTTAAAAACCGTTCCTCAAATTCTCTTGTTTGAAAAATTGCTCTCACAAGTATAGCAATATTATTGTAGGAAAATTTTTTTTTTACAATTTTCTCAATTTGATCTGATACCCCTATTGCTTCATCTTTTCCATTTTTGTAGCAATTTAGTTGCACCAAATCTCCTTCTTCCATATCAGTTATTAGAGTTTTTCCCACTCTATTTTGATTGTTTGAAATTAAATTTGATGCTACAGACAATATATTTTGTGAAGATCTATAATTTTGTTCTAATCTAATAACTTTTGTATTTTTATAAACTTTATCAAATTCTAAAAAATTTTTAATTTCAGCACCCCTCCAGCTATATATTGATTGATCATCATCACCGACACAACAGATATTTTTATTTTCATTAGATAAAAGATTTAGCCATTTACTCTGTATAAGATTTGTATCCTGATATTCATCTACTAGAATATATTTAAAATTATTTAAATAAATTTCTCTAATATTTTTGTTAAATTCTAAAATTTTAACAGTATGCAAAATTAGATCACCAAAATCACATGAATTTAGATCAGTTAATTTTGTTTGATATATTTTATATAAAGGTAAAATTGTTTTTTCGTAAATATCTTTTTTATTTACTATAACTTCTGAAGGATAAAAACCCTTATTTTTCCATCTATCAATTATAGCAAGTATAAATTTTGGTGACAATTGTTTGATATCAATATTTTCTGCTTTACAAATATTTTTTACAAGTCTTATTTGATCATCAGAGTCTATTATAGTAAAATTAGAGTTTAAGTTGGCAGCAGATGCATGTTTTCGAAGTAATTTTGCGCATATAGAGTGAAATGTTCCTAGCCAAGAAAGACCAATAGCAGCTGACCCTAAAATATTACTAACTCTATTCTGCATTTCTTTTGCAGCTTTATTTGTAAAAGTTACTGCTAAAATTTGATTAGGAAACGCCTTTTTTTCTTTGATTATATTAGCAATTCTTGAAGTTAAAACTTTTGTTTTTCCAGAACCGGCTCCAGCAACAATTAAAAGTGGACCATCTAAATATAATACAGCCTCCTTTTGAGCTTCATTTAAATTTTTTAGATAATCTTTGTTTATCATTTAAAATAATACTTTATAAGTTTCTAAGACTGTTATGCGTAAAACTAATTTCTTTTTAAAA
>CACNQY010000047.1 GCA_902622655.1 uncultured Pelagibacteraceae bacterium | reverse complement strand
CGTATAACTTAAATGCTATTTCCCCTGGTAAAATTTTATCGATCTTATCTATTTCTTCATTTAAAATTTTAATTCCTCTATCAAGTAAAACTAAAAATTTTTCTTCTTCCATTTTTAAAGTTTCTTTAATTAAAGTTTCTGATCTCTCTAACTCGGGGTAGTTGCCTTTCATTTCTTCTTTAAGAGAGTCAAAAATTTTATTAAAAACTGGTTCTTTAGAACCAAGCAAATGTGAGTGTCTCATTCCTCTTCTCATAATTCTTCTAAGGACATACCCTCTTCCTTCATTAGATGGGAGAACACCTTCTGCTAGAAGAAATGAACTTGCTCTTAAGTGATCTGCAATTACTCTAAAACTTGAAATATTATTTTCACTCAATTTAACTTTTGTAAATTCTGATATTGAACCAATTAATTTTTTAAAATGATCTGTTTCATAATTATCATGTGTACCCTGTAACAAAGCTGCAATTCTCTCTAATCCCATTCCAGTATCAACAGAGGGTTTTGGAAGATCAATTCTTTTATCTTTTGTAACTTGTTCAAATTGCATAAAGACTAAATTCCAAATTTCTATAAACCTATCTCCATCTTCATCTTTAGTACCAGGCAATCCTCCTGACAAATGATCCCCATGATCAAAAAAGATTTCTGAGCAAGGTCCACATGGACCTGTCTCACCCATGGACCAAAAATTATCTGAGGTTGCTATTCTAATAATTCTATCATCGCTAAAACCCGCTATTTTCTTCCAAAAATTGAAGGCCTCATCGTCTTCATGATAAACAGTTACATAAAGTTTATTTTTGTCTATTCCAAAATCTCTGGTTATTAAATCCCAGGCATAATGAATTGCTTGTTCTTTAAAATAATCACCAAATGAAAAGTTTCCTAACATCTCAAAAAATGTATGGTGTCTTGGTGTGTAGCCAACATTTTCTAAATCGTTATGTTTACCACCTGCTCTCACACATTTTTGTGAAGTTGTAGCTCTTACGTAATCTCTTTTTTCTAATCCAGTGAAAACATTTTTAAATTGAACCATTCCAGAGTTGGCAAACATTAGTGTAGGATCGTTGTTTGGAACCAAATTGCTAGACTCTACAATCTTATGATCATTCTTTTCAAAATACTTTAAGAAAGTATTTCTTATTTCATTGAGAGTTTTGTCTGCCATATTTTTAAAATACAGCTTTTTTATTCTATGTCTAGATATCGAAGGGAAAAAAGGCGCTTAAATTAAGCGCCTTTTATTAATAAAGATGACCTATTAATTCTTTTTAGATGGAGGAGTGGATTCTGCTTTGTCAGCCTCTTCTTTTTCAGCTACTTTCTTTTCTTTTTCTAATTTTTCAGGATCGATTGGATTTCCTTCAATTTTCTTAGAAATCACACCTGCTTTTTCTCTAATTGCCATTTCAATTTCTGCAGCAACTTTAGGATTTTGAGCTAGATAAGTTTTAGCGTTTTCTCTGCCTTGACCAATCTTTTCACCTTTATAAGCATACCAAGCACCTGATTTTTCAATTATGTCAGCTTTGGAACCAAGATCGACTAGTTCACCCATCTTGCTAATTCCTCTTCCATACATCAAGTCAAATTCAACAACTTTAAATGGTGGTGCTACTTTATTCTTAACTACTTTCACTCTTGTAGAGTTGCCAATAATTTCATCTTTATCTTTGATGGCACCAATTCTTCTAATATCCATTCTTACAGATGAGTAAAACTTAAGTGCATTACCACCTGATGTCGTTTCTGGACTTCCAAACATAACTCCAATTTTCATTCTAATTTGGTTAATGAAAATCATCATTGTATTTGTGTTTGATATTGAACCTGTTAATTTTCTTAACGCCTGACTCATTAATCTCGACTGAAGACCAACATGATGATCTCCCATTTCACCTTCAATTTCAGCTTTTGGAGTTAAAGCTGCAACAGAGTCGATAACGATTACTGAAATAGAGCCTGATTTTACTAGTGTATCTGCAATTTCTAATGCTTGTTCACCAGTGTCTGGTTGTGAAATTAAAAGTTCTTCTGTATTTACACCTAATTTTTTTGCATAAACTGGATCTAATGCATGTTCTGCATCAACAAATGCACAAATGCCTCCAGCTTTTTGAGCTTCAGCAACAACTTGTAATGCTAAAGTTGTTTTTCCAGATGACTCTGGTCCATAAACTTCAATAATTCTACCTTTTGGTAATCCACCTATACCTAAAGCTAAATCAAGACTTAATGAACCTGTTGAAACAGATTCAATATCCATCGCTCTTTTTTCTCCAAGCTTCATTACAGAGCCTTTTCCAAAATTATCTGTAATTTGAGCTATTGCAGCATCTAGTGCTTTGTTCTTTTCTTTAACATCCATTTCTTGATCTTTAGTAGATTTAACTACTTTTAGGTTATTTTTCGTCATTTTTTGCCTCTTTTTTTAAATTTTTTAACACTCGAATCATGAAATAAATGTACACATTTTGTTCTCATTAGCAATATATTTATTTTTT
>CACNQY010000046.1 GCA_902622655.1 uncultured Pelagibacteraceae bacterium | reverse complement strand
ACTTTATTAATAATAGCTAAAAAATTTCTTTTTAAATATTAATTAAGTATTATATATATCATTAATTTTGCGCCCTTAGCTCAGCTGGATAGAGCATCGGTTTTCTAAACCGAGGGTCGGAGGTTCGAATCCTCCAGGGCGCGCCATATTATTAATATTTTTCATTATATTGTTAAATTATTTGCTCTTGACTAAATTTTCTCTTATTCAGTTTGGTTAAATATATTTTGCTTGAAGAGTAATTTCTTACATGTTTAAATTAAGAATATTCAAAAGAAATTTTGAATTATTTGTTAACAAATAAAAATAACATAAAGGAAGAATAATGTTTAAATACTTAAAACAATTAACTTCTTTAGTCGCGATGGTTGCAGTGCTGTTTACTTTTACAACTGAAACTATGGCTGCTAAAAAATCAAAAACACTTAAAAATACTCAAAAAAAGGGTTTTGTAAGATGTGGAGTATCACAAGGTCTTCCAGGATTTTCTAATGCTGATGCAGCAGGAAATTGGACTGGTATTGACGTTGATGTATGTAGAGCAGTAGCTGCTGCAGTTCTAGGTGATGCAAACAAAGTTAAGTTTACACCACTAAGTGCTAAAGAGAGATTTACAGCTTTAACTTCTGGTGAGATAGACATCTTATCAAGAAACACAACTTGGACTCTTTCAAGAGATGCTGATATCGGACTTACTTTCGTTGGAGTAAATTTCTACGATGGTCAAGGTTTTATGGTTAGAAAAAGTTCTGGTATTACTTCAACAAGCCAATTCAAAAATGGTATCTCAGCTTGTACAAATATTGGTACAACAACTGAGTTAAACATGAGAGACTTCTTTAATTCAAAAGGAATCTCATATGAGCCAGTTGCTTTTGAAAAAGCTGATGAAGTCGTAGCTGCTTATGATGCAGGTAGATGTGATACTTACACTACTGATAAATCAGGTCTTGCTGCACAAAGAACTAAAATGACTAACCCAGATGATCATATCGTATTACCTGAAACTGTTTCTAAAGAGCCTTTAGGACCTGTTGTAAGACAAGGTGATTCTGTATGGGAAGATATTGTCAGATGGTCTTTAAATGCTATGATCGAAGCTGAGGAGTATGGAATTACATCAGCAAACGCAGACTCAATGAAAACTTCAGATAACCCAGCAGTTAAGAGACTTGTTGGTGCAGAAGGTGAATTAGGTGCTGCTTTCGGTTTAGACAATGAGTGGAGTTTAAGAATTATTAAGCAAGTTGGTAACTATGGTGAAAGCTACAAAAGAAATATAGCTGACACTGGAATTTTACCTGACAGAGGTCCTAATGAGTTATGGACTAAAGGTGGAATTCTTTACGTACCACCAGCAAGATAATTGCATATTTAACTAATTAAAAAGGGCTAGATTTTTCTAGCCCTTTTTTTTATAAACTTTTAATGAACCTCAAATTAAAAAATATAGTACCTCAATTAATAACAGTTTTAGCTGTTATCTTAGTTTTTGGTTTTTTTTCTTATAATGCTCAAATTAATATGGAAAATAGGGGTATTGATTTTGGCTATGGATTTTTATCTCAAGAGTCGTCCTTTGATGTTCAGTTTTCCTTAATTGAATATGACGGATCGCACTCATATTTCAGAGCTTATTTAGTAGGATTACTAAATACAATATTAGTTTCAGTAATAGGTATTATTTTTGCTACAATTTTAGGTGTTGTAGTTGGGATAGCAAGACTTTCTCCAAACTATTTGATAAATAAATCTGCTGCATTTTATGTAGAGTTTTTTAGAAATATTCCTTTACTTTTACAGATATTTTTTTGGTATTTTGCAGCTTTAAGAGCATTACCCTTACCACAAGATGCAGACGCTTTACTAGGTGTATTTTATTTAACAATTAAAGGACTTTATGTACCTGCTTTTATTTGGGAAAATTTTAATATTTTCTTTTACTCTTTAGTTGCTGCTATCATTGCTATTATAGTTATCAGAACTCATGCTAAAAAAGTTCAAGAAAATCAAGGAAAACAATTGCCTGTTTTCTTTATTGGCGTTGGTTTAATCTTTATTTTACCTTTATTAAGTTTTTTAATAGGTGGTGTAAGCCTTTCATTTGAGATACCAAAATTAAAACAATTAGCAACCACTTCCTTTATTTATGAAGGAGGATTAAGTTTGCCACCTGAATTAATAGCTCTTACTTTGTCTCTTGCTTTATATACTGCCACATTTATAGCAGAATGTGTTAGAGCTGGAATTCAAGGAGTTGGAAAAGGTCAAAAAGAAGCAGCTGCATCAATTGGTTTAAATCCAAATCAGGTTTTAAAATTAGTAGTTATGCCACAAGCTTTAAGAATAATAATTCCTCCTACTACAAATCAGTATTTAAATTTAACTAAAAATTCTTCATTAGCTGCAGCAATAGCATATCCTGATTTAGTTTTAGTTTTTGCTGGAACAGCACTGATGCAAACGGGTAAAGCAATTGAAATAGTTTCAATAACAATGCTCACTTATCTTACTCTGAGTGTGTCAATTTCAAT
>CACNQY010000045.1 GCA_902622655.1 uncultured Pelagibacteraceae bacterium | reverse complement strand
GGTGCTCAAGATATGAAAGGTAGTATAGCTTGCTGGATAAGCGCTGTAAGTAGATTTTTAAAAAATAACAAAGTCAAAGGATCTATATCAATTATTATTTCAGCTGATGAAGAAACAACAGGATATGGATGTCCTGCAGTTGTTAAATATTTAAAAAAAAAGGGTGAAAAAATAGATTTTTCTGTGGTTGGAGAACCTACTTCAAATAAATCAGTAGGAGACGAAATTAGAATAGGAAGGCGTGGTTCAATGAATGGAGTTATAACTGTTTATGGAAAAAGCGGCCACTCAGCATTTTATGGATCTTACATTAATCCTTGTACAGCTTTAGCTAAAATCATAGCTAAATTAAAAAGCTCTCCTTTAGATAATGGTACTAAATATATGCCACCATCTAATCTAGAATTTACAAAAATTAATGTTGATAATTTATCAGAAAATGTAGTACCTCAGTCTGCAAGCGCAAAATTTAATGTAAGATTTAACTCTAAATATAAATCAGCTAGTTTAAAGAAAAAACTTAATAAAATAATTAATTCAATTGCTAAAAAACAAAAATGTAAAACTAAAATAAATTATAGAGTAAGCGGTGAAGCTTTTTATACTGAGCCGAATAGAGATATTAATATGGTTAAAAATGTTGTGAAAATAGTAACTGGACTATCCCCTAAATTAAATTGTAGAGGTGGAACTAGTGATAGTCGTTTTTTAGGTTCGATACCAAGACTAGAACTGGGTTTGCGAAACAATAGCATCCATCAGGTAAATGAACGAACATCAATTTCGGATTTAAAAAAATTAACTTTAATATATTTAAATATTTTAAAAAATTACTTTAAGTGAGCACCTGTATAGTAACTTCTGATGAATCTATAAATCACTTAACAGGAGATGGTCATCCTGAGAGACCCGAGAGAATTATAGCAATAACTGAAAAGTTAAAAAAAAGAAACGATTTAATTTGGGAGAAACCAAAAAAATTTAATCCTAGTATATTAAAAAAAGCACATGACGAGAGTTATATTGATATGGTTCAAAGAAGCTTTCCAAGAGAAGGTTTAAAATATCTGGATGGTGATACTTTGGTCTCACCGGGTAGCGAGAAAGCAACTTTGGAAGCTGTGGGTTGTGTGATTCATGCTATAGAAGGTGTGGAAAATAAAAAATTTAAAAATGCTTTTGTGCCAGTTCGTCCTCCTGGCCATCATGCAGAAAGAAATAAAGCCATGGGTTTTTGTATATATAATAATTGTGCTGTTGGAGCGCATTATCTCATAGAAATATTTAAGTATAAAAAAATTGCAATTTGGGATCCAGATATTCATCAGGGAAATGGCCATCAAAGTATTTTTTGGGACAACAAAAAAGTTTTATATTTATCAACTCATCAATATCCATTTTATCCGGGTACTGGTAGTGAGGATGAAAAAGGAAAACATAACAATATTTTTAACGTTCCTTTGCCAGCAGGAACAAGCGCAGACCAATATCTTAAGGCTCATGATCGAATTTTAAAGAGATTAATTGAATTTGAACCAGAATTTTTATTAATCAGTATGGGGTTTGATATGCATAAGAATGATGGTCTGGGCCAATTTAAATTAGCATCTAAAGATTTTTATGAAATTACAAAAAGAACTTTGGCTGCTACCAACAGTTTTACTAAGGGAAAAGTTGTATCAATACTTGAAGGTGGATATGACTTAAATGCTTTAGCTGAAAGCGCTAATGAACATGTTAATGCATTAGTAGAATTTAGTTGATTAATGTCTAGTTAATTATAAATCACTCAAATGAAATTGTATAAAATAAAAAAATCTGCCATTGATAAAAAAGGAAGGGGTCTTTACGCAACTCGTGATATTAAAGAGGGAACCAAAATAATTAATTATTTAGGAAAGTTAATAACTAAAAAACAAACTGAAGAGTCAAATAAATACGATAATAATAAGCCAATTTATTTATTTACTATAAATAAAAAATACGACTTAGATGGTGACTTTTCATGGAACATAGCTGGCTTAATCAATCATTCATGTAATAATAATTGTGACTATGATGGTAAGGGCTTAAAAATCTGGGTTAAAGCAATTAAAAATATTAAAAAAGGTGAAGAAATTACTTGTGATTATGGCTTTGGTTTTGATGAAAATTATAAACAATTTCCATGCAAATGTAAGTCAAAAAACTGTTGTGGATATATAGTAAGAGCAGAATCCAGGTGGCGAATTAACAAAAAATTTTCAATGAGTAATAGAAAAAAATTAATAAATAATTCTTAATAAAAAAAGTCCTTCTGGTGGGGCGGGAGGTGCGCAAAGTTTTCTTTGCTTTGACTTAATTACTTCATCAAATTTTTTTAAAGTCCATTTCTTTTCACCTAAATACTTGAGACATCCAACCATTGATCTTACTTGCTGTTGTAAGTACGATTGTGATTTAAATACAATTTCTATTTTACTTTTGTATTTTTTAACATTTATCATATCAATAGTTCTTATTGGAGTTTTTGCATTACAACTTGAGGACCTAAAAGTAGAAAAGTCTTTT
>CACNQY010000044.1 GCA_902622655.1 uncultured Pelagibacteraceae bacterium | reverse complement strand
ATAATCAAGAAAAAAGAATTATTAAACTTGGTATGAAATATTAACTTGTTGTCTTATTAAATTTGAATGATAGTATAATTTGATGAATTATCTTAAAATTAGTCTAGGAATTTTCATTGCATTGTCCGTCACTAGATTTATTCCTCATCCACCAAATTTTACAAGTTTAATTGCTTTGAGCTTTTACATTCCAATAATATTTGGTTTAAAATTTATTCCAGCATTAATTCTATGCTTTATTTTAACTGATTTTTTTATAGGCTTTCATACTGTGTCTTTGTTTACTTGGGGAAGTGTGGCCTTAATAGGATTAATTTCAGTGCATTTTAACAACGGGATTTTAAATAGATTTTTTGGAGTTTTTAGTGGATGTTTAGTATTTTATATAATATCTAATTTCGGTGTTTGGTCTTTAGGAGGCTATGGATATAATTTTAGTGGCTTATTAAATTGTTATATTTTGGCCATTCCATTTTTTGGATATACACTAATTTCATCACTTTTTTTTTCAACCATTATTGAGACATTTTGCAAATTTTTTAAGGTTAAAAATTTTGTTTTCACTTCAAGATCATCGTGATATTTATTAAATACAGTTAAATTAAACTAATTAATATTATATGAAAATTTTTTTAGGAGATCTGGTACATAAGTGGGATAAAAAAGGTGTATGGACATTCCCATTAAACATAGCTTTTATCAGTTCCTACACTAAAAAAGTAATGAAAGAGAAAAATATCAATTGTGAAATACAATTATTTAAAGATCCTGCAAAAATAATCGAGACCATTAAAAATGAAAAACCAGATATTATTGCACTTGCATATTACGCTTGGAACAAAGAATTAAATAAAAAAATATTTGAAATTTCAAAAAAATATAATCCAGATTGTTTAACATTGGGTGGTGGTCCTGAAATTACAAGTATAAACGCTAATTTAAATGGAGCTAGAAAATTTTTTGAAAAACAAATTAATTGCAATGGATATATAATTAATCAAGGTGAAAAAGGTTTTGCTCTTGCCGTAGAAAAATTTCATAGTTTAAAAAAGAATATTGCAAAATTTACATCTTCCGCTATTCCAGGTTTGTTAATAAATAATTTAAAAAAAAATAATGAAGTTTATGTTGGTGATGATATTGGTGCATTGGAAAATTTAAACGATATTCCGTCACCATATTTAAACGGTGATCTAGATGAATATTTTGATGGACCTTATATACCAATAATTGAGACAAATAGATCTTGTCCTTATAGATGTACATTTTGTGCCTGGGGAATTGGTACATCAAAATTATCTAAATTTGATGATCAGCGTATAATTGATGAAATTGAATATATTTCAAAGAGATGTAAGAAAACTACCACACTTATGATTGCTGATGCTAATTTTGGAATTTTAGAAAGAGACGAAACTTTTGCGCATAAAATGTATGAAGCACATACAAAATATAAATTTCCAAGTTATGTTTTCGCCCAATGGAATAAAACTAGAAGTGATAGAATAATTAAAACTGCAGTTGCCCTTAAAGGATTGGGGAATGTTGGAGCATCAATTCAAAGCATGAATGAAGAAACATTAAAAGCAGTAAAAAGAAAAAATTTTACAATTGATAAAATTGTTGAAATGCAGAACGAGCTTAAGAAGTATGATTTAGACGAATGGTTTAGTGAATTAATTATAGGTTTACCTTATGAAACTAAAAAAACCCATATAGAGGCAAACAAAAAATTAATAGATCTAGATTTTGAAATATGGAATTATAATTTACATCTTTTGTCAGGAACTGAAATGGATACAGAAGAGTCTAGAAAAAATTATTTTACAAAAACTGGTTGGAGGCTCCACGATAATTGCTATGGCGTTTATGAAGGGGAAAAAATTTTTGAACTCCAAGAAACTGTCCTCGAAACACACACATTGAGTGTTGAGGATTTTAGGTATTTTAGATTTTTCCATTTTTTACAACAAATGATGTGGGGTAAAAGATGGTACTATTTTTATTTAAAATATTTAAAAAATTATGATGTTCATCCTGTGGATGTTTTTGATCAAATAATTGAAAATTGCAAAGTAGATAATGGACCTATGGGTGAATTATTTTCTAATTTTATGAAAGATTACGATGAAGCAGAATCCTTCTCAACAGCTAAGGAATTACAAGAATATTGGGAAAAGAATGAAAATTTTGAAAGATTAAAAAACCAAGATTATGGAAAGCTGAATATGTTATATACATATAAAATAATACTAAATTATAGAGAAGCTTTTACTGAACTTCTTACAAAAATAGCAGAAGATTTTTATCAAAGTAAAAAAATTGACAATAAAGATTTTGTAGATGCGGTTAAAGATATTCTTAGATTTCAAACAAGTAAATTTGTTAAAATTAAAGATGATTGGAAAGTTGAGGATAAATTTGTTGAAAAATTTCAATTTAATATTCTTAATTGGGTTGAAACTGGTTACACTCAACTTAGTAGATTTGAAGAAGAACAAAATTTTAATTTTTTCTTGACAGAAATGCAAAGTAAAACTTTAGAAACTCAATTAGAGCAATACAAAACAAAAAACATAAAT
>CACNQY010000043.1 GCA_902622655.1 uncultured Pelagibacteraceae bacterium | reverse complement strand
ATGGAAGAGATTTTTTAGATAAATACTTCCCATTAGCAGGATTAAGTTGGAAAAAAATTACAAGTTTTGCAGTAAAAGATGGGAAATTAAAAGTTTTAAAAGGTGTCGATATTTATGATTTGAAAGACGAAAATAAATTTACTGGACACAGAGGTGAAAGCGATAATCCATCTGCAATTATTCTTAAAAATAACAATTTACATATTGAGATACTTAAAGACTCAAGAGCTTTTGCTGCTCAGCAAGATCACGCTGGTATTAGCGATATAATATTAGAGTCTGCAATATCTACAATTTGTGATAATGAAGATAGTGTAGCTGCAGTAGATGCAGAAGATAAAATTATTTGTTATCGAAATTGGTTAGGCCTTATGAAAGGTAACCTAAAATCTAAATTTGAAAAAGAAGGTAAATTGTTTGAGAGAAAATTAAATCCAAACAGAAGTTATATTTCAAAAAACGGTAAAGGGTTAAAGTTACATGGTAGAAGCCTTTTACTTATAAGAAATGTTGGTCATCTAATGACAAACTCTTCAATTTTATTAAGTGATGGAGGTGAAATACCCGAGGGTATTATGGATGCATTTATAACTACAGCAGCCGCACTTCATGACATGAGAAATAAAAATAATTCAAGAACTGGGTCTGTATATATCGTAAAACCTAAAATGCATGGACCAGAAGAGACAGCATTTACAAATTTAATTTTCTCTAAAGTTGAGGAAGTTTTAAAATTACCTAAGTACACTTGTAAGATTGGGATTATGGATGAAGAAAGAAGAACATCAGCAAACTTAAAAGAATGCATTCGAAGTCTAAAAAACAGAGTCTTTTTTATTAATACTGGTTTCTTGGATAGAACTGGAGATGAAATGCATACATCGATGAATGCTGGACCTATGATTAAAAAAGGTGATATGAAATCATCGAAATGGATTGCCGCTTACGAAAATAACAATGTTGATATTGGTTTAAGTTGTGGGTTTTCTGGTAGAGCTCAAATAGGTAAAGGAATGTGGGCAATGCCAGACAAAATGAAAGATATGATGGAACAAAAAACTGGACACTTAAAAGCAGGAGCAAATTGTGCATGGGTTCCATCTCCAACAGCAGCTGCTTTACATGCTTTACATTATCATGAAATTAATATTTTTAATGAGCAAAAAAAATTAATTAATAGAGAACCTGCTAAGCTTGATGATCTCTTAACAATTCCAATAGCAAATAGACCTAATTGGTCTATAGAAGATATAAATAAAGAAATTTCTAATTCTGCTCAAACTTTATTAGGTTATGTTGTAAGATGGGTAGATCAAGGTGTGGGTTGTTCTAAAGTACCTGATATCAATAATATTGGTTTGATGGAGGACAGAGCTACTCTTAGAATTTCATCTCAACATATAGCAAACTGGATCCATCATGGAATTACAACAAAAATACAAGTTATCGAAATAATGAAAGATATGGCCAAAATAGTAGACCATCAGAATAAAAATGATCCTCAATACGTTAATATGACCGGTGACTACGAAAATTCTATAGCATTTCAAACTGCATGCGATTTAATATTTAAAGGTAAAGAACAACCTTCAGGTTATACCGAACCATTACTTCATTTTAATAGGTTGAAAAAAAAATCTAATCTGAGTTCGAAAACAAATTAGATCGATTTTTAAAAGCAGAAAATAAAGTTCCATCATCTAAACTTTCAATTTCTCCACCTACAGGTAATCCTTGTGCTAATTTTGTAATTTTAATATCTAAATTTTTTAAACTATCTTGAATATAGTATGCAGTTGTTTGACCTTCTACGGTTGCACTAGTTGCAAGTATCACTTCTTCAATTTTATCTCTATTAACTCTTTCAACTAATGAGTTAATTAGCAAATCTTCTTTTCTTTGACCAACTGAAGAAATTGTTCCACCTAAAATATGAAAATAACCCTGAAATATATTTGAATTTTCAATCGACCATTGGTCTGCAATATCCTCTACTACACAAATTTTATTATACTTTTCTTTTGTATTCTCGCAATTTAAGCACCCATTTGAATTTGACTTTAATGCACCACATGAATTACACCTAACTACATTTTTATAAACTTGCGCCAAAGTATTTGCCATAGGTTTTATAAGTTCATCACGATTATTTATTAATTTTAAAACAATTCTTTTTGCTGATTTAGGACCTAAGCCAGGAAGTTTTGAAATTAATTTAATTAATTCCTCTATTTCACTGATATTTTGCATCTATTATAAGGGCCATTTGAAACCAGGAATTCCAAATCCTCCGGTTGCTTTTGAAATTTCCTCATTTGTTTTTAATTTGAGTTGTGATTTAGCACTATTATGCGCTGCAACAATTAAATCTTCAATTATAGTTTTGTCCTCTTTCATTATTTCATCAGATAATTTTATTATTTGCATTTCTCCCTCTCCATCCAAAGTTATCTTAACAGAATTAGAACCTGAAACTCCTTCAGCTCTAATTTCCTTAATCTTTTGTTGGCTTTCTTTCATTTTTGCCTCAAGTTCTTTTGCCTTATTTAATATTTTACTAAAATCAGTCATTATCAGCTCCATCTTTTTTTGAATTTACATCTATTA
>CACNQY010000042.1 GCA_902622655.1 uncultured Pelagibacteraceae bacterium | reverse complement strand
TTTAGTAAATTCTGAAATAAGAAAAAAAATAAAAAAAATCAAAAAAAAAAATAAATTAATTAATAAAAAAAAACAAAATTCCATAATAAGTAAATTAGAATTTGCGTTAACAAAAGATCAAATCAAAAGCTTAAATGAAATTAATAATGATCTAGCTTCAAATAATAAAATGTTTAGGCTTTTACAAGGAGATGTTGGAAGTGGGAAAACAATTGTCTCATTAATTGCAGCCTTAAATACTATATATTCTGGTTTTCAAGTTGCGTTTATGGCGCCAACTGAAATTTTAGCTAAACAACATTATAATCTAGCAAAAAAAATATATCCAAAATTAATAAGAATTGATTTGATTTCTGGAAAATCTGAATACAAAGAAAAAAAATTAATATTAAATAAATTAGTAACTAAAAAAATTGATATTATTTTTGGTACTCATGCAATATTTCAAAAAAAAGTGGTATTTAATCAACTTGGATTAATAATTATAGATGAACAACATAAGTTTGGAGTAAATCAAAGAAAAAAGTTATCAGATAAAGGCGGTCCAAATTGTGATGTTTTATTAATGACTGCAACACCAATTCCAAGAACCTTAACTATGACAATTTATGGTGATATGGACTTGTCTATCATTAAAGAAAAGCCAAAAAATAGAAAAATTGTGAAAACTTATAGTAAACCTGAAAATAAAATTGATGATGTTTTAAAATTCGTCAGTAAGGAAATTAATCAAGGAAACCAAATTTTTTGGGTTTGTCCATTAATAGAAGAATCAAAAAAATTAGATCACTCTTCTGCAATTAAAAAATTTGAATTTTTAAAAAAATACTATCCTAATAAAGTAGGTTTGCTTCATGGTAAAACTAATAATGAGGAAAAAGAAGACATTTTAAATAATTTTTTAAATAATAAATTTAAAATATTAGTATCAACAACTATTATTGAGGTTGGTATCGATTTTCCAAATGCAAATGTAATTGTTATTGAAAATGCTAATAAGTTTGGTCTTTCTCAACTTCATCAATTACGCGGTAGAGTTGGTAGAGGTGATAAAAACTCTACTTGTATTTTAATGTTTAAGTCTAATTTAAGTGATAACGCAAAAAAAAGAATTAATATTTTGAAAGATACAACTGATGGATTTCTTGTTTCTGAAGAGGATATGAAAATTAGAGGTTTTGGAGATGTTTTGGGTTTTAAACAAAGTGGTATAAAAAATTTTAAAATAGCTGACCCTATTCTTAATAGCGATCTTTTTTTACTTGCTGAGAAAGAAATAAAAAGAATAGAGAAAACAAATGAAAATATTTCTAAGTTCAAACCTTTAATAAAGTTATATGATAGAGCTGATGTTATAAATGATATTGCTTAAGACGAATTATTTGACGTTCCTGCTGATACTATAAATTTAGAAGCCTCCTCAAATGACATATTTAAATAAATAATATCTTCAATTGGGAACATTAACAAAAAACCACTCGTTGGATTAGGTGTTGTAGGAACAAAAACATTTATTAAATTTTTACCTGTTTTTTGTGCCATCTCACCTTTATTTTCTTTTGTTGCAAAACCTACTGCCCATACACCTTTTCTTGGATATTCAATTAATACTACGCTTTTTTTACCATCATCTTTTTTAGAAAATGTCTCAGTCATTTGTACTATTGCAGAATAGACTGTTCTTAAGAAAGGTATTCTTTTAAATAAATCATCAATTAGTTTTAAAATTCTTTTTCCAAAAAAAGATAGTGATAATCCACCTACTAATGTGATAAAAATTAATGTAATAACTATTTCTACTCCAGGAATATTAAATGGAAGATAGCTATTTGGATTAATATTTTTAGGTAATATATTTGATGATATACCTATTAAAATCTTACTTAGGTATAATGTAAAGCCTATAGGTATTAAAACAACAACTCCTGCAATAAAATAATTCCTTAGTGTTAGAGAAATTGATTTTTTTGTACTTTTTTTGGACATATTTTAATTATTTATAACTAGCATATATAACAAAAAGAATTGAAATGATAAATAATACAATTAAGATTTTGTTGTTGAGATTCATTGATAATATTATTATCAATTTTATTAAGATATGGATAGAAGAAAATTTTTAACTTATATGGGTTGTGGATGTGGAAGCCTTATTCTGCATTCGTGTACAACAGCACCTATAACAGATAGAAAACAATTAAAAATAATTCCTGAAGCCAAGTTAAACTCTCAAGCTGCTCAAATCTATGAAAAAATTAAAGAGAAAGAAAAGATGAGTAAGGATATCAAAAAGTTAAATGAAATTAAAGAAATTGGAAAAAGAATGGAAGATTCAATAAGTAAATATTTTTATAGAGTCAAGTTAGATGACCCAACTGCAAATTTTGACTGGGAATATATTTTAATTGATAATAAAAAAGTTAGAAACGCTTGGTGCATGCCTGGAGGAAAAATTGCAGTTTATACAGGGATACTTGATGTTACAAAAAACACAAATGGGCTAGCAGCAATAATGGGGCATGAAGTTGCTCATGCAGTTGCAAAACATTCTGTGGAAAGAGCTAGTCGTGGTGTATTATTAAATACAGGAGCCCGTATAATTGATATAGCAAGTGGTGGTGTGTTATCAGATTTAAATAGAACTA
>CACNQY010000041.1 GCA_902622655.1 uncultured Pelagibacteraceae bacterium | reverse complement strand
GATCCAAAGATTTTTCCTCTTCCACAGCCTATATCTAAAATTTTAGATTTTTTATTCAATTTTTTTTTTTTAAGTAAAAATGAGTTAAAAGAATTGATGTACTTTTTTGATGATAACCATGTTTTATTATCCCAGTTTTTTAACTCTCTCATTTTGATTTTCTTTTTTTTCTATAATCCCAAGGATATTCAAAATTCATAGACCACATACCTAAATTGTTAATTCTGGCATAATCCTCTTCTTCTACAAATTTTTTTGAATATTTTCTGTACGCAAAAGCATAGCCACTTTTGACTAGATAACTAGATAAACTTTCGTTGTTAACGAAACATTCTGCTAATATTCTTTTATATTGATCTTTTCCCTCATTAATACATTTAACCTTATTTTTCCCTATTTTTTCAGAAAGTATTGTTTTTGCTTTAATGCCACAGGAATTTTCTAAACCATTTTTAATACACGTTTGGTTTAACTCGGGAGTATCAATTCCACTAAATCTTATTTTCTCACCATTCATTTTTATTGTATCTCCATCAATAACTTCGATTTTGCTCGATTTTACATCTTCATAAGTTAGAAAAAAAAATATTAGACAGATACTAATAACTAAAAATAGATTTATTTTGTTTAAATACATTATTTAAAAAATAACCAATAAATATTAAAACAACAATCCCCATTACCCAATTTGTAGCCATTATAGTGTAAAATATGTCCTCGTAATCACCACCTCTGATATTAATTACATACCATAAGCTTAAAAACGGAAATGCTGTTAATCTAAGGATGCTTAAATAAAGACTATATAGAGGTTTCTTAACTGCTTGAAATACAGCTGTGGTAATAAAAAATACTGGATAAATTGGTCCAATTAATGCTGCAACTCTTAAATAAATAGCACCACTGACAACAGCTTCCTGGTTATCAGTAAATAAAGAAACAAAAAATTCTGCACCAAAAAAAATTATTATTCCAGCAATAAACATAAAGGAAGCTCCAAATAATAGTGCCTTGGTATAGAGTTCTCTTATTCTATTATAAGCTTTAGCACCATAATTTTGACCACCAATTGAAAGTACAGCAGTATTTAATGCTATAACTGGAAGTAAAAAAACTTGTTCTACTCTTAAAGCTGCACCATAACCAGCAACAGCTAAATCACCAAACTGACCAATGAAATATAAGATGTTAAATATACCAACTCCAATAAATAACATACTAAACATTACTGGAACTGCCTGAAATGTTATATGCTTTAAATAATCAAATTTAGGTATAAAACATTTTGCTTTTAGATATTCTCTAATTTTACAATTATTAACTTTATAAGCTAAATAAATTGTTCCAATCAATTGTGAAATTACTGTTGCTATTGCAAGACCAGCTATACCAAAAGCAGGTATAAATCCGTAGCCCCATATGAATAGAGGGTTTAAAAAAATATTAAGAAAAAAACTAAATATTAAAACATTCCTATAACTTTTAGTGTCACCTTGAGCATTTAATGTTCCATTTAGTGAAATTTGTATTAATACAATAAAGGTTCCATAAAAAATAATATCTAAATATTCTCTAGTTAATATAATACCATTAGTATCTGACCCCATTACCTCTAAAAGGTAGTTAGATACATTCAAACCAAATAAAGTTACTAATATTGAAATTACTAATGCAAAGATTAAGGATTGAGCAACATACATTGAAGCAATCCTCTCTTTTTTTTCACCTATTGAGTTACCAATTAAAGTATTTGTGGCTGCTCCTAAACCAACACCAACAGCTATAATTGTAAAATATATTGGAAAAGATTTAGCTATCGCACCAATTGCTTCGGCTGAAATTTTACCAGCAAACCATGTGTCAACTAAATTGTAAAAAGTTTGAAATAACGATCCAACACTCGCTGGTATTGTCACCTTTCTTAATAGAAACCAAATTGGATCTTTAGTTAATTTTATTGATTTAGACAAAACGTTCCTTATTTAAATTCTTTTTGAAAAATATGTTTTTTTCCAGATTGCTTTGCTTTGTATATCTGACTTTGTCTCATTCTAAAACGTGATTTTTGATTTTCTGTTAGATTATCGTGACAACGTGGACATGAAACGCCCTCTTCATATTTTTTTGATTTTTTATCCTTACAAGATATAGGTTTCCTACAACCGCTACAGATTGAGTAAGAACCAACTTTTAGACCATGTTTTAAACTAATCCTGTTATCAAAAACAAAGCATTCACCTTTCCACAAACTTTTTTTCTTATTAGTTTTTTTTAGATAATTTAAAATTCCACCATTTAACTGATAAACGTTGTTAAAACCTTTTTTTTCCAAATGTACAGATGCTTTTTCACATCGAATTCCACCGGTACAAAACATAGCTATAGGTTGATTTTTTTTTAATTTTTTTAGATATTTTGGAAAATCTCTAAAGTTATCAATATCAGGATTGATTGCTCCCTTAAATGTTCCAACTTCGTACTCAAACGGTTTTCTCGCGTCTATAAGAACTGTAGATTTTTCTTTTATCAGTTTATTCCATTTGATTGGATCTACATGACTATCTTTTTTCTTTATTCTTGAATTTAAAGTTAAATTCATAGGAACAACCTCTTTTTTAATTTTCACTTTAGGTTTGTGAAATGGTTGGAATGAGCTTTTAGAGATATTGCTGCTGTTAAATTCTTTAAATTTAAGAGTTTTTTTTAAATTGTTAATAGTGAATTTAATTTCTGCAGCTTGACCAGAGAT
>CACNQY010000040.1 GCA_902622655.1 uncultured Pelagibacteraceae bacterium | reverse complement strand
GTTTATGGGCAAAGAGTTTATGGGTATTATCCGAAGTACTTTTTTAATAGATAAAAAAGGTAAAATTTTAAAAACTTGGAGTAATGTTAAAGTTAAGGATCATGCCAAAGAGGTGCTTGAAACCCTTAAAAATATGACAAAATAAAGAGGCTCTTTTTTAAAAGGAGCCTCTTTATACTAATTATATAGAGTTTATTTAATCTCTTATTGCGTAAGCTCTCACTCCTATTTCGGCAACATCTGTACCTAGTTTTTCTGCACCAGAACTAATTCTCAAACCTATGGTAGCTTTCATAGCTTTAAAAATTATGTAAGATAAAACAAAACTAAACAAACAAACTGAAATCACTCCTGTAAACTGAGTTCCAAAATTTGTACTGGGATTGCTAATAGGAACTATTAGAGTACCAAATATTCCAGCGAACATATGAACAGGTATGGCTCCTACAACATCATCAAGATGTCTTGCCTCTAAAAATTTTGTTCCAAAGTACATAATAACAGAGCCAATTGCACCAATAACAATTGCCAGTAAAGGTGTTGGAGTTAAAGGTTCAGCTGTTATTGCTACTAATCCAGCAAGCGCACCATTTAACATCATTATTATATCTGTTTTTCCACCTAGCAACCTTGACACCACTGCTGCAGTAACTGTGCCAGCCGCCCCAGCTAAATGTGTATTTACAGCAATTTTACTAATTGCATTTACATCATCAAAAGTTCCCATTGCTAACTGACTAAATCCATTAAATCCAAACCAACCAAACCAAAGTAAAAAAGTTCCTAATGTTACAAGAGGAATACTTGATGCAGCAAATGGTTCTAAAGTTTTGGGTTCACCTGACTTGGTAAATCTACCTTCCCGCGCTCCTAAAACCATAACACCAGCTAAAGCAGCTGCTCCGCCGCAAGCATGGACTAATGTGGATCCAGCAAAATCTGAAAAACCTGAGGCTGCTAGCCATCCTCCGCCCCACTGCCAGCCCATTGAAATTGGATAAATAAAACCTGACATTAAAAATGCAAAAATAAAAAATGGCCAAATTTTTATTCTTTCTGCTACAGCACCAGATACAATAGAAACTGTTGCGCATACAAACATAGTTTGAAAAAACCAATCTGAATGATCTGAATATCCTGTTCCTATTTTTGAGGAGTCGCCCCACATTAAAAACGATCCTATATATCCTCCTTCAGGTATCCCATAAGCCATATTGTAACCAAAAAAGAAAAATACAAGAGAACAAATGGCAAATTTACCAATATTTTTTGCTGCAATAGTAGAAACACTTTTTGTTGTTACAAGGCCACTTTCTAACATACAAAATCCAGCAGCCATAAAAGCTACGAGTACGCCACCTATATAAAAACCAAGTGTATTAAAAATGTATTGTCCTTCTGGTGAAATTGTAGTTTCAGCATTCACGACTGTAGTTAAGCTTAATAAAGTTGCAAAACTCAACAAAATATAATTAATTTTTTTTAAGTATTTTTTCATAGTCTCCTCCAAGTTTGGAGACTTTTATATTTTTAAATATTATTAATAGTAACGTTTATTAGGAAAATTGGGTATGCAGTAATTGCATATACAAACAGCCCTATACGTTTTTTTGAAACGTTAGGGCTGTTAAAAAAGTTATTATCTATTGAATACTTCTTTTAAGGCTTTAGCAGGTAAGAATTTAACTTTTTGAGAAGCAGCGATTTGTATTTGCTCGCCGGTTCTTGGATTTCTTCCAACTCTAGCTTTTCGCTTAGCTACTTTATACGTACCGAACCCAGCAATCTTGACCGAGTCATCACCTTTTAGGGCATCTAAAATAGTGTTGGTAATTGTATCAAAAGTTCGCTCAGCATCTGCTTTGCTCAGATTCAATGAGCCAGAAAGCTTTGCAATTAGTTGTTTTTTGTTCATTTTAGCTCCGGTTTTGTTGGTTAATATTTATACTTGCC
This sequence comes from uncultured Pelagibacteraceae bacterium, assembly GCA_902622655.1. Taxonomy (GTDB): domain Bacteria; phylum Pseudomonadota; class Alphaproteobacteria; order Pelagibacterales; family Pelagibacteraceae; genus Pelagibacter. The sequence continues at coordinate 807 of CACNQY010000040.1, read as the reverse complement.
ATTAACGTTGATAAATCAAGCTTTTTTTAGTGTTTATTTTTTCAAAAGACACAATATCTTGTAAAAACCTAAATAAACCTAGTTTTTATTGACTTTTTCTAACTCTTTAAGATGTGAATTATCTAAATAAACCAAGGTCTTTTAGATCATTAAATGTGGTGAAAAACATCAATGATAGCAACAAGAACATTCCGATTCGAAAAAAGCCCTCTTGGGTTTTTTGAGATAATGGTCGGCCTAAAACTTTTTCAAATGCATAAAACATTAAATGTCCACCATCTAACATTGGGATTGGAAATAAATTTATAAGTCCCAAACTTATTGAAATATAAGCCATCATACTAATAAAAGCTAAAACTCCGAAGGTTGCAACTTGACCTGAAATTTTGGCAATTCTAATTGGACCTCCCAATTGAGAGGTGTCAGCTTTACCTAAAATCATTCCTCCTATGTATTTAAGTGAAGAAACACTTACAAAATAAACTTCATTTGCCGCATGATATAATGCTTTTGCAGGTCCTAATTTAACATGATTAATTTTATCATTATAAGCTGATAATTTTATACCAACCATTCTTTTATTAATTTTATTACCCAAACCATCGTCTCCTTCAACAATATTAGGTTTAACTTTTAATATTAATTCATCATAGGAACGCCTAACTTTAAAATCTATAAAATCACTTGTAGACAAAGTGATAAATTTAGAAACTTCCATGATACTTTTGACTTTATTACCATCAATTTCTAAAATTATATCTTGATCTTTAAGTCCACCTATCATTGCAGGACTATCTTTTTGAACTT
>CACNQY010000039.1 GCA_902622655.1 uncultured Pelagibacteraceae bacterium | reverse complement strand
AATGAATATGCAGAAAATACAAAAAATGATGCAGGATTTAAAGTTCCTGAGATTTATTGGAATTTTACTAGTGAAAATGTAATGACTTTAGATTGGATAGATGGAATTTCAATAAGAGAAGCTGAGGAGTTAAAGAAGAAAAATTTAGATACTAATAAAATAGCAGAAGATATCATCCAACATTTTTTAAGACATGCTGTAAGAGATGGTTTTTTTCATGCAGACATGCATCAAGGAAACATTTTTGTTGATGATAGTGGACAAATTGTACCTATAGATTTTGGGATTATGGGTAGGCTAGATAAACTTAGTAAAAGGTTTTTAGCAGAAATTTTATTTGGATTTATTCAAAGAGATTATAGAAAAGTAGCTGAAGTCCATTTAGTTGCTGGACTTGTTCCAAAGGAAGTTCCAATTGATGATTTAGCGCAAGCCTTGAGATCAATTGGTGAACCTATATTTGGCCAAGAGGTAAAAGATATTTCGGGAGGTAAATTGCTCAAACAATTATTTGATGTAACAGAAAAGTTCAATATGCAAACTCAACCTCAATTATTAATGTTACAAAAAACTATGGTTGTTGTTGAAGGTGTAGCAAGAAAATTAAATCCAAACACTAATATTTGGACAACTTCAAAACCCGTACTTGAAAGTTGGCTTAAGGAAACTAAAGATCCAATTAACAATTTCAATGAAACATTAAAAAATACATCTGAAGTAATTAAGCGTTTACCAGAATTTCCTGAGATTATGGATAAAGCTAATCAAGCATTAACATTTTTAGCTAGTGGTCAAATTCCACAAAATTCAAATTCCTATACCGCTCTAAATGACAAAAAATTAGAAATGATAGCATTTAGAAATCAATCTATTATTGGTTTATTACTTCTTGTAATTTTTGGCCTTATAGTATTTTAATTCGGCAAATGAAAAATCTGTTAAATAAAAAAATACTATTTATTATCTGTGGAGGCATATCAGCTTATAAAAGTCTTGAAACAATTAGACTTTTTAAAAAAAATGGCGCAGAAATAAAGACCATCCTTACTGCAAACGCAAAAGAGTTTGTAACTCCACTTTCGGTAACATCACTTTCCAAAGGAAAAGTCTATAGCGATTTATTCAGCATAGAAAATGAAGCAGAAATGGACCATATTTCACTTTCAAGATGGGCTGATATAATTTTGATTGCACCAGCAACAGCAAATACAATTTCAAAATTAGCTCAAGGAACAACCGATGATTTAGCATCTACTGTTGTTTTGGCTTCAAATAAAAAAATTATTTTAGCACCAGCAATGAATGTAAGAATGTGGGAACATCCGTCAACTAAAGCAAATTTAAAAAAATTAAAAAATTTTGGATATAAATTAATTGGTCCAGAAATTGGTAATATGGCATGTGGAGAATATGGAGAAGGAAAAATGTCAGATCCATTAATAATTACTCATGAAATTGATCAATATTTCTTAGATCAAAAAAGTATTAAAAAATTTAAGGCTTTAGTTACAGCAGGGCCAACTAATGAATATATAGATCCAGTTCGTTTTATTACAAATAAATCAAGTGGTAAACAAGGATACGAACTAGCTAAATCATTATCTATAAAAGGTTTTGATACAACATTAATATCTGGTCCAACTAATCTAGAAATAACTGAAGATATTAATCTTATAAAAGTTGAAACAGCTGATGAAATGTTAGTTGCAACTCAAGAAAATTTACCTGTTGATGTGGCAATCTTTTCTGCTGCTGTAGCAGATTTTAAAATTAATAAAAAGTTTAAAAATAAAATTAAAAAACAAGAAAACTTAAATTTAAATTTGGAAAAAAACGTGGACATACTTTATTATGTTTCTAACCATAATTCAATGAGGCCTGAGGTTGTAATTGGATTTGCTGCTGAAACAAGTGATATAGATAAAAATGCAAAAGAAAAATTGAATAAGAAAAATTGTGACTGGATAATTTCTAATGATGTATCAAATGAACATATAGGGTTTAATTCTGATTATAACGAAGTAACAATACACTATAAAAATGAAGATATTAAAAAAGAAAAACTTTCTTACAAAAAAAAATCTGAAATTTCTAATGAAATAGTTGATAGAATACTTGATCAATTAAATTAATGACAAAAGTTCTTATCAAGAAATTAGATCCAGCGGTTGAATTACCTGCTTATAAAAGTGACGGAGCATCAGGAATGGATTTAATGGCCCTGATAAAAGAACCCATAAATCTTAAACCAAACTCTTCATGTGTAGTGCCCACAGGCCTTGCAGTAGCTTTTTCAAGTGATTTTGAGATCCAAATAAGACCTAGATCTGGTTTAGCTGCAAAAAATAGCATAAGTGTTTTAAATACACCTGGGACAATTGATAGTGATTATAGAGGAGAGATAAAAGTTATCCTTTTTAATCATGGAAAGAATGATTTTACAATTAATAATAAAGATAGAATAGCACAAATGATCCTTACTCCAGTTATTAAAATGAATCTTGAAGAAACTGATGATCTACCAAGAACAATTAGAGGAGAAGGCGGGTTTGGCTCAACAGGAAAATGAGCAAAAAATTAAATAAGAAAGAAATTGAAAAATTTTCAAGACAAATAGTTCTTAAAAATATTGGAGCAATAGGACAAAAAAAAATTTCAACTTCTAAAGTTTTGATAATTGGCATGGGTGGTCTCGGTTGCCCTGTAGCTGAATTTTTAACGAGATCAGGAATTGGAACAATTGGGATAGTGGATCATGATATTGTTGATCTTTCAAATATACACCGGCAGAGTTTATATGACGAAGAAGATAT
>CACNQY010000038.1 GCA_902622655.1 uncultured Pelagibacteraceae bacterium | reverse complement strand
AGCCAGTTATTTAATGGACGGTATTGCTAAACCTGATCTAATAGTTGATGGATATGCATCTCCACATGGATTTGCGATGAAACCTTCTCATGCAAAAATGCTCCAAAATGCAGATCTAATATTTTGGGTAGGTGAAGATTTAGAAAATTTTTTAGAAAAACCACTAAGCTCAATTGCAAAAAAAGCAGAAAAAATTGAACTAATGGATACTAAAGGATTACAGGTATTAAAATTTAGAGAAAGAAATATTTTTGACGAACATGATCATGACGATCACGGACATGACGATCATGGTAAAAAAGAAGATAATCATGATGACCATGGACATGATGACCACGGTAAAAAGGAAGATAATCATGATGACCATGGACATGATGACCACGGTAAAAAGGAAGATGATCACGACCATGATGATCATGATGGACATGCGCATGGTGAATTTGATCCACACATTTGGTTGGACCCAATTAATGCAAAAGCTATGTTAAATGAAATGGTTGAGCATCTAATTGAAAATGATCCAAAAAATGAAGCTAAATACAAAAGTAATTTAGCTAAAGCTTTAAAAGAAATCGATAAACTTACAATTGATGTAATGACAGATTTAAGCAGCAGTGTTTCTTCAATTGTATTCCATGATGCTTATCAGTATTTTGAAGAAAGATTTAATGTTAAAGTATTAGGTGCATTTACTGTTAATACAGATGTGATGCCTGGAGCTGAACAACTTGCTGAAATTAGAGAAATTATCGAGCATGATAAAGTTGCATGTGTATTCTCTGAACCTCAATTTAACCCAGATATTATCAAAGCTGTAGCTAAAGATATGAATATAAAAACTGGTGTTTTGGATCCATTAGGTGCAACTTTAGATCCGGGTAAAGACTTGTATTTCAAATTAATTAGAAATATGTCCAATTCTTTCAAAGGTTGTTAAGATACTATTTATTGATATTAGTATTTCTTGAATTGTAATTAGTTATTAAATTTACAAGAAAGGAAAAAATAATGTTCATAAAAAAGTATCTTAAATGGATAAGTACATTTCTCGTTCTAGTTGGTATTCTTTTAACAAATCTAAACGTATATCCATTGAATATCTACTTTCACGGATTAGGAGTTGTAGGATGGACTATCGCTGGATTTATCAGCAAAGATAAAGCGATCCTAACTAATTTTGGATTGCAAATACCATTATTTGTAATTGGTATATATAAAATAATATTTTAATTTTTTTATATAGACTTTGAACTCAATTAGTTTACTTGTAGATGAATCTACTCTCTGATTCTTTAATAAATAAATTTATACGTAGAAAAATTCTTTGACCTACATTAAACACTCCTCAAGTCATAAAACGATTGAACCGAAAACAATAATATTTAGGAGATAAAAAATGGAAATGACTTTAATTTACACAGTTATAGGGTTTGCCCTTGCCGGTTATAGTGTAATCGCTAACGACTCAATCCAAACACTTGGTACCTTTATAGCCTCAAAAAAGAAGTGGTTTAAATGGTATGTACTTGCTGGATCAGCATCTGCTGTTATGATTTTAGCACTTGGATGGGGTTGGTATTCTTATGATGGAGATATTTCTTATGGAAGATTAAATAGAATACCTTATCAAGAAATTCAATGGTATCATGCAGTAGCTCCTGCAATACTATTATTATTAACAAGAATTGGAATACCAGTATCAACAACCTTTTTAGTTCTTTCGGCATTTGCTTCAACCGTTGTGCTTGAAAAAATGCTATTGAAAAGTGTGGTTGGTTATGGATTAGCAGCAATGGTTGCTTACATAGCCTGGATAGCTGTATCTAAATTTATTAATGAAAAATTTGATGAAGTAGATGAAAAATGGATATCATTCTGGAGAAATGCTGTTTGGGTTTCATCAGGTTGGTTATGGTGGGTTTGGTTATCTCACGATGTAGCTAACATTGCAGTATATCTGCCTAGGCAATTAGATTTATCATTACTTTTAATTGTAATGGCTTATTTTACTTCTTTGTTATTTTACATTTTCTACATTCAAGGTGGACCAATACAAAAAGTTGTTCTTGAAAAAACAGGAACAAGATATGCAAGATCAGCTACAATTATTAATGTGATTTATGCTGGTGTTTTATTCTACTTTAAAGAGCTTAATGATTTGCCAATGTCAACAACATGGGTGTTCGTTGGGTTATTGTGTGGTAGAGAACTTGCAATATCAACTATGAATAAAGACTATAAATTTAAGTATGTCTTCCCATTAATTGGTAAAGACTTTCTTAAAATGATTTTTGGATTAAGTGTTTCAGTAGGTATCGTTTTAGCGATCCACTACATAATAATTCCAAATAATTGGTTTTAAATAAATCTTTATGGTCGTATTATATTATTTAACACGGCCATATACATCTTGATATCTAACAATATCACTTTCCTTCAAAATTGAGCCAATTTGAGCTTCGACAATTTTTACAGGTTTTTTTCCTGAGTTTTGAATTCTATGGATTGCCTCTAACGGAATGAATATATGTTCACCTGGTTTTTTAACAATTATATCTTTATTAAGAGTTATTTTAGCATTGCCTTGTGTAACTAACCAATGTTCTGCTCGGTGATGGTGTTTTTGTAAACTTAGAATGCCTTTTGGTTTTACATATAGTTCTTTTATTAAAAACTCTTTTCCTTCAAATAGATTAGTATATCTGCCCCATGGACGGTAATAGACATTTTTTTTCTTAATATATTTGTTTTTATTTTTGTCATACATCTTCAAAATTTCTTTCCAACTACCAAGATCTGACCAAGGAATATCTAGTTTAATTGCATTAATTTGTTTGGTTTTTTCTAGAATTGCATAATCAAAAGATTTAGCG
>CACNQY010000037.1 GCA_902622655.1 uncultured Pelagibacteraceae bacterium | reverse complement strand
AAGATTTATTTTGTACAAGAGATTTAAGAACTACGGCAGGTAGTAAGATTTTAAATAACTTTGTTCCAACTTACGAGTCAACTGTTACACAAAATATTTGGAATGAAGGAGCTATCTTAATGGGAAAATTAAATTGTGATGAATTTGCTATGGGTTCATCTAATGAAACTAGTTTTTTTGGTAATGTACAAAACCCAATTGATAAAAATTTAGTTCCAGGAGGATCCTCTGGTGGATCGTCTTCTGCTGTAGCAGCTCAATTAACACCAATAACTATAGGAACAGATACAGGTGGATCTATAAGACAGCCTGCTTCATTTACTGGAACTGTTGGATTAAAACCTACTTATGGTAGTTGTTCTAGATACGGAATTGTAGCATTTGCATCATCCCTAGATCAAGCTGGTCCAATGGCGCAAAATGTTAAAGATTGTGCATTGTTGCAGGAAGTTATTAGCACTTACGATGAAAAAGACTCTACATCAATAGACTTTAAAAGAAACGACTACAGCAAAGAATTAACAAAAGATATTAAAGGTAAAAAAATAGGAATACCCAAAGAATATAGAGTAGATGGCATGCCTGAAGAAATAGAAGACCTATGGAAAAAAGGTATTGAATATGCAAAAGATTGTGGTGCTGAGATTATCGATATATCTCTACCTCATACTAATTATGCACTACCAACTTATTACATAGTAGCTCCAGCAGAGGCTTCATCTAATTTGGCTAGATACGACGGAGTTAAATATGGTTTTAGAGCAGAAGGGGAAAATCTTATTGATATGTATGAAAAAACAAGATCTGAAGGATTTGGCGCTGAAGTTCAAAGAAGAATAATGATTGGAACTTATGTTTTATCTTCAGGATATTATGATGCTTATTATCTTAAAGCTCAAAAGGTAAGAAAACTTATTAAAAATGATTTTGATGATGTTTATAAGAAAGTTGATGCAATTCTAACACCATCCACTCCAAGTTCTGCGTTTAAAATTGGTGAAAAAACAAATGATCCGGTTTCAATGTATTTAAATGATATTTTTACTGTTCCTGTAAATTTAGCAGGTTTACCTGGAATTTCTATACCAGCAGGCCATGATGCTAAAGGATATCCATTAGGATTACAGATAATTGGTAAGGCTTTTGATGAACAAAATATTTTAAACATTGCATATGCTATGGAAGAAAAAATTAATTTTAAAAACAATATTACTGATTGGTGGATTAAGTGAGTAAGAACAAATCTGAATATCTAATTAATAGACATGATAATCAATATGAGGTTGTCATTGGTTTAGAAGTTCATGCACAAGTTACATCGGAGTCAAAATTATTCTCATCATCAGCGACCAAATTTGGAGCTGAACCAAATACTCAAGTAAGTTTAGTTGATGCAGCATTTCCAGGAATGTTGCCAGTAATAAACGAGTATTGTGTAAAACAAGCTATCAAAACAGGAATTGGTTTAAAAGCTAAAATCAATAAGAGATCTGTTTTTGATAGAAAAAATTATTTTTATGCTGACTTACCTCAGGGTTATCAAATCTCACAATTCAAAGATCCAATTGTAGGTGAGGGTAAAGTAATACTTGATATGCCAGATGGTCAAAAAGAGGTAGGTATAGAAAGATTACACTTAGAGCAAGATGCAGGTAAAAGCATTCATGATTTAGATCCTAAAAATACTTTTGTAGATTTAAATAGATCAGGTGTGGCTTTAATGGAAATTGTAAGTAAACCTGACCTAAGATCTCCAGATGAAGTAAATGCATATATTAAAAAATTAAGATCTATAATGAGATATTTAGGAACCTGTGATGGAAATATGCAGGAAGGATCATTAAGAGCCGATGTAAATGTATCTGTTAGAAAAAAAGGTTCAAAAGAGTTTGGAACCAGGTGTGAGATAAAAAATGTTAACTCAATAAAATTCATGCAGATGGCAATTGGATACGAAGCTAATAGACAAGTGGATTTAATTGAGGATGGCCAAACGATTGACCAAGAAACCAGACTTTTTGATACCAAAAAGAATGAAACTAGATCAATGAGATCAAAAGAGGATGCTCATGATTATAGATATTTTCCAGACCCAGACTTATTGCCATTAGAAGTTTCAGATGATTTTATTGAAAATTTAAAATCAGAAATTCCAGAGCTACCAGATGAAAAGAAAAAAAGATTTATAGAAAAATTCAAATTATCACCTTACGAAGCTAATATTTTAGTTTCGGATATTGAAACATCTAATTACTTTGAAAATGTAATTAAGAAATCTGATGTAAAACTTGCAACAAATTGGATAATTGGTGAATTATTTGCAGCGTTAAATGAAAAAAATTTAGAAATAACTGAAAGCCCTATAAGCGCAGGCAATTTATCAAAGTTAATCAATTTAATTAAAGATGGAACAATTTCTGGAAAAATTGCAAAAACAGTTTTCGAACAAATGATGGAAGGCGATAAGGATCCTAAAAAAATTGTTGAGGAAAAAGGTTTAAAACAAGAGAGTGATCCAAAAGCACTTGAGGCACTGATAGATAAGGTTATTGATGATAACAGAGATAAAGCTACCGAATATAAATCAGGTAAAGTTAAATTATTCGGTTTCTTTGTTGGCCAAGTAATGAAAGTTTCTGGTGGAAAAGCAAATCCTCAATTAGTTAATGAGATTTTAAAGAAAAAACTTTAGAATTTATGGGTTCAGACCTAAACATAACTAAAGAACTCCAAGAGTATATTTTAAGTCATGGATTTAATTTACATCCAGTCCAAAAAGAAATAATTGATTACAACACATCTCTTGGTGATATCAAAAGAATGCAAATCTCAATTTCACAAAGTCAATTTCTGCATTTAATTATAAAAATTTCAAATATCAAAAAAGTTTTAGAGATAGGTACATTTACAGGATTAAGTACTTTATCTATGGCTTTGGCATTATCAGATGACGGCAAAATAATTGC
>CACNQY010000036.1 GCA_902622655.1 uncultured Pelagibacteraceae bacterium | reverse complement strand
AGTTTTAATTTAAACTTTTATATCTACACTTCTATCATTTAAATCATTTAAATAATTAAAAGTTAAAGCTATAAATTTTATATCTTGTTTATCCTCTATCAATTGTGGCCATTCTATAAGTGTTATTAATTTATGATCTTTTTCAAAAATATCCAAATTATTGATGTCTTCTTTCCTGTTAATTCTAAATAAATCATAATGTTTTATTCTTATGTCTTTAACCTGATATTCATTTAATAAACTAAAAGTAGGGCTTGTAATTTCAGTTTGTGTTAAATTATTTATTTTTTGATACTCATTTATAAAATATTTAACAAAGGTAGTTTTACCAACACCCATCTCTCCATATAAAAAAACAAACTCCCCACCTATAAGATATTTTGTGAATTCTTTAGCTAATTCTTTAGTTAACTTCTCTGAAGTGATATCTATTTTGCTATCTTTAATAGCGATAGGCATCTGGTTTGAAAGGACCTTCTGTTCCAACACTTATATAATCTGCTTGTTCTTTTGATAATTTTGTTAGTTTTGCACCAACTTTTTTTAAATGCAAAGTTGCTACTTTTTCATCTAAATGTTTTGGAAGTACATAAACTTTATTTTTATAATTTTTATAATTATGCCAAAGTTCTATTTGAGCAATAACTTGATTTGTAAATGACGCACTCATTACAAAGCTTGGGTGTCCAGTTGCACAACCAAGATTAACAAGTCTACCTTCAGCTAAAAGAATAATTCTTTTACCACTAGGAAGCTCTATTTCATGAACTTGTGGTTTAACCTCTGTCCATTTGTAATTTTTCAATGCCTCAACTTGTATTTCATTATCAAAATGACCAATGTTACAAAGAATTGCTCTATCTTTCATGTCTCTCATATGATCGGCAGTAACAATGTCTTTGTTTCCAGTAGCTGTTACAACAATGTCAGCTCTACTTATAGCCTCTTCCATTAATACTACCTCATAACCTTCCATGGCAGCTTGAAGAGCACAAATTGGATCTGCCTCTGTAACTAAAACTCTAGCACCACTTTGTCTTAAAGATGCAGCACTTCCCTTTCCAACATCTCCAAAACCTGCAACAATTGCAATTTTTCCAGACATCATTACATCTGTAGCTCTTCTGATACCGTCCACCAAGCTCTCTCTACATCCATATAAATTATCAAATTTTGATTTTGTAACAGAGTCATTTACGTTTATTGCGGGAACTAAAAGTGATTTATCCTTTTCCATTTTATTTAGCGCTTTAATTCCAGTTGTAGTTTCCTCTGAAACACCTTTAATATCTTTCATTAAATCTTGATATTCGTTGTGCATAATAGCTGTTAAATCTCCACCATCATCTAATAACATGTTAGGTTTCCAATCTGGTTTTCCAACTATAGTTTGCTTAATGCACCATAAATATTCTTCTTCAGTTTCACCTTTCCAAGCATAAACAGGAATACCAGCCTTTGCAATTGCAGCAGCTGCATGATCTTGAGTTGAAAAAATATTACAAGAAGACCATCTAACTTCAGCACCAAGATCTACTAAAGTTTCGATTAAAACAGCCGTTTGAATCGTCATATGAAGACATCCAATAATTCTTGCTCCCTTTAATGGTTTTTCATTTGAATACTCTTCTCTTAAAGCCATTAAACCAGGCATTTCACTTTCAGCTATTGAAATTTCTTTTCTACCAAAATCAGCTTGTGATATATCTTTTACTTTATAATCTTCCATTGAAAGTTTTATACAGCTAAGATATTTTTTATCAAGATATGATTAAACATTAGGAAATTTTATCTCTATCATTGCTCCTTCTTTATCAACACGATTAGATGCTACAATTTCACCATCGTGAAGTTCAACCAAATTTTTAACAATATTTAAACCTAGGCCTGAATGTTCTCCAAATTTTTCAGGTCTATTACTGTAAAATCTTTTGAAAATTCTTGATGTATCTTTTTCTTTAAATCCTTGGCCTTCATCAATAATTTTGATTGATATTTGACTTTTTTCATTAACAGAAATATTCACTAAAACGTTACTACCTTCTTTGCTAAAGGATATTGAATTATCTAATAAATTTGCAATAATTTGCTCAATTCTATTTTCTATTCCATTTATCAAATATTTATCTCTTCCATCATTTTTATACTCAATTTTTATTCCTTTTTTCATTTGATGAATATTATTGTAATCATCAACAACAGATTGAATAATAGGTTCAACATTAATTTTTTTCATTTTTTCTTTACTTAAAGCAACTTCATCTTTTAACATTTGTGAGTAATCTGTGATCAATCTTTCTATTCTTTGCACATCATGACTTAGTATATTTAATAATCTATTTCTTTGTTCGTTATCATTTGTATCTTGCAAAATTTCTGAGGCACTTTTTAAAGATGCCAATGGATTTCTAATCTCATGGACCAAATCTGTCGAAAAGTTTTCTGCATGTGTAACCCTATTCTGTAGCTCATTTGTCATATCCTCTAAAGAATTAGACAATAGTCCTAATTCATCATTTCTTTTTTTAAGGTTTTCAATACCTGGTTTGACTTGACTTTTTTCTTTAATACGAATTGTATATCCAACAAGATTTTGAATTGGTTTGATAAAATATCTACTTAATACAAAGGAAAAAATTAATATTACAAACCCTACAGATATAGCTGTTCTTATTACAAATGCTTTTCTCTCATCTATCGCAGTCTTAATTTCGTTAGCACTCTCAGTAATTGCTACATAACCAAGGTTAATATCATTCTTTATTACATTCTTAATTGTTGTTACTTCAAATTGATTAAAATCCTCTTGTATAAAAGTATAGGGGGTTCCTAAATCTTCTGAACTAGAATACTTTTTTAATATATCTTTGAATGAAACAAGTTTTTTTTTGTTTATCTTTATATTTTTTTCCTCAATAGTTTTTCCTTTATCCTGTTTATCTAAATCTTCAAATTCAATTTTATCAAGTCTTGTTGAGAATGATCTTGGGTCCAGGTCTAAAGTATCGGTATCTCCGATAAGATTGAGTTGATCATCAAAAAATATTACTCTATCTAAATTTTGGAAAATAAATCTTGTAGAAAACAAAAATCTTCTAATATCGTCAGATTT
>CACNQY010000035.1 GCA_902622655.1 uncultured Pelagibacteraceae bacterium | reverse complement strand
AGATCAATTGATGTAATTATAACACGTTTAAGAAAAAAAATAGAATTGAACGCAAAAAACCCAAAATTTTTGCAAACAATCAGAGGAGCTGGATATGTTCTCTGGATTGAGTAATTTTTTAAAAAAAATATTACCTAAAAGATTATTTTATAGAGCACTTTTAATAGTTGCTATTCCAATCATAGTTCTACAATTAGTTATAACAATTGTTTTTTTTGATAGCCTTTGGATAAAGACAAATAAAGGAATGACAAGAACGCTTGTAAATGAAATTAGTACTTTTGTTAAAGTTTACGAAAGTGAAAAAATTAATAAACAAGAACTTACTGACCTTTTTTCTTTATTCCTAGACCTGAATATAGAACTAACCAAAAATGAAAAGTTAGGGGATATAAATTCGGAACGTTGGTTTAGTCCAATAGATAGAACTTTAAGGAGAGAGCTAAAATCTAAATTTGGAACAGGCGAATACTGGTTTAACACAACTAGCTACAAAGAATTAATTGATTTAAGGATAAAATATTTAGATGGATATTTTAAGTTTTTAGTTCCCAAGGATCGCGTTACAAGTTCTTCTGCAAGAATTTTTGCTCTTTGGATAACTGTGCCAGCATTGATAATGATAATTATTTCACTTATATTTTTAAAAAATCAAACTAGACCAATTATAAATTTAGCTAGAGCAGCAGAGAGATTTGGTAAAGGAGAAGAAATAGATGAATTTAAGCCATCTGGAGCTCTTGAAATTCGTCAAGCAGGTCACGAATTTGATAAAATGAGAAAAAGAATTGAAAGACACATAAATCAAAGAACTGAAATGCTTTCAGGTATAAGCCATGATTTAAGAACTCCTTTAACGAGAATGAAATTACAACTAGCTTTTATTAAGGATAAAGAGACAAATGAAAAATTAACTGAAGATATAAATGAAATGGAAAAAATGTTAAACGAATATCTTCAATTTACTAGCTCATCCTATAACGAAACAGATAAAATGTTCAATTTATCAGAATTAATTAAAGAAATTATTAATAAATATAATAATGAAAATATTTCACATAACTTAATACCAAGAATTTATATCAATGGTAAGAATAACCTTATTAAAAGATGTTTAAATAATTTGATTGATAATGCCTTAAAGTACTCAAAAAATGTTGAAATTAGTCTTAAAAAAAAAAATACAAACTTATTTATAACAATAGACGATGATGGTCCTGGAATATCAAAAAGCGAATATGATAATGTATTTAAACCATTCTATAAAATAGATAAAGGTAGAGGTGATACAAAATCGAGTGTTGGTTTAGGTTTATCTATAGCTTCTGATATAGTTAAGTCACATGGTGGTAATATAATGTTAGAAAAATCAAAAATGAATGGTTTAAGAGTTAAGATTTTTTTACCGATTTAATTTTTTTTTTTTTTGCTAAGTTTTTTAATCTTAGCTTCTAAACTTTCTACTCTTTTTGACAGAATTTCAAATTCATCTTTACTAGTAAGTTTCATTTTAAAAACAAATTCATCTCTTTTAGACTTGAAAATATTTAATAGTTCCGAAGTTAAATCTTTTGAAGAAACTAAGCCCTGTTCAATTAATTTTGCAAACTTGTCGATAATAAATTTAGAATTTTTCATATATAATATATACATTATAAGTATTATTAAAAATGTTAATTAATAATTTTGACCCAGTAGCTATTGAAATATTTTCTTTAGAAATAAGATGGTATTCCTTGGCATATATAGCAGGGATTTTACTTGGTTGGATATTAGCAAAAAAGGTTTTTATACAGAATGCAGATATTAATAAAAAATTCGATGATTATATTTCCTATTTAATAATTGGTTTGATAATTGGGGGAAGAATTGGTTATGTATTAATTTATAATTTTAATTTTTATATAAATAATCTAGTTGATATATTTAAAATATGGGAAGGAGGAATGTCTTTCCACGGTGGTCTAATTGGAATAATCATAGCTACCGCAATTTTTGCAAAAAGAGAAAAGCAAAATCCTTTTTTATATATGGATATAGTAGCGCTAGTTGCTCCAATTGGAATTTTTTTTGGGCGTATATCCAATTTTATAAATTCTGAACTATATGGAAAAGCAACAAATATACCATGGTCAGTAATTTTTACTAAAGTAGATAATGTTCCTAGACACCCATCTCAAATATATGAAGCACTTTTAGAGGGTGTAGTTTTGTTTTTATTATTAATTTATTTTAAAAATAAATTTTTAAGTAGACCTGGTTTAATTTCCGGATTATTTTTAGTATTTTATTCAATTTTCAGATTTTTTGTTGAATTTTATAGAGTACCAGATGAACAACTTGGATATATATTTTTAAACTTTACTATGGGACAAGTTATAAGTTTAATATTCATGTTTTCAGGTTTACTTTTAATTTATTTAAAAAATGAAAAACGCTAAAACAAATAATTTACCTTTAGATCAATTTATAGAGTCAGCTCTCTACAATAAAAATACAGGGTATTATATGAAAAAAAATCCTTTTGGTAAAAAAGGAGACTTTATTACAGCCCCAAATATTACAAGACTTTTTTCAGAAATGATTGCTATATGGATTATTACTTTTTGGAAAAGTTTAGGCTCCCCAAAAAATTTTAATGTACTTGAATTAGGAGCTGGAAATGGTGAAATGATGAAAGTAATTGATAAGACGCTTATAAATTTTCACGAGTGTTACAATGCATGTAATTTTATAATTTATGAGAAAAGTGAATTTTTAATTAAAGAACAAAAAAAAAATTTAAATAATAAAAAATTTTTATGGTCATCTAATTTAAAAAAATTAAATACTAATCCTACAATTTTTTTGGCTAATGAGTTCTTTGATGCCATTCCAATTAAACAATTTTTTAAAAGGAAAAACGGTTGGGTTGAGAGATTTGTACATATAAAAGATCCAAAAAAGGCAGAGTTTAAAGAAGAAAAAATTGACATAGAAAAAATTGAAGAAAATCTTAATTTTGAAATCTCAAAGAATCAGAACATAATTGAATATTCTCCAGATACATTTAAATATTTAAGAATAATTTGCGATGTAATAGAAAAAAATGACGGAGGAATACTAATAATTGATTATGGTTATTCAGATAACAAGATGTATGAAACACTTCAAGCCGTAAATA
>CACNQY010000034.1 GCA_902622655.1 uncultured Pelagibacteraceae bacterium | reverse complement strand
CCATTTAATTTTGAGACTTTTGCTACTACTGCTTATATTTCTGCATCAGAGGATTTACTTGAAGCAGCTGCCGCTCCATCTTTATTTTTAATATTAATTGCAACTATATTTATTATATTTACATCTAAATATATATTAAGGACTCCAAATGAGTAAAAATTTTTTAAAAGTGAAAAACGTTGATTTCAGAATTGGCGGCAAAACAAAAGTTAAAAATGTATCTTTTTCAATCGAAAAAGAAGGCGACATTATTTGTCTTTTAGGGCCATCAGGCATTGGAAAGACGACAATATTGAGAACAATTGCAGGGTTAGAAAAAATTAATAAAGGAATAATAGAATTAAATGGAAAAATATTATCTTCAAATAAAATTAATGTTGAGCCAGAGAATAGGAATGTATCTTTAGCATTTCAAGAAAATAGTCTTTTTCCACATTATTCTGTAGAAAAAAATATATTATTGGGAGCTGAAAAAAATAAAGATAAAAAAGATAAAAAATTAAGTTTAAGTGAAATAATAAAATTATTAGATATATCAAAAATATTAAAGAAGTATCCTCATGAAATAAGTGCTGGTGAAGCGCAAAGAGCATCACTTGCTAGATCCCTGATAACTAAACCAGACCTTTTATTACTTGATGAACCATTATCAAATGTAGATCAAAGTTTTAAGGAAGAAATACAAGTAAGATTAAAAAAAATTCTAAATAAACTCAAAATTTCAACAATAATTGTTACACATGACTCTTATGAGGCTTTTTATTTGGGCTCCAAATGTGGAATAATTTTAAATCAAAAACTAAAGCAGTTTGATGATCCTTACAAGGTTTATCATTTTCCTAATTCAATTGAAGTTGTAAATTTTTTAAATAGAGGAATTTTAATACCTGCTGTAGTTACTGGTGAAAATTCATTAGAAAATGATGATTTAGGAACAATTCAAGGAAATTTT
Source organism: uncultured Pelagibacteraceae bacterium (assembly GCA_902622655.1). Taxonomy (GTDB): domain Bacteria; phylum Pseudomonadota; class Alphaproteobacteria; order Pelagibacterales; family Pelagibacteraceae; genus Pelagibacter. Next base: position 2,256 of record CACNQY010000034.1, on the reverse strand, counting down.
ATCAATAATTTTCCAAAAGGCTCAAATGTAAAATTATTACTTCAGCCAGAGGATCTAGAACATGATGATAACAGTAATCTAAAACTAGAGGTCGTTGATAGAAAATTTAGAGGCACAAATTTTATTTATACCCTTAAAACACTAAATAATATATTTATACCAGTTTTAGTAAATACCCATCATCATGAAATTCATCAAATAAACGATAAGTTTGGAATAAAAAGACCTATTAAACTTGAACATATTGTTTGCTTTTAATAAGACACAGATAAATGTTTTCAAAAAAAAAGTTATTTACAAAAGGAATGATAGATGTTGCTCCACACATGCTATCAGTAATTCCATTTGGAATTATTTGTGGAGCAATCGGCATTGAACTTGGTTTTAGTCCCTATTTAGTTTATGGAATGTCATTTATAATATTCGGTGGTGCGTCACAAATTGTATTTTTACAATTATTATCCGGAGGTGCTTCCTCTTTGGTTGCGGTCACATCTGTTGGTGTTATTAATTCAAGACATCTTCTATATGGAGCTGTTTTATCAGAATATTTAGAAAAAATGTCCTTTATAAAGAAATTATTGATTTCTTATTTAGTTGTAGATCAAGGTTTCGCTGAATCTAATAAGTTTTTTAAAAAAAATAAAACAGAAAAATTTTTACATTATCATCTTATTGGCACAGGAAGTACACTTTGGATTTGTTGGCAGATAGCAACATTAGCAGGAATTATATTAGGCTCATTTGTACCTGAGGAACTTGGATTGAAATTTGCAATTCCTCTAACTTTTATAGCTATTGTTGTTCAAGACTTGAAAAAAATCGATCATGTGATTGTTATGATTACTTGTGGGTTAAGCTCTCTTTTGTTTTTTAATGCGCCTTTTAAATCTTATATAATTATTTCACCAATAATTGCCTTATTTGTTGCAGCATTAATATTGAGATTAAAAAAATGACCTGGTTATCAATTATTATTGCTGGAATAATAACTTATTTAATGAGAATGACGATGATTGCATTAGTTAGTAAAGATATGCTCGGAAATAAAATTAAAGCTGTGTTAGAATATGTGCCTTCCGCAGTATTTCCAGCAATAATATTCCCAGCAGTATTTATAAACGACTATGGAAACTTTATAGAAATTGATGATCCAAAAATTTTTGGTGCCTTAGTTGCTATTATTGTTGGTTATTTTTCAAGAAATATAATTGCAACTATATTGGCTGGATTAATTTCATATTGGTTTTTAATATTTGTTATTTTTAGTTAGCACCTAATTTAATATTTCTATTTACGTTGTTATCTATTTGTTCAGGTTTTGATAAATTTAAATTTGACATAATTTGAGCATATTCATCAGCGTTTTTTACTTGTAATCTTGGGTTAAATTTTTTTTCTTTCCCAATTGTACTAACTTTTTTGCCATTATAATCATGACCAGGATAAAGTAATGTCTCTTCTGGCAATTTTAATAATCTATTAAATATTGAATTATATGCTTCTTTAGAATTACCATTTTGAAAATCAGTTCTCCCTGTGCCGTTAATTAGAAGCGTGTCTCCAGAAAATAAACACTTTCCCATTAAAAAACTGTAGCTATCTGAAGTATGCCCCGGAGTATAAAGTGCCTTAATTTCCAAGTTATCAATTTTTAATATTTCGCCATCTTTAACTTTTATATCTACAGTGTCAGCAGGTGAGTTTTGACCCATAACCGTTGCACAATTTGTCTCCATTTTTAATTTTGATGCTCCAGTAACATGATCTGCATGTATATGTGTATCTATAACTTTGACTAGTTTAAGATTTAATTCATTGAGTATTTCAATATAAGTTTGAACATTTTCAATTACTGGGTCTATAATTAAAGCTTCGCGACCTTTTGCCGAAGCAATAAAGTAAGTATAAGTTGATGATTTTCGATCAAATACTTGTTTAAAAATCATTAATACATATTATCAAACTATTATGAACACCACCACATTTCATTGGTCATGTAAACATACTTGGAAAAAAAGTGCTAAAAATACATTATGGTGTGTCATCGGATGTTCTATAGGGGATTTTGGGACAATTTTATTTTTCCAACTTTCACAAATATCATTCCCAATTCTTGGAATAATGATTTTAGCAATCATTAACGGTTTGATTACCAAAAAATTTTAATCCAATCGAGTTTGGTTCATGGATGGGTGGAGACAGAGATGGAAATCCATTTGTAACATCTAAAGTAACCAAAGAAGTTATACTTTT
>CACNQY010000033.1 GCA_902622655.1 uncultured Pelagibacteraceae bacterium | reverse complement strand
TTTTATTATTTGATCTCTTAAGTTTTTACTTTTTACTTCATCTGATCTTAGTTTTAGAGTTGTTTCAGCAACAGAAGTTAATGGTTCAACATTGTCAGTTTTTAATTCGTTAAGTTTTTCAATAAAATCGAAAATTGAATTTAAATCTCCTGCAAGTTTCTCTGCTTTTTTCTCATCTACAGAAATTCTTGATAGTTTAGATATGTGCTTTATTGTTTTAAGATCGATGCTCATATGGTATTTAAATATGTCGCAAACTATCACTTAAGTTTAAAATATACAATATGATCACTATTGAAGAATTCAAAAAAAAACAGTCTGAAACCTCTAGATTGATTGGTTTAGATCTTGGTTCAAAAAGAATCGGTGTATCAATTTGTGATGAAAAACAGTCAATAGCAACACCTTTTAAAACGATCAATAAAACCAATAATGATGATCTAATCAACGAATTAAAAAAAATAATAGAGGAAAACAATATTAAAGGAATTATCATTGGATATCCAATTAACATGGATGGTTCATTAGGTCCCTCTGCTCAATCAGTAAGAGATGTATCTAAAAATATAGACAAAAATGTTGATGTAGATGTTTGCTTATGGGATGAAAGACTTTCAACTGTTGGGGCATTTAATCTATCTAGTCATCTTGATGTTAATGTTTCTAAGCGTGAAAGAAAAATAGATCAAAACGCAGCCGCATTTATTCTACAAGGGGCTATAGGTTATTTAAATAATTAATCCTTGCCATTTAGGGGCTTTATAGCTATAGAGTAAATTTTAATGGCAATTAAAACCAATAAAGCTATTAAAATCTCACAAAAACATCTTTTAGGTATTCAAGATTTATCAGTAAACGATATTAACTATATACTGGATGAGTCAGAAGTTTTTATAAAATTAAATCAGAGTAAAAATAAAAAAATCGATGTATTAAGAGGTAAAACACAAATAAACTTATTCTTTGAGCCATCAACTAGAACTCAAAGCTCATTTGAACTTGCTGGAAAAAGACTTGGTGCAGATGTTATGTCAATGAATATGGGTAACTCTGCAATTAAGAAAGGTGAAACTTTGATTGATACGGCAATGACCTTAAATGCAATGCATCCTGATATAATTGTTATCAGACATCAAGACTCTGGTGCTTGTAATCTGTTATCTCAAAAAGTTAATTGTGTCGTTCTAAACGCTGGTGATGGTAGACGTGAGCATCCTACTCAAGCGTTATTAGATGCATTAACAATTAGAAATCGAAAAAAAAAAATTCAGGGATTAAAAATAGCAATATGCGGAGATATACTTCATTCAAGAGTAGCTAGATCAAATATTTATCTTCTTACAATGTTAGGAGCAGAAGTTAATATAGTTGCGCCATCCAATCTTATGCCAAAAGAAATTGAAAAGTTTGGTGTTAACACTTTTACTGATATGAAAAAGGGTCTCAAAGATTGTGATATTGTAATGATGCTTAGATTACAAAATGAAAGAATGACCAGTTCATATCTTTCATCGAATAGAGAATACTATGAATATTATGGGTTAACGCCAGATAAACTTGATCATGCAAAGTCAGATGCTTTAATTATGCATCCTGGTCCAATGAATAGAGGAATTGAAATTGATACAAGATTAGCTGATGACATAAACAAAAGTGTAATTAAAGAACAAGTTGAATTAGGTGTTGCTGTAAGAATGGCATGTTTAAAGATATTTTGTGAATAAATGAAAAAACAATACTTTATAAATGCAAACATTATAGATCCTCACAATTCCATAAACGAAAATGGTGGATTAATAATTGGAGAAGATGGAAAGATAGAGGCTATAGGAAAAAAGGTAAATACAAACAATCTACCAACTAGAGAAAAGCCTACTGACTTAAAGGGCAAATATATATTTCCTGGTATAGTGGATATGAGAGTTTTTGTAGGTGAGCCAGGATATGAATATAAAGAAAATTTTAGAACTTTGAGTAATGCTGCATTATCTGGCGGAGTTACCTCAGTTGTAACGATGCCTAATACAGATCCAATTATAGATAATGTATCAATTGTAGATTTTTTAAAAAGAAGAGGACGTGATAAGTCTAGAATAAATATCTTTCCTTGCGCTTCATTAACTCAAAACACTGATGGCAACAATATGACTGAATTCGGGTTGCTAGCTAAAAAAGGAATTATTGCATTTACCGACGGAGTAAAAACAATTCAAAATACTAGACTTATGTCTAGAATTATGAATTCAGCTAAAGATTTGGGATGTCTTATAATGCAACATGCTGAAGATTACGATTTAGCTAAAAATGGCATGATTAATTCTGGTATTATTGCAACAAAACTAGGCTTATCAAGCATACCAGATATTGCTGAAAGGATTATAATTGAAAGAGATCTTACTCTCTTAGAAAAAACTAAATGTCGATATCATATATCTCAACTATCAGCAGGAAAATCTGTAGATATAATTAAGGAACGTAAACGAAATGTTAAATTTACTTGCGGTGTATCAATAAATAATCTTTCATTAAATGAAAATGATATTGGAGATTTTAGAACATTTTTAAAATTATCACCTCCACTGAGAAGAGAAGAAGATCGAGAAGCTTTAGTTCAAGGATTAAAAGATAAAACTATTGATGTAATTGTTTCTGACCATAAACCTGAAGATGAAGAATCTAAAAGATTAACTTTTGCACAAGCTGCAACTGGTGCATCTGGTATTGAAACATTGTTATCCTTAAGTTTAGAATTATTTCACAATGGATCTTTAAAACTTGAAACTATAATTCAAGCTTTAACCTCTAACCCAGCAAAAATATTAGATATAAATAAAGGAAACCTGTCTATTGGTAATGATGCGGATTTTTGTATAGTAGATATCAATAAACCATGGATTGTAAAAAAAGAAAATTTAATCTCTAAATCTAAAAATACTTCAATTGAAAATAAGAAACTTCAAGGAAAAGTAACCAATACATTTGTAAAAGGTATAGAATTATTTAAAATATAAAAATGGAACTTTTTATAATAGGTACAATCTCATACCTAATGGGATCAATTCCTTTTGGATTAATTTTAACCAAAGTATTTTTAAAAAAAGATATTAGAGAAATCGGTTCTGGTAATATTGGCGCAACAAATGCTTTAAGAACTGGTAACAAGTTAATTGGTTATTCAACATTAATACTTGATGTGTTAAAGGCAGTAATACCTGTTTTATACGTAAAAAT
>CACNQY010000032.1 GCA_902622655.1 uncultured Pelagibacteraceae bacterium | reverse complement strand
TTGTGCTCAACATAAATTTCATAACCGCCTTGTTTAGACCATCCAGATCTTGCAATTAAATGTTTATCACCACCAAATTCGAAATAATCAAAACCAAAGAATTTTAAATTTACAATTTTATCTCCAAAAACATTTTCCATCAGTTTAAATGACTTTGGACCTTGTACTGCCATTATATCAACATCGGGTTCAATAATTTTAACATCGAATTTATTTCCTATTGCTAATCCTTTAGCAAATAATATTACATCTGAATCAGCAAGAGAAACCCACCATTTGCTTTCGTTTAACCTCAAAACGACTGGATCATTAATGAGCCCTCCATTATCGTCAATTATAGGACAATAATAACATCTTCCATCTTTTGATTTTGATAAATCTCTACAGGTCATTAATTGAACTAGCTTTGCAGAATCTTTTCCAGAAATTTCTACTTGCCTTTCTGCAGCAACATCCCATACCTGTACATGCTCTTTTAAATGATGGTAAGAGTTTTCCAATGTACCAAATGCAGCAGGGAGCAGCATATGGTTATATATGGTGTAAGCTGTAACACCTTGTTTTTCTATTCTTGAAGTATAAGGAGTACCTCTAAGTCTTCTTGATTTTGCTATTGAAAAAGTTTTCATTTATTTAAAAATTCTAAGACCTTGTCTCTCATTTCAAATGCTTTTTCAATCATAATCATATGACCACATCCTTCAATTACATGTACTGTTGGGTTTTTGACTAAATTAGAAAATTTTTTACCTTCCTCTAAATTTACCATTTTATCTAAAGATCCAAAAATAAATAATGATGGGCATTCTATTGATTTTGCTGCGTCACTTCCATTTTTATAATTGTTACAAGCAACAAGGTCGACTGCCAATATTTCTCTAATATCTCTTGGAGACTGAATTATTTTTTCTACAGGATTACCTCCAATAAATTTTTTTGATCCTTCATATCCCCACTTCATCATTAATTTAACTGCATCAGAATCTCCATTTTTTGCTAAATCAATTAAATCTGAATGAACTGGCATTTTATTTGAACCACCAATAAACACTATTTTTTTCAATCTATTTTTATATTTTGATGCATACTCAAGTATCTCCAAACATCCTTGGGAATGTCCAACTAAAGTCAATTTTTCTAAATTTAATGAAATAAACACTTGTTCTAACCAATCAGCAATTTTTTCAATTGTGTCAAGACAAGGACCATCAGAATTTCCATGACCAGGTAAATCAATAGATAAAACGTTAAAATTTTTATTAGAAAAAAATTGCTCAGTTAAAGACCAAACTATATGTGAAAGACCACTTCCATGAAGAAATACTATGGTCTCCTTTTTTGGATCTATTCCCTGCCCAGCATCTGAAATATGGATATTTTTATTATCTATTTGAAAAATCAAAATTACCTAAACTTGTTTTCTTAACTCAAATTTTTGTATTTTTCCCGTTGAAGTTTTTGGTAAATCACAAAAAACAACTTTTTTTGGAACTTTGAATCCTGCTAATGTTTCTTTACAAAAATCTATTAATTCTTTTTCACTAACTGGTTTATCTTTGACTGGTTCAATAAATGCACATGGTACTTCTCCCCATTTTTCATCTGGTTTTGCGACAACCGCAGCAATAGAAACAGATGGATGTTTAGAAAGAGTATTCTCAATTTCAATTGAAGAAATATTTTCACCTCCAGAAATAATTATATCCTTTGATCTATCTTGTATTTTAATATAACCATCAGGATGCATCACAGCTAAATCACCGCTATGAAACCATCCATCTTTCATAGCTTTATCGGTTGCATCTTTATCTTTAAAATATCCTTTCATTACCACATTCCCTCTAATCATGATTTCACCAATTGTCTTTCCATCTCTGGGAACCTCCTTCATAGTTTTGGGATCTAAAATAGTTACTCCTTCAGTATTTGGATATTTAACACCTTGTCTTGCCTTAATTTCATTTTGTTTTTCCTCATCAAAATCATTCCAATCATCATTCCATGCACATTGAGTAACATGCCCGTATGTTTCCGTTAAACCGTATACATGCATTACTTCAAAACCTAGAGATTTCATTTTCTTAAAAATTATACTTGGTGGAGGAGCGCCAGCAGTTAACACATAAACTTTTTGTTTTAGTTTTTTTTTATCACTCTCAGGTGCTCCGGTAATCATATTTAGTACTATAGGTGCACCACCAAAGTGAGTAATTTGATATTTATCAATTAGTTCAAAAATTTTTTTAATATCTATATTTCTTAAACAAATTGTCCGTCCGTTTAACATTGGAACTGTCCATGGATAGCACCAACCATTACAATGAAACATTGGAACAACTGTCAAAAAATTTAATCTGTTTGGCATATTCCAAGCTACGGAGCTTCCTGTAGACATTAAATATGCTCCTCTATGATGATATACTACTCCCTTTGGATTTCCTGTGGTTCCTGATGTATAGCTCAATGATATTGCTTGCCACTCATCTTCTGGCATTTCCCACTGAAAATTTTCATCACCTGTATTTAAAAAACTCTCGTATTCTAATTCCCCAATTTTTTCTAATTTAGATTGATCAGCATATTTGTCATTTATATCAATTACAGTAATATTCTTATTAAGAGTTTTTAACGCTTTTTTTACTTCTCCGTGCAATTGTCTATCTACTACAAGAACTTTTGCTTCACTATGATCTAAAATGTAAGAAATTGTTTTAGCATCTAATCTAATATTTATAGTATTGATAACTGCACCTGTCATTGGTACTGAGTAATGTGCCTCAAAAATTTCTGGTGTATTAAAAGCTAAAAATGAGACTGTATCGCCTTTTTTGATACCTATTTTTGATAATGCACTAGCAAATTTTACAACTCTTTTATAAACTTCTTCCCAGGTATATTTTCTATCCTCATAAATTAAAGCTTCATAATTTGGATAAATTTCTTTTGCTCGTTTTAAAAATGTTAGTGGAGTGAGAGGTACGTGATTAGCTTTATTTTTATCCAAATTTGTATCGTAATGGCTCATTGCTAATTAAATTTAAAATTCATAATGTTTGAACTTCCAGAAATTGCTGATTTGTAATGATACTCAGCTCGAGGTAGAACTTTATCAAAATAAAATTTAGCAGTATTTATCTTATCACTATAAAATTCCTCATTTGAATCAAAATCATTAAAACTTACATCCAAAATTTTAATCCAAGCATAAGCAATTGAAATGTATCCTAAACTTTTTAAATAATCATTTGCTGCA
>CACNQY010000031.1 GCA_902622655.1 uncultured Pelagibacteraceae bacterium | reverse complement strand
AAATCTTCTTTTAATGATTTTTTTTTAATAATTTCTCTAAGTATTTCAAATTTCATTAATTAATTTGCTCAATAAAAACTGTTAATTCACCTCCACATGCAAGACCAACACTCCAAGCGCTCTCATCTTGAACAGTGTAATGTATTTTTTTAAATAAATTTTTATTTTTCATGAGCTCTAAACATTCACTTATAACATTTGCTTCTACACAGCCTCCTGATACCGAACCTAGAAAGTCACCTTTTTCGTTTACAATCATTTTACTTCCAATTTGGCATGGAGATGAGCCCCAAGTTTTAATTACAGTTGCTAAAGCTACTTTTTGCCTGGACTCTATCCAATTATTAGCACTTTCTAATATTGTTTCTGATGAATTTTTCATTTAGTTTTTTTTAACACTTAATCTATTTTACATCCCTTCAAAAATGATATGCTCTCTAATAACATTATTTTCTAAATGTTTTCTTGCTTCAACATATTCTTCTGAATTATAGCAGTTTTTAGCAGTCTCAATATCTGGAAATTCTGCTAGAGCCACTCTAACCATTTCTCTACCATCAAGTGTTATATTATTTGCGCTTCTTGCTAATATTTTTCCAGAATATTTTTCAACAGCTTCCTTAGCTTTTATGGCGTATTTTTTAAGTTTTTCTGTATCTTTTATTTCAGTATAGTTTGCGACCCAATATGCTTTCATAATTCTCCTTTTTAATTTTTTTTAATTATGATACCAAATTTATGTGAAAAAATTATTTTTAAATTTCTTCTGTTCCTTACTATTTGTAATATTTACATCTAATTTTCAAACAAATGCTGATGAGTTATTTAATAAGGGAAAAGAAGTATTTCTAGAAGCTGGTAATTGTGCTGCATGCCATACTCTTTCAGATGCGGGATCAATTGCTGAGATTGGTCCAAATCTAAACCAAATAAGACCACAAGTTCAAACAATTCTTATGGCTGTTAGAAACGGAATAGGAGTGATGCCTGCAATGGAAGGGATTTTATCTGATGAAGAAATAGAAGCAGTTGCTCATTATGTCTCTATAAGTGCTGAACAATAATAACAATCTTACCTATAATTTTTAATCCAATGTTTTGCTATGTCTTCTCTTTTACAAATCCAAATATCTTTAAATTTTGAAATATAATTTAAGAACTTTTTTAGCGACTGTATTCTGCCAGGTCTACCAATTAATCTACAATGCAAACCGACCGACATCATTTTGGGCGCTGTTTTTCCTTCTTCGTAAAGGGCGTCAAAACTATCTTTAAGGTAATTGTAAAACTGTTCTCCAGAGTTAAATCCTTGATTAGTTGCAAATCTCATATCATTGTTATCAAGTGTGTAAGGAATCATTAATTGTTTTTTATTACCCTTTCTAATCCAATAAGGTAGATCATCACTGTATGTGTCACTGCAGTATAAAAAATTTCCATTTTCAATAACTAAATCTAAAGTATTTGTGCTACATCTCCCTGTATACCAACCATTAGGTTGAGTACCAAAAATTTTTTTAATTGATTTTATTGCAAGCTTCATATCACTCTTTTCTTTTTTCTTTGATACGTTTTGGTAATCAATCCATCTCCATCCGTGACAAGCAACTTCGTAATTAGCTTTTTTAATAGCTGAACAAATTTCTTTGTTTCTTTCTAAAGCCATTCCCACACCAAAAATAGTTAGTGGAATTTTTTTTTTATTAAATAAATCATGAATTCTCCAAAATCCTCTTCTTGATCCATATTCGTAAATTGACTCCATATTTAAATTTCTACCTTTAAATGGTTTTGCCCCTATAATTTCAGATAAAAATACCTCTGAGGTTTTATCACCATGTAGAGTACAATTTTCTGCCCCTTCTTCATAATTTAGTACAAATTGTAAAGCCAATTTTGCATTATCAGGCCACCGTACCTTAACTTTTTTGGAACCATATCCCACTAAATCTCTTGGATATTTTTTTTTCATTTTTTTAAAATAATTTTATTTTTTTTAAATTTATAAATTACAAGATTTTTTTCTTTTCCTTTCCTATCAACAACTAGAAAATTCATATTTTTTAAAGAAATTAGCGGAAAGTGCCAAATACCAGCATTGTAATTTACCCCAGTTTGTCTTGGGACTACAAAGGATTCGATTTTATTTATATTTGGTTTATCTCCTCTTGGAGCTACAAATACTAAAAATTTTGTATCATTCATTGGTATAAAGGCTTGGCTTCCTAGAGGATGTTTTTCCATCATATCAATTTTCATAGGAAACCTTCTTTTTTTTGCTTTAAAAATACTAACAATAGCTTTCCCATTTTTTTTAGAGGTATTTAAATTTATTAAATTATCAAATCGTTTTGCGTACCCATCATTAATATTTATAGGATTTTTTTTTGACGTATCTATTAATTGACCATATTTAGAAAAATTTTTTTTGGTTATTTTTTTTGCTTTTATTATGTTCATTTTATAAAATTTCCGAATGCTCTTATTCTTGAAATTCCACCATCTGGGTAGATATTTATTCTAAGATAATTTTCCTTACTTCTTTTAATTAAGAATTTTTTAAAAATATGTTTTTTATGAGCAGATAATTTGGACTTATTTAAAATAATTTTCCAATTTTTTGAATTATTGACAATAGATTTATTAGACAGATCTTTTGTAATATTTGCAGTTTGAATTGAACAAGTATCGGGGTAATTCCCTTTAAAATGATGAGTGTCTATCTCTAATTTTTTGATTAAGCCTGGTTTTCCAAATTTAATTATCAGCCAATCAAAGTTTTTACCTCTACTTCTTCGCGTTTCCCAACCATCTCCCATATTTTTTCCTTTACCAGGAGCTATGATATTTTCAGCTCTGCCAAAGTGTTCATTGTTACAACCAATAATTGAAGCACCAGTTAAAACAGATGTTAAGTTGATATTTCTATTACTTAAAAAGTTTTTTTCTATTTCAATTTTTCCATAAAGCCTAAGTCTTGCAACACCACCATCTGGAAAAATGTTTAGTTTTATATAATTAAAAACTGATTTATTTTTTGATTTAAAATTATGGTTTCTGTTTGCGCCAAGTCTTTTTTTACCAACTAAATGAGTCCATTTTGTTTTTTTGTTTGGTTTATTTCTGCTGAAACAACCCTCTACTGACGCATGATTAGGTTGGTTTCCATTGAAGTGTGTTGTATCAATATCTATATCAAATATTTTTCCAGGCTTGCCTAGTTTTAAAATTAAATAATCAAAACCTTTTGATCTTCTTCTTCTAGTTTCCCATCCATCCATCCATTTACCATGTTTATCAAATAATCCATCTTTAAAAACTGGAGGATCAATATT
>CACNQY010000030.1 GCA_902622655.1 uncultured Pelagibacteraceae bacterium | reverse complement strand
TCTAGCAGGTGCCTCTACTGAATTTAATTTAGATTTTGGAAAAAATTCTTTTGCTTTTTCTTCTTGTGAAGTTCCGAGTGTAGTAGCAATAGTTACATTAGAACTGTTAAGCGAATCCCAGGTTGAAAATTTTTTTAAATTTTTTTTTAAAACTAGTGGAACAGTTCCATATTTGTAATAAGTATCAGTAAATCCCGCAACTTCCGCTCTTTTTGGTGTTTTTGTTACACTAGTAGAAATATCATATCTTTCTGAAGTAATCCCAGAAACAATTGTTTTCCATTCTGCAGGTACAAATTCAACTTTAACCCCCATATCTTTAGCTAGTTCATTCATTACATCTATATCAAATCCTTTATATTTATTTGTTGAAGGATCCTTCATAGTCATTGGATCCCAATCTCCAGTTGTTCCGACTTTAAGAATTCCTGATGATAAGATTTTATCTAAATTTGACTCAGCATTAAGAGAGAAGGGTAATAGTGCAAAAAGCACAATAAATAATAATTTTTTCATACTGTAAAATAGCTCACAAAAGTAATAATTGAGACTATAATCTTGACGCAGTGTCTTCAATCCAAGAATAAAGATGTTCAGCAAATGATCTTCTGACAAATAGGTTTACTACATTTTCATCTTTATGGTGCAGAATTACATCTACATGATTTAAAATTGTCTGAGTTGTTGACCCTTTTTTTTCTTTAAATTCATTAAAATTAAAGGGAGATCCTGCTGAAAAGATTTCATAGACATTTTCTCCTTTAAGTTCTAACTGAACAAATTGATCTGTTACATCAACAACAGCACCTAAAGTAGTTTTTGAAATACTATTAAATAACATTTCTTGTAGTTCGTTTTTGTTGGTGTCTTTGCTTACAAGCTCATTAGTAACTACCATCCATTCATCCGGGCTAAGCCAAATTGCAGTTAATTTATCACTGGTTGTTGATGTGTTTGCTTCTGTAGGTAAGATCATATTAAGATTTTTACCAACATTTGTAAAAAACTCTCTTTTTTTTCCTCTTAAATTAATTTTTATTATAGGAAAGATTTCTTTTACAGAAATATTTCCTTGATTGATTTCATTTTTAATAACTGAATTATAGTTAAGCATTTAACCTCTCATTTTTCTCATCATAAAAGATTGGATTTGCAACAGTAACATTAATATTTTTATTTTCCATTGGTACAAAAAGTTTTTTCCCCATCATATCTTTTCCACCCCTTACAACTGCAAGTGCAATTGACTTGTTTAAGTTTGGACTAAAATAACTTGAAGTTACGTGTCCAAGCATTTTAACAGGGCTTTGGTTTAATTCAGAAACTATTTGTGCTCCTTCTTCTAAAACTATTTTTGGATCATCTGTTAATAATCCTACCAATTGTTTTCGATCTTCTCTCATTGTATCAGATCTATAAAGAGATCTTTTACCTATGAAATCGTATTTCTTCTTACTAACAATCCAATCCATTTGAAGATCAATGGGAGTCATTGTTCCATCTGTATCTTGACCTACAATAATGAAACCTTTTTCTGCTCTTAATAAGTGCATTGTTTCAGTTCCATAAGGAGTAATGTTAAACTCTTGACCTGCTTCTATGCACTTTTCCCATAAATCTTTTCCATAACTTGCATGAACATTTATTTCGTAGCTGTGTTCGCCAGTAAAACTAATTCTCATTATTCTGCATTGGATATGTCCGATATTCACCTCTTTAAAAGACATGTGAGGAAAATTTTCATCTGACAAATCTAAATCAGGAATTATTTTTTTAAGAATTTTTTTACTATTTGGACCACACAAACTCGCTGTTGCATAATGATCTGTTACAGAGGTTAAGTAAACATCAAGCTCAGGCCATTCTGTTTGAAGATAATCTTCGAGTTTACCTAAAACATTTGCTGCTCCACCAGTTGTTGTAGTCATGATGTAATGATTTTCACCTAATCTTGTTGTAACTCCATCATCATAAACCATACCATCTTCATTTAGCATTAGGCCATATCGACATTTTCCTATAGCTAATTTTGACCAAGCATTTGTATATACTCTATTTAAAAATTCAGAAGCATCACTTCCTTGAATATCAATTTTACCGAGAGTTGAAGCATCTAAAATACCAGCACTCTCTCTAGCAGCTTTACTTTCTCTTTGTACAGCTTGATACATATTCTCACCATTAACAGGGTAATACCAGGCTCTTTTCCATTGACCTACGTTTTCAAATTCAGCCTTATTTTTTAAATGCCAATCATTCATTGGAGTACGCCTAAAAATATCAAAAAATTCTCCAACATTTCTTCCAACAATAGTACCAAATGTTAACGGCGTATAAGGTGGTCTAAAAGTTGTTGTTCCTAGTTCACCAACTTCAACACCAGCAGTTTCAGCAATTATCCCTAAGGCATGCATATTTCCTAGTTTACCCTGATCTGTTCCCATACCAGTAGTTGTATATCTTTTTACATGTTCTATTGATTTAAAACCTTCTCTTAAAGCAAGTTTTATATCTTTTGCTGTTGCATCGTTTTGAAAGTCAACAAAAGATTTTGTTTTTCCAATAACTTTAATTGAAGGTATTAACCAAATATTTCTCTTAGATTTAGTTGGGTAAGATTTAACAATTAAATTTTCATAAAAAGATTTATTGACATTTAAAAATTGTATCAAATTTTTTTTTATAGAATCTATTATTTTGCTAATTGAAAATTCACCGTTACATGCACCTATACTTATTTGTTCTGAAGGAGAATTAATTGGTATAAAAACATGATCTTTATCTTTAAATTTCAATTTACCACCTGATTGAGTAAAAAGATGAACTGCAGGTGTCCATCCACCTGATATTCCTAAACAATCACAGTTTAAATTTTCTTGTTTATCTATTACCTTTTCACCATCCTGCGATAATTTCATAATAGTAATTTTTTTAATTCTTTTGTATCCCTCAGTATTTGTAATGCAATATCCTTTAAAAATTTTGATTTTGTTTTTTTCTACTTCATCAACTATTTTTGAATTTATATCTTCTCTAATGTCGATTATTGCTTCAACATTTATCCCTTTTTTAACTAAACTTAGAGCTGTATCATATGCAGTATCATTGTTTGTAAATAATATATTTTTTTCACCACAAGCTACACCATAAAACTCTGCATATTTTTTTATAGCTGAGGATAACATTATTCCTGGCCTATCATTGTTATCAAATATTAAGGGACGTTCAATTGATCCAGTTGCTAAAATTACTTTATTAGCTCTTATTTTTAAAAGTCTTTGTCTAATTTTATTTTTCCGTTCATTTAATGTTAAATGATCCGTAAAGCTTTCTCTTGCTAGTAAAAAGTTATAACCATGAAAAGCTGAAACAGATGTTCTTGTTTTAATTTCAAGATTTTCCAAATTTTTAATTTCCTGAATTTCATTTTCAAGCCATGCAGCTGGTGATTTGTAGTCAATTTCTTGAAGATTTGAATTTTGATAAATTGTAGATCCACCAAGGTTAGGCTTTTCTTCCAAAAGAAGTGTTTTAAAACCATTCTTAGCAGAAATTTTAGCTGCCATTATACCTGCTAAGCCACCGCCGACAATTAGTACATCACAGTGTATGTATTTATGATCATATATTTCGTTATCTTTACTTTTTGGTGATTTCCCTAAGCCTGCTGAATGTCTTATGAAATACTCATAAAATTTCCAAAATTTAGGTGGCCACATAAAGGTTTTGTAGTAAAAACCCGCTGGTAGTAGAGGAGCTAAAAAATTATTTATTCCACCGATATCGAAATTCACATTAGGCCAACAATTTTGACTTTCAGCCTCTAATCCATTGTATATTTCTATTTCTGTTGCCCTTACATTGGGTTCAGTGAATTCTGTTTTATTATTTAATTGGACAATTGCATTAGGCTCCTCAGAACCTGTGGTCATTATTCCTCTTGGTCTATGGTATTTAAAGCTTCTACCGACTAAATGTATATTATTGGACAAAAGAGCAGACGC
>CACNQY010000029.1 GCA_902622655.1 uncultured Pelagibacteraceae bacterium | reverse complement strand
ATATGGTCGTTCCAATTTTTTTTTTACCAAATATAATTGTTGAAAATCTTTTTCTCCCATAAATATCTTTTGAGGATTTATAATTTTAGTTAGTTTATTCATTACATCTAAAACACCCTCAAAATGACCTTTTCTAAATTTAGCACACAAAATTATATCTTTTTTAGGTAATTTAATTTTTGATTTTTTTTCATCTTTGTATATGTCTTTAAATTTTGGAAGATAAACAAAATCAACTTTTTTGCTTTTTTTAAGAATATTTAAATCCCTCTTAATATTTCTTGGATAGGATCTTAAATCTTTTTTGTTATTAAATTGTTTTGGATTAACAAAAATACTTACAATAGTTTTTTTACAAAGTTTATTTGATTTATTTATCAGTGATAAATGACCTTTATGTATTCCGCCCATAGTAGGAACAAATCCAAGGTCATTAAATGGCCTTAATGATTCAAATAATGATGCATTGTTTAGTAAAATTTTCATTTGTATAAAAATATTTAATAAGTAAAACATTTAAATGATTAAACAAGCAATTATTCCTTTAGCTGGACTTGGAACTAGGTTATTACCCTTAACAAGTGTTTTTGCTAAAGAGCTTCTGCCTATTAATGGAAGACCTGGAATTGAATATATTCTTGATGAATGTATTGAGGCAGGTATAAAAGAAATTGTATTTATTATCTCCACTAAAAAGATAATGATAAAAAAATATTTTTTTAGAGATCAGTTTTATAAAAATATTATAAAAAAAAAGAAAGATCCTAGAATAATTAATGAATATAAAAAGATACTTAAATATAAAAATAAAATTAAGTTTGTATTTCAAAATATTCCAAAGGGCACAGGAGATGCTGTCCTTAAAACTCAAAAATATATTAAAAATAAATATTTTTTAATGTTGTTACCAGATGATTTAATAATTAAAAAAAATTGTTCTAAGTCAATGATTAAGGTTCATAAAAAATATCAATCTTCAGTTATGGCATCAATGAAAGTAAAAAAAAACAATGTTTCTAGATGGGGAATATATAAAATTAATAAAAAATTAAATAAAAGAAATTATGTTATTGATGGTGTTGTTGAAAAGCCATCAGTAAAAAAAGCACCATCAAACAATGCTGTTATTGGAAGATATATATTACCGCGTACTATTTTTAATAAAATTAAATCTCTTAAACCTGGTAGAGGTAACGAGATACATATTACCGACGCAATACAGTTATTAATTGATGATAAAGAAAAATTCATAGCACATAATTTCGAAGGGCAATATCTTGATTGTGGAACAATGAATGGCTATATCAATTCCTCAAAAGAAATAGGAAAGATATGAAATTGTGCATGATCGGAACAGGTTACGTAGGTTTAGTAAGTGGTGTTTGCTTTTCAGATTTGGGTAATGATGTAATATGTGTTGATAAAGATATAAAGAAAATAAATAATTTAAAAAAAGGTATAATTCCAATTTACGAACCTGGCCTAGAAGAATTAGTTTTAAAAAATTATAAAAATAAAAGGCTAAATTTCTCAGCAAACTTAAAAGATTCAGTAAAAAAATCTGATGTTGTTTTTATATGTGTTGGCACCCCAACAAAAAAAAATAGTAATAGTGCTGATTTAACTCAAGTATATGATGTAGTTAAAGCAGTATCAAAATCCATAAATAAATTTAAAATTATAATAAATAAGTCTACTGTTCCTGTTACTACTGGTGATGAACTTGAAAAATTTATATCAAAGAAAGTTAAGAAAAAAAATTTTTCAGTGGTTTCTAATCCTGAATTTTTAAGAGAAGGCGAGGCTATTAGAGATTTTATTTATCCAGACAGAATAATAGTAGGATCAAATGATAGCAAATCCACAAGAATACTTAAAAATTTATATGCACCATTAATTTCAAAGGGTGCAAAATTTATTTCAACTAAAAGAAGAGCTGCAGAATTAATTAAATATGCGTCTAATGCTTTTCTAGCGACAAAAATTACTTTTATAAATGAAATTGCAAATTTATGTGAAAAAACGGGTATTGACGTTGAAGAAATTTCAATTGGAATTGGACTCGATAAAAGAATTGGCAGCAGATTTTTAAGAGCAGGACCTTCATACGGTGGATCATGTTTTCCGAAAGACACTAAAGCTATAGTGTCTACTGCTGAAAAATTTAAAACAAATCTATCAATTATAAAAAGTGTTATTAGATCTAATAATAAAAGAACTGTTTTACTATCTAAAAGATTAAATTTAATTTTAAAAAACAAAATTAAAAATAAAGTTATATCTTTTTTAGGTGTAACTTTTAAAGCAAATACCGATGATATGAGAGACTCGTCTAGCTTAAAGTTAATTCCATTTTTATCTAAAAAAGGTGCAAAAATAAAATATTATGATCCTACCGGATCAAAAAAAGAATTTAAAAAAATTAAAAATGTTGAATTCTCTAATTCAATACAAGAGTCAATCAAAGGATCTGACGTTGTTATTTTACATACAGAATGGAATGATTTTAAATCAATTAATTTCAAAAAATTTACAAAAAATAAAAAACTTATTATTTATGATATGAGAAATATTTATTCTCCTGATAAAATTAAAAAACTTGGTTTTAAGTATTATGGTATAGGGAGATGATTTAATTTAACTCAAAAATTGCATCAACTTCAACACACACACCAAGGGGTAGGCTATTTGTACTTACTGCTGCCCTAGTATGCATTCCTGCTTCACCAAAAACAGAAGCAATCAAATCCGAAGCACCATTGATTACTTTTGGTTGGTCTGTAAAGCTATCACTAGAATTAACAAATCCTGTCAATTTTACACACGATTTAATTTTAGAAAGATCTCCATGACAAGCTACTTTTGCTTGAGAAATAATACTTAAACCACATCTTTCTGCTGCTTTGTAACCGTCATCCACAGTTAAATCTTTTCCAACTTTTCCTTTTATCAATTCACCATTTTCTGAAATAGAAATCTGTCCAGAGATATAAAGTAAATTTCCAATTATTTTTGTTGCAACATATGAACCGACAGGCGGTTTTGCTTCTGGAAGATTAATTTTTAATTCTTTAATTTTTTTTTCAAAATCCATTTTAATTTTTAGTAAATTCCTTGTGTGTTTTACTGTTTTTAAATTTTTTAAGTTTATCTTTTAAATTAAAGTTTTTCAATTTCTTTTTACCTTCCTCTATCTTTTTTGCTGTTTTGGTTTTTATTTTTTCTGCTTTTTGTGAAGTTTGTTTTTTTATTTTATCAGATTTACATTTAGCATACTCTTTGCTTAACTTGTCATATTTAGAGCAATCTTTTGCATATGAAAAAGTTAAATTAAACAAACAAATAAATAGAACTGAAATTATAATTTTAATTATCTTCATTTTTTTTTTTTAGATTTTTTATTTTTATCGTATTCTCTTCTTTTCTCAATAAGGATTAGTGCTTCCTCCATTGTTAGTTCAGTCGGGTCTTTTTCCTCAGGTATTGTTGCGTTCAGAGATTTATATTTAATGTAGGGTCCATATTGACCTTTCATGATTCTAACTGGTTTTTTATCTTCAGGATGTTCACCCAAGTCTTTTATAATTGAAGAAGACATTCTTCCAGGTTTTGCTTCGGCAATTAATGTAATAGCTCTATTCAATCCTAAAGAAAAAATTTCCTCTACATTTTCTATTCTAGCTGATTTCTTTTCACACTTTAAATATGGCCCAAATCTTCCAGTGTTTAAAGTTATTTCTCTTTGATTTTCTGGATTGATGCCCAATGTTTTGGGAAGCGAACATAAAAATTTTGCTTTATCTAAATCAATACTTTCTAATTCAATTCCTTTTGGAATTGATACATTTTTCAATAATTCATTTACTTCAGGTGTTATTTTTTTAGTCTTTTTTTTCTTTTTAGGTTTTTTTTCTTCTATACTTTCATCAGCAACCTTCTCATATTGAAGATAAGGACCAAATCTTCCATTTTTTAGAAATATATCATTTCCATTATCATGTTTTCCAAGAAATTTTGGTTCTGCTAGTTGTGATTGAGCAGCTGCTTTAGCTTTTGATAGTGGTCTTGTAAATTTACATTCAGGATAGTTTGAACATCCAATAAAGGCTCCTCCTCTAAAACTATTTTTTAAACTAAGGGAACCCGTTTGACATAGCTGACATTTTCTAACTATGTTTCCTTCTTTATCAGTGTCAAATATCAATGCTCCCAAACTTTCATTTAAAAGATCTAAAACCTCTCTAGTTCTTTTTTCTTTTACTTCTGAAACATTACTATTAAAATCTTTCCAAAACATTTCTAAGACTTTTAACCAACTTTCTTTTCCAGAAGTTATTTCATCTAGCTGATCCTCTAGTCCAGCTGTAAAGTTATAATCCACATACTTTGAAAATAATTTTTCTAAAAACGCAGAAATTAATTTACCTCTATCAGTAGGGAAAAATCTTTTACTAACTATTTCTGCATAACCTCTATTTGATATTGTTGAAATTATACTTGCATAAGTTGAAGGCCTTCCAATTCCTAACTCCTCTAATTTTTTAACCAAACTCGCCTCAGAGTAACGTGGGGGAGGCTGGGTAAAATGTTGTTCATCAATAAGAGCTTCTATATTAATTGGTCCTTTTGACATTTCAGGTAAAATTTGTTCATCATCATCTTTGCTTTGATTTGAATAAACTTTTAAAAATCCATCAAATTTCAAAACCGATCCGCTTGATTTACATATAGTTTTGCCGTCTTCAGACTCAATCGTTATTGTATTTCTATCAAATTTTGCTGTTTCCATTTGAGACGATAGTGCTCTAGACCAAATTAAAGAATATAATTTTTGCTGGTCAGAACTTAAATACTTTTTAATAGAGTCTGGATTTCTATTAATGTCAGTTGGTCTTATTGCTTCATGAGCTTCCTGAGCATTTTTTGCTTTTTTTCCTGAGTAATTATTTGGATTTTCTGGCAAGTATTCGTTACCATATTGTTTTTTAATAAAATTTCTAAAATCATTGACAGCATCAGCTGATAAATTAGTTCCATCCGTTCTCATATAAGTAATTAACCCAACTGTATCTCCCTCAATTTCTATTCCTTGATAAAGTTTTTGTGCTATTTGCATTGTTCTTGATGCACCAAAACCCAATCTACTAGAAGCAACTTGCTGAAGTGTTGAAGTAGTAAAGGGTCCCGAGGGATTTCTGCTAACAACTTTTGAGGAAATATCAGTTATGTTAAATTTTTTGGTCTTAATATTTGAAATTGCCTTTTCAATTTCCTCTTTATTCTTAAATGAGAATTTTTCAATTTTTTCTCCATCAAGTTGAGAAATACTTGCTGTAATTTTGCTTTTGTTTTTATCATGAAAATTAATACTTAAAGTCCAAAACTCTTCAGGTTTGAATAATTCAATTTCATGTTCTCTTTCAGTAATCAATTTTAATGCAACAGATTGAACTCTGCCTGCTGATTTTGAGCCAGGTAATTTAGTCCAAAGTATTGGTGATATATTAAATCCCACCAAATAATCTAGTGCTCTTCTAGCCATGTATGCATCAACTAATAAGGGCTCTATCTGTCTTGGATTTTCAATACCATGTATCACAGCTTTTTTTGTTATTTCGTTAAAAACCACACGTTCTATTTCTTTATCCTTTAAAAGTTTTTTTTCATCTAAATATTCTTTTACATGCCATGCTATTGCTTCACCCTCACGATCTGGGTCGGTAGCAAGAATTATTTTTGAAGAATCTTTCGCAGCATTAGTAATTTCTTTTAAATATTTTTTTGAAAAGCTATCAACTTCCCATTCCATTTTAAAATTTTGATCAGGATCAACTGATCCATTTTTTGAAGGAAGATCTCTAATATGACCATAGCTAGCTAAAACGG
>CACNQY010000028.1 GCA_902622655.1 uncultured Pelagibacteraceae bacterium | reverse complement strand
AAAAAATTTTGATATCATGTGTAGCAAATTCTGTGCCAAGAAAAAATATTCCTTTTTTAATTGAATTATTTAGACAACTTAATAGTAAAAAACCAAACAAGTATCATCTGTTTATTGCAGGAGGGTTTGGACAAGATACAAATAAAATTAAACATCTCATTAATTATTATGGATTAAAAAAAAATATTTCTTATAAACAAAACTTATTAAATAGTGAAATATCTTCACTTTTGAGATTAAGTAAGTTTTTTTGTTTATTCAGCAAGGAAGTAAATAGAGAATTTGAAGGATTCGGTATTGTATTTCTTGAAGCTATGTTTACAAAAAATATAATATTATCCAGTAAACACGGAGGAATACAAAATATTATTCAAAATAAAAAAAATGGTTATTTGTTTAATATCAATAGAAGAGATATTAAAACAAAAATAATTAAAAAAATTGAATTTATAAGTAAAAACAAAAAAGAAAGAAAAAGAATTATTAGTAATGCATATTCTTCTTCATTTAATTTTTCCTGGGATAAAAATATTAGTGAAATATTAAATTTATCTTTAAAATAAATATATTATAGTTTTGTAGCTAAAAATTTATGAAAAATTCACCAAAAATAACCTGGGTTAACCATGCTGGATACGTAATCTCTTTTGAAGATATTAATTTATTAGTGGATCCATGGCATACTGGATCAGCATTTAATAATGGCTGGAGTTTATTATCAAAAACTTATTTTCCAGAAGAATTAAGAAATAAAATTAATCATATATGGATTTCTCATGAACATCCAGATCACTTTTCACCTAAAGATATAATGAACTTTAAAAATAAAAACAAAATAAAAGTACTTTTTCAAAAAACTAAAGATAAGCGCGTCTTAAATTTTTTAAAAAAAAAAGATTTTAAAGTAATAGAAATAGACAATTACGAAAAATATGAGATCAATGAAAAATTTAAAATTACAATTATTAAAAATGATCAGATAGACTCAATGAGTATAATTGATGTAGATAATACAAAAATTATTAATACAAATGATTGTGTTCTTGATGATAAGAAACTTGATACAATAAAAAAAAAAACCTTAATAAAAAATTCGGATATATTATTAACTCAATTTAGTTATGCTTCCTGGATAGGGTCTCCAGAAATGAGCAATTTAAGAAAAAAGGCTTCAGAAGAAAAATTAAATCAAATAAAATCTCAAATTAATTATTTTAAACCAAAGATTACCATTCCTTTTGCAAGTTATATTTATTTTAGTCATGAGGAAAATAAATATATGAATGATGAAATTACAGATATTAGCAAAGTTCGTGATGTTATATCGGAAAATGGAAGTAAACCTATTTTTTTATATCCAGGTTCAACTTACCAATTAGAAAATAAATTAAGTAAATTTGATATAGATTTTATAAAATATAAAAGAGATATTTCAAATATAAGTTTAAATAAATATTCAAAAACTAATAAGATAGATTTTAATGATTTGAAAACAAACTCTAATAATTATTTAAAAAAAATCAAAAAAAAAAATGGAAGTTTAATAATGTTTTTAGTTTTTCTTTTAAGCAAAATCTCAGTATTTATATTTAAAAAGGATTTTTTAGGTTTCTCAAATACCAAAATACACCTTTTTGATTTGGGTAAAAATGTAGAGTTTGATTGGATTAAAGGCTTAAGAGAGATAAAAAAAAATCACACGGATTATGATGTTGAAATATCTAGTGAAAGTTTAAATTATATTTTTTTACATGATTGGGGCATTGGAAGCCTCATGATTAATGGACGAGGCAGATATATTTCTGAGTATAAAAGATGGAAATTTAATAGAATTTTTTCATTAGGACAAATTAATAGTATAGGGAAGACATTAATTACTAAGATATTTGAGAGAATTATATCAAAAAAAGTGTATCTCTTGAAAATTACGAGAGTTCGTTTTTAAATAAATTTAAATAAATGAAGGTATTAATTTTAAAAAATAATTTGTTACAAATTATTGACTTAATTAATAATTACTGATCTATGAATATTTTTATTATTGGTTGTGGTAGAATTTTTTCTAAGCATATTGAGAGTATTAAAGCTTTAGGTGAAAAAAAATACAAAATTGTTGGTATTTCAGATAAAAATAAAAAAAAACTTAGTTTTTTTTCAAAAAGATTAAAAGTTCCAGGTTTTTTAAATTATAAAAAAGGAATTAAGGAGACAAACCCAGATGTTGTGTCAATTCTAACACCATCTGGTAATCACGCATCTCATATTTTAGGATCTCTTAAATTAAAGAAACATGTCATATGCGAAAAACCAATGTGTTTAAAAATTTCTGAAGCAAATAAAATTATTAAATTCTCTGACAAAGTAAAAAAAAAAGTATTTGTAGTGATGCAAAATAAATTTAACTTACCAGTTATAAAGTTGATGGATGATATTAGAAAAAAAAAATTTGGCAGAATTTTTCATGCAAGTGTAATTGTTAGATGGAGAAGAGATCAAAGTTATTATAATCAGCATAAATGGAGAGGTACCTGGAAATACGATGGCGGAGTAATTTCAAATCAAGCTAGTCATCATCTTGATTTATTAAGAACTATAATGGGAGAACCTATTTCTCTATTTGCAAAATCAGAAAAACACTTAGCGAAAATTCAGGCAGAAGATACAGCCTTAATAATATTTAATTTTAGAGGAAAAAAGACTGCAATTATGGAAGCAACAACTGCGATGCGCCCAAAGAATATTGAGGGGTCCTTGAGTATATTGGGGTCCACTGGTTCAGCTAAAATTGGTGGTTTTGCTCTTAATAAGTTTAGTTATTATAATTCAAATAAAAAAACTAATATTTTAAAGTATAATACTCTTCCAAATTCTGTTTATGGATTTGGTCATTATCAATTTTACGATCATGTTTTCTCTTGTTTGACTAAAAAAAGAAAATCTGAATTTGAAGCAAAGGAAGCAATTAAAACTGTAAAATTAATAAATGCAATTTATAAATCAATAGAAATTAAAAAAGAAATTAAGTTAAATACAAATATTAATTCAAAAAAATTAGGAAAATGAAAGTACAGTTTTTAAATTTAAGAAAGCAAATTTTAAAAATTGATAAAAAAATTTATTCATCCATCAAAAAAAATATTAGAAAATCTCAATTTATAAATGGCAGCGATGTAATAAACTTCGAAAAAGAATTTTCAAAATATTTAAATGTTAAATATTGTCTTGGCGTTGGAAATGGAACAGATGCTCTAGAAATAGCTATTAAAACTCTAAAATTAAATAAAAATAGCGAAGTTATAGTTCCAGCAAATACTTGGATATCGACAGCGGAAGCAGTAGTAAATAATTGTTTAAATTTAAAATTTGTTGATATTGATGAAACACATAATATTTGTTTAAAGGATTTTAAAAAAAAAATATCCAATAAAACTAAAGCAGTAATCGTAGTACATCTATATGGAAATCCAGCAAAAGTTGATCAGATTTATAAAATTTGTAAGAATAAAAATATCAAAATAATTGAAGATTGTGCTCAGTCACATGGAGCAGAATTTAGAGGAATAAAAACATCGACTTTTGGCGATATAAGCACTTTTAGTTTTTTTCCTTCAAAAAACCTAGGTAGTTTTGGTGATGGAGGATGCGTTGTAACGAATAATAAAAAATATTATTTTAGTGCAAAAAAAATAGCTAATCACGGGGGGTTAAAAAAAAATTCTCACTTAGTTATTGGAAGAAATTCAAGATTGGATAATATACAAGCGGGTATATTAAGAATTAAACTAAAGCAATTAGATAAATGGATTTTTAAAAGGCAAAAACAGGCAAATTTATATTACAAATTATTATCTGGAATTAAACAAATAGAATTTGTAAAAACAAATAAAAATACAAAATCTTCATTTCACCTTTTTGTAATAAGAACAAAAAAAAGAAATCAGCTTAAAAATTTTCTTGCTCAAAAAGGAATAGAAACAAGTATTCATTATCCAAAAACACTTCCAGAATTACAAGTATTTAAAAAACATTTTAATTATTGTAAGACAATGAAAGCTATAAAATTAAATAAACAAATTTTAAGTTTACCAATCGGTGAACATTTGCAAAAGAATGAGATAGCATATGTTTGTAAAAACATAAAAATTTTTTATAATGTATAACTTTTTAAGAATATCCTCTGTCTACCCAACTTTTTTAAATCAGTTCAATAAATTTTATTATGACTCAAATGATAACTATGAAGCATTATTAAAAAAGCTATTTTCTCAAAATTACTCAATATCAAATAATATAACAAAAGCTTTATCAGAGATAAATTATCAGTGCATCGAGATCGTTGAGAACGCAAATTTAATTCAAAATAAATGGTTGCAAGAATACGGTGATAAGAATTCAAGTGAAAATATTATTATTCAACAAATAAAATACTATAAACCCGATATTATTTATATTGGAAATGCGAGTTTAGCTGATAAATTTTTGATAGAAAATATTAAAAAAAATACAAAAGTAAAAAAAATTTTTTGTTTTAATTGTGCTCCCTTAACAAATAACATTATTAAAAATCTTAAAAATGTTGATGGTGTAATAACTTGTACTCAGGGGTACAAAGAACAAATATTGAATCGAGTAAATAATAATGTTTTATTAATGAGACATTGCTTTAACAGTAAAGTAAAAACAAAAACAGAAAATAATTCAAGAGAAATAGATATTACGTTTATAGGATCAATTTTTTTAAAGCAAGGTCTTCATATGAAAAGAGTTTCATTAATTTATAAATTATTTAAAAATTTTAAAAATAATTATATAGCCATTAATTTTTCAAAGTATTTTTTTGTGCAATTTTTATTTAGTTTTATAAGATCTATATTTTTTTTTAAAATTCATAAAAATTTTTCTTTTTATTTAAAACTTCTTTTCATTTATTTTTTTTCAAAAAAACCAATTTTTGGAAATGAAATGCTTAATATATTAAAGAAAACAAAAATTCTTATTAATACGCATATAGATGACACTGAGTATGCTGGCAACATGAGATTATTCGAAGGTACAGGAATGGGTTGTTTAGTAATAACTGATCAAAAAAAAGATTTAGACAAATTATTTAAAATAGGAAATGAAATTGAAACATTCAAATCAGAAGATGAACTGATTAAGAAATGTAATTATTTTTTAAAAAATGAGGACGAGTTATCTAAAATTTCAAATAATGGTTACCTAAGAACTCTTAATGACCATAATTATAAGGATAGAGTTTTACTTTTAGATAAATTTATTCAAAATATAGTATATGAAAAAAATATATAGAAAATTAGAAAATTTTACTGGTTTTTTTCCAAATTTTTCATTTTTTATGTCATCACATTTTATTTCTTATTTATTTTCTTTTTTCGTAATCGTAATGTTTGCGAGGCAGTATTCCAGTGATATTTTTGGTAAATTTACCATTGCACAAACAATTTTTTTTATAATTTATTCAGTTTCATTTTCAAATATTCATTATTATTTAAATAAATCTTTGTCTTCAAATTTTCAGAATAGGAGAAAAGATTTAGCATCATGTTTTCTTATAACATTTTATAGTTCCGTTTTTCTTTATCTAATGATTTCAATTTTAATTGCATTCATGAATTTAGATAATGACTTAAAGAATGCAATTCTTTTACTTAATTTAATTTTGTTATCCCAACCATTTGCTATTTTTCATAGTGAATTATTTGTTCGTGGTCAATTTAGCATTCTTTTTAAAATAAGATTTGTTCAAAATATAATTTTTTTTACAATAAAAATTTATATTATTTATAACAAGCTAGATTATTTATATTTAGCTTTCTCCTACTTTTTGGAGAACCTTTTCTTTTCTGCAGTAATAATCCATTATTTTAAAAAAAATGGGAATAACTTTAAAAATTTAATTTTTTCAAAAACTCATACAATAAATATTCTAAAAAAAATAATTTTATTTCCTTTGTTGGCTTTTGCATTTTTAATTTCAATGAGAATTGATGTTTTAATGATTTCGTCTCTTTTAGGAGTAGAGTCTTCTGGTTATTATTCTGCTAATTCTAGGATTATAACTATTGTTTTATTGTTTGGAACACATTTTTTTCAATTTATATATCCAAATTTAAATAGAATTAATTTTGATCAAAAGAAATTTAATGAAATTTATACTGGGATAATATTATTAAGTTCTATCGTAGGAATTTCCTGTTTTATGTCTTCTTTAATTTTTGGCAAATATTATTTAAATTTATTTGGACCAGAATTTTTAATAGGGCTAGATTCATTAAAAATATTATCTTTTAATGTTGGTATTGCTTTGATAATTAATGTTTGGGTCCATAAACAATATTTAAATTCTAAATATGGTCAAATATTATTTTTTCAGGGATGTACAGTAATACTAAATATATTATTTAATTATTACTTCATAAACTTACTTGGAATTAATGGAGCTGCATTGTCAACTTTATTCGCCGCTTTTTTTGCTTTTCTAATAGTAAATATTTCTCAACCAAAGGAGTTTATAGTGATTTTATCATCTTTCGATTTAAATAAAATAAAAGATACAGCCAATGTTGTATTAAGAATGATATTAACAAAAAAAAACCCTGAAAAGTTAGAAAAAATAAATGATTGAAAAAAAATAGTGTAAAAAAATAAAATTTCAGTTGATTTTTTTTTAAATAAGTAAATTAATAATTTTATATTTATATAAATAAAAATTGTTAATCCTAAAATTCCTGTACAGATAACAAGATCAAAAAAGATATTATGTGGATAGGTAACTAATGTTTTTGAAAATATGTTATTTCCCATCAAAAAATTCAAGTTATTGGTTTCATTCAAGAAATACATCAGAGTATATATTCTAATTTTGAAGGATCCAAGGAATGTGGCAGGTATATTAAAATTTGAT
>CACNQY010000027.1 GCA_902622655.1 uncultured Pelagibacteraceae bacterium | reverse complement strand
CTTAATACTAGGTTTCATTGGTCTACATTTTATTAGAATTGAATTAACAGGTATTAAAAATTTAGATCTTATTAACAAGCATATAAATACTAACAACTTTAATGCTATTTTATCCTTATTAATAATTTTTGTGATTATTAAGTCAATACCTCCAATACTAAGTTGGTTTGTCATAGATGCAAGTTTTGCTGGTGACTCAAAAGATGTTTGTACGGGCACTGGTGCTTGCTGGACTTATATAAAAGTTTGGATGAGAAGGTTTATGTATGGAATGTATCCAAATGGTGAACAATGGAGAATTAACTTGTCATTTGTAGCATTAGCCTTACTTGGTTCTGTTGGATATTTTGCTACTGAAAAGTTTAAAAAATATTTAACTTTATATTATGTAATTATTTATCCATTTATAGCTTTTTTATTTATTTTCTTTTTCATATCTGGTGGACCAGTTTTTTTTGATTTTTCTTATGGAATCATTGCAGCTATGATTTCAATTATTCTTGGTTTTTTTATACCTAACAAATATAAATTTTATTATTTTTTAATAGTTCCTCTAACTCTTTATATATTTTTAAAATATTTTGTTTTTTATGAGGAGTTGATTGAACTTGGTAAGTTGGATGGTTTAAATTGGGTTGAAACTGGAGCATGGGGTGGTTTATCATTAACTTTTATAATATCTTTCTTTTGTCTAATTTTTTGTTTCCCTATAGGTATGGCATTTGCACTTGGTAGAAGATCTGAATTTCCACTTATTAGATATATTTCAATTGGTTTTATTGAATTTTGGAGAGGTGTTCCGCTTATTACAGTTTTATTTATGTCCGCAGTAATGTTTCCAATGTTTTTACCTGAAGATTTTTTTATTGATAAATTAGTGCGAGCTATAATTGCAATTTCATTGTTTGAAGCTGCATATGTTGCTGAAGTTATTAGAGGAGGTTTACAAGCACTACCGCGAGGGCAGTATGAAGCTGCAAAATCATTAGGCATGGGTTATTGGAAAATGCATATATTTGTTATTTTACCTCAAGCTTTAAAATTAGTAATTCCTGGTATTGCAAACACTTTTTTAGCGTTAGTAAAAGATACACCGCTTATATTTGTTGTTGGTTTACTAGAAATAGTTGGAATGTTGAATTTGGCAAAAACTAATCCTAAATGGTTAGGATTTGCCATGGAAGGATATGTATTTGCAGCAATAATTTTCTGGATTATTTGTTATGCAATGAGTAAGTATAGTTATAATTTAGAACAGAAATATAAAACAGAACGGTAAAATATGCCTGATAGTATTATTCAAATTAAAAATATGAACAAATGGTTTGGTGATTTTCAAGTTTTAAAAAATATTAATTTAGAGGTTAAACCAAAAGAAAAAATCGTAGTCTGTGGACCTTCAGGTTCAGGCAAATCAACATTAATAAGATGTATTAATAGACTAGAGGAACATCAGCAAGGAGATATAATTGTTGATGGTAATTCGTTGACAGAAGATACTAAAAATATTGAACAAATTAGAGCTGAAGTAGGGATGGTGTTTCAGCAATTTAATTTATTCCCGCATTTATCAATTGTAGATAATTGTACACTTGCACCAATTTGGGTTAAAAAAATGCCCAAAAAAGAAGCTGAAGAATTAGCTCTGAAACATTTAGAAAGAGTTCAAATATTAGATCAAGCGCATAAATTTCCTGGACAATTGTCAGGAGGACAACAACAAAGAGTTGCTATTGCAAGAGCTCTTTGTATGGAGCCTAAAATAATGTTATTTGACGAACCTACCTCTGCTTTAGACCCAGAAATGATCAAAGAAGTTCTAGATGTAATGGTTAATTTAGCTAATCAGGGGATGACAATGATTGTTGTCACACACGAAATGGGTTTTGCTAAAGAAGTTGCGGATAAAATGATCTTTATGGACGAAGGTATGATTGTTGAAAAAGCTGATACAAAAGAGTTTTTTGCTAATCCAAAGAGTGAAAGAACTAAGCTATTTTTAAGTCAGATATTATAAATTTATTATTTTAGGCCTAAAATTAAAGATAAATCAATTTAAAAATCTTCCTTATACGATGATCTTATGCTTGACAATATTTTGGTTTTCTTAAATTTTCATGAAAAAAAATAAATTTTTTTATTGCAGTAACAATAATTAATTTGTTCAATGTCCTTTTATAATTTAATTAAGAGGGGTCTTAATGGAAGATAATTTCAACAAACACTTAGGCAATAAGCTTAAACTAAGAAGATTAGCTTTAGGTTTAACTCAGACTAAAGTAGCAAAAGCAATTAATGTAACTTTCCAACAAATTCAAAAATATGAAAAAGGTACTAATGGCGTGAGTTCAATTAGGTTACTTCAACTTTCTAATTATTTAAAAGTACCAATTAATTATTTTTTTGAAGATTTTTCAGAATATTTAGTTAATTTAGAAAAATCGCAAGAAGGTCATATGAATGTTAATTATAATTTTTTAGTTAAACTATATTCAGAACTTAATGCTGATCAAAAAATAAAATTTAATAAATCTCTACAAATATCTGGATCAGGAATTTCTAAAGCAATTTAAAATTAATTTGTATCTGACCCCATATTAATTTTTTAAAATGTTTGATTTATTTCTGGCTCCTCGGGCAGGACTCGAACCTGCGACCAATTGATTAACAGTCAACTGCTCTACCAACTGAGCTACCGAGGAATGTAAAAAATCCAACTTACTTTTTTTTATAACTAAAACAAGATTTTTTTTGGAGGCAACGCCCGGAATCGAACCGGGATACAAGGATTTGCAATCCTCTGCGTAACCATTCCGCCACGTTGCCATCTTATTTTTGGTTAATAGCCACAGATGCCTTTTTATATTAAATTTTTTCTATTAGTCTATTAAATAACGATCCAAATTGATTATTGTTAATTTAGATTATTAAATTATAAACTTTAACACTAATGAGTAGTGATAAATATATACATTCTGATGTTGAAAATAGAATCTATTCTTATTGGGAAAAAAATGGTCTTTTTAAGCCTAAAGAAAACTCAAAAAAATTCTCAATTGTAATTCCTCCACCAAATGTAACTGGTAGTTTGCATATGGGTCATGCTCTGAATAATTCTATCCAAGATTTATTAGTCCGTTATCACAGGATGAATAATTTTGAAACTTTATGGCAACCAGGTACAGACCATGCAGGAATTGCCACACAGGCTTTAGTAGAAAAAAAGTTGTCTTCTGAAAAGGTTGATAAAAATGAAATAGGTAGAGAAAAATTTATTGAAAAAGTTTGGGAGTGGAAAGATCAATATGGAGACATAATAATCAATCAACTAAAAAAACTAGGTTGTTCTTGTGACTGGTCAAGAAACGCCTTTACAATGGATGAGAATTTATCCAAGTCAGTAATTAAGGTTTTTGTAGATCTTTATAACAAAGGTTTAATCTACAAAGATAAGAAATTAGTTAATTGGGATACGGTTTTAAAAACAGCAATTTCAGATCTAGAAGTAGATCAAAGAGAAGTAAATTCTAAAATTTATTACATAAAATATCCTATAGATGAAACAGATGAATTTATAACAATTGCAACAACAAGACCTGAAACAATGCTTGGTGATACTGCAATAGCTGTAAATCCAAATGATGAAAGATTTAAATCCTTTGCTGGAAAAACAGTGACTATTCCAATTGTTGGAAGAAAAATTAAAATTATCGAAGATGATTATGCAGATCCTGAACAAGGAACAGGTGCATTAAAAATAACTCCAGCACATGATTTTAATGACTATGATGTAGGTCAAAGAAATAACTTAGAAATCATAAATATTTTTACTGAAGCAGGTAAAATAAATGAAAATGCCCCAAAAGAATATGTTGGTCTTGATAGGCTTGAAGCTAGAAAAAGAATTTTAAAAGAACTTAAAGAAAAAGAATTTTTTGTAAAAGAAGAAAATATTAAAAACAAAGTTCCTTATGGTGATAGATCTAATTCAATAATTGAACCTTTTTTAACAGAACAGTGGTTTGCAGATGCTGGCAAATTATCAGTTAAAGCTAAAGAAGTTGTTAACTCAAAAAAAACAAATTTCTTTCCTGAAAATTGGTCGAAAACTTATTTCCAATGGATGAATAATATTGAACCATGGTGTATTTCAAGACAGCTTTGGTGGGGACATCAAATACCAGCTTGGTATGGTCCTGATGAAAAAATTTTTGTTGCTGAAAATGAAGATGATGCAAAACAACAAGCTAAAAAACATTACGGGGAAGACGTTCAATTAAATCGAGATCCAGATGTCTTAGATACTTGGTTCTCATCTGGCTTATGGCCTTTTGCAACACTTGGTTGGCCTGATGATAAAAAATATGTAGATAAATTTTATCCTACATCTGTATTAGTTACAGGTTTTGATATTATATTTTTCTGGGTTGCTCGAATGATCATGTTTGGTACTGAGTTTTTAAATAAAGAACCATTTAAAGATATTTATGTTCATGCACTGGTTAGAGATGAGAAGGGACAGAAAATGTCCAAATCCAAAGGGAATGTAATTGATCCTTTAGATTTAATTGAAAAATATAGTGCTGATGCACTTAGGTTTACTCTGTTATCGATGGCATCACCAGGAACAGACGTAAAACTCTCTGAAGATAGAGTGAAAGGTTATAGAAATTTTTTAAATAAATTATGGAATGCAAATAATTTTTTAATTACTAACGAGTGTGATTTTAAAGATATAGATAAAGTTCCTAGTTTAAATATAAATATTAACAAATGGATTTATTCAGAACTTGTTGAAACAAAAAATAAAATAGAAAAAAATCTTGAAGATTATAGATTTGATGAAGCTGCTAAAAATGCTTATCAATTTGCGTGGCATTCTTATTGTGACTGGTATTTAGAACTATCTAAAACTATACTTTTTTCAGAAGATGAAAAGGCCAAAGCAGAGGTTAAAAAGGTATCATCTTTTGTATTCAAACAAATTTTGATTTTACTACATCCTTTTATTCCTTTTGTTACTGAGGAAATTTGGCTCAGAAACAAATTTGATAATGATGGTAGCGATTATTTAATGTTAAAAAACTGGCTATCTGGCGAAATAAATAAGGACAGCAGTACTGAACAGGTTGATAATATCATTAAAATTATTTCAGAAATTAGATCATTTAAAAATGAGCTAAATGTGAGTCCGGGTTCATTTATTGATGTATCAATAAGCAATATTAATAAAAATCAAAAAGATT
Source organism: uncultured Pelagibacteraceae bacterium (assembly GCA_902622655.1). Taxonomy (GTDB): domain Bacteria; phylum Pseudomonadota; class Alphaproteobacteria; order Pelagibacterales; family Pelagibacteraceae; genus Pelagibacter. Next base: position 2,623 of record CACNQY010000027.1, on the reverse strand, counting down.
TTATTAATACAAATGAAATTATTCTTAAGAAACTTGGCAGAATAAATACTATACTACACAAAGATTTAGATAAACCAGCTGCTACAATGGTTGTTTCTGGAGATTTGTTTAAGGTTTATTTTGATAAAGATGTTGATTTAAAATTAATAAAAGAAAATTTAACAAATAAACAAAGTAAATTAGAGCAAGAGATGAATAAAATATCTCAAAGATTAGAGAATAAAAGTTTTGTAGATAGAGCTCCAAAAGAGATTGTTGAACAAGAAAAAAATAATTATAATAATTTAAAGAATGATATTGAGAAAATATCAGTAACAATAAAGGGTATATAATGGCTAAATTCAATAAAAAGAAACTTCCAAGTAGACATACATCGTTAGGAGCAGATAGAGCTCCTCATAGATCGTTTTATTATGCTATGGGAGAAACTGAGAAAGATGTAGCAAAACCCTTTGTTGGTGTGGTTTCTACGTGGAATGAGGCAGCACCATGTAATATAGCCTTAATGAGACAAGCTCAATCAGTTAAAAAAGGTGTTAGAGCTAATGGTGGAACTCCAAGAGAATTTTGTACAATTACCGTTACAGACGGTATTGCAATGGGTCATGAAGGTATGAAGTCTTCATTGATATCCAGAGAAGTAATTGCAGATTCTGCTGAACTTACGGTTAGAGGCCATTGTTATGATGCATTAGTTGGTATTGCTGGGTGTGATAAATCTTTACCAGGTCTAATGATGTCTATGGTTAGATTAAACGTACCAAGTGTATTTATATATGGTGGATCAATTCTTCCAGGTAGATACAAAGGTAGAGACGTAACAGTAGTAGATGTGTTTGAAGCTGTTGGAAAACATTCATCTGGCAAAATGTCAGCCGCAGAACTCAGAAAATTAGAATTAGTTGCTTGTCCAAGTGCAGGTGCTTGTGGTGGACAATTTACTGCAAATACAATGGCATGTGTATCTGAAGCAATTGGATTAGCTTTACCTTATTCAGCAGGAACACCGGCCCCATATGAAGAAAGAGATAAATATGCAAAAGCTAGTGGTAAAATGGTTATGAACCTTTTGAAAAGAGGAATTAAACCAAGAGATATTGTTACAAGAAAAGCTTTAGAAAATGCTGCAACTGTTGTTGCTGCTACAGGTGGATCTACTAATGCAGGTTTACATTTACCTGCTATTGCAAATGAAGCAGGAATTAAATTTGATTTAATGGATGTAGCTAAAATTTTTAAAAAAACTCCATATCTCGCAGATTTAAAACCAGGTGGAAAATATGTTGCAAAAGATATGTGGTTAGCAGGTGGTGTTCCGATGTTATTAAAAACTTTATATGAAGGTGGATATATTCATGGTGATTGTATGACTGTTACAGGAAAAACTATGAAGGAAAATTTAAAAAGTATTAAATTTAATCCTAAACAAAAAGTAATGAGATCTTATAAAAATCCATTATCTCCAACAGGAGGTGTTGTTGGATTAAAAGGAAACTTAGCACCTGAAGGTGCAATTGTTAAAGTTGCTGGATTAGCAAAATTACAATTTACTGGAAAAGCAAGATGCTTTGATAATGAGGAAAGCGCGATGAAAGCTGTTCAAAGTAGAAAGTATAATGATGGTGATGTAATTATAATTAGATATGAAGGACCAGTTGGAGGTCCAGGTATGAGAGAAATGTTATCAACAACTGGTGCAATCTATGGACAGGGAAAAGGGGAGAAAGTAGCTCTTATTACTGATGGTAGGTTTTCTGGGGCTACAAGAGGCTTTTGTGTTGGTCACGTGGGCCCTGAAGCCGCTCTAGGGGGTCCCATAGGCCTTTTACGTACAGGAGATATCATTGATATCGATGCTAAAAAAGGAACTATCAACGTAAGGCTTTCTAAAAAAGAAATGGCTACAAGAAAAAGAAAATGGAAAGCTAGAAAATCAGATTTTGGATCTGGTACTTTATGGAAATATGCTCAAACTGTTGGTCCAGCATATTTAGGAGCACCAACACATCCAGGTAAGAAAAAAGAAGTTAAGGATTATTCAGAGATTTAATGAAAATTCGTCCAGTAATATTGTGTGGAGGTGCTGGAACTCGACTTTGGCCAAATTCTAAAAATCATCAAGCAAAACAGTTTATTGATTTTGGTAATTGGACTTTACTTGGAAAAACACTTGAGAGAACAAATGCATCTATATTTGATGCTCCAGTTATAAGTACAAATAAAAAATATCTTAAACAAGTAAAACAGCATCTTAAAAAACTTAAAATAAGAAAATATAAAATTGTTCTAGAGCCAGCAAAAAGAAATACTGCACCAGCTATATTAAGCACGGCATTAATTAAAGATATACCTGACAATCAACCTTTAATGTTTTTTACAGCAGACCATTTGATTGAAAAAATGAGTATTTTTAATAAGGCAATTAACAAAAATAAAAAGAACTTAAGCGATCAAAATATATTTATATTTGGTATAAAACCAACTTCACCTTCTAGCGAATATGGTTATTTTTTAACCAAAAAAATTAATAGAAATATTAATAAAGTAACAAGATTTATTGAAAAACCAAAAGAATCTAAAGCTAAACAAATTATAAAGAAAAAAGGTTATTGGAATTCTGGTA
>CACNQY010000026.1 GCA_902622655.1 uncultured Pelagibacteraceae bacterium | reverse complement strand
ATTGATCCAAGAAAATATTTTACAACTGAACAAAGATTTAAAAATGTTAAAATAATAAATGAATGGCCCAATAATGCTTTAGAAAAAATTGAAACAAGCTCAAATTTTGCATTAATTACATTAACACATGACCCAAAAATTGATGATCCAGCATTAAATTATGCTCTAAAAAATAAATTTTTTTATATAGGGGCTTTAGGGAGTAAAAAAACACATGAAAATAGATGTAAAAGATTAAAAGAAGCTGGATTTGATGAAAAAGCAATTGGATCTATACATGGTCCAATAGGGATAAAATTTGGAGGTAAATCTACACCTGAAATTGCTTTGTCGATTGTCGCCCAATTAGTCTCTGAAACAAACAAATTATTATTGAACTCAAATTATTAAAATTTTAAATTAATTTAATGAAAAAAGGTTACTGGATTAGCTTATATTCAAAAGTTGAAAATCAAGAAAACTTAAAAAAATACTCAGAGGCTGTAATTCCTATAATAAAGAGTTTTGGTGGAGTGCCACTGATAAGAGGTGGTGAACATCAAACATATAACGGTGAGGATTTTATTAAAACTGTCGTATGGGAGTTTCCAAGCTATGAAAAGGCAATAGCGTGTCATGACTCTCAAGAGTACCAAGCTGGATGGAGTTTAGCTAAAGGTACCACTGTTAGGCATATGCAAGTTATTGAGGGCTTTAGTATTGAATAGGTTCAGGATCAATACTTCTCCAAAGATACCATGTTGCTACTGAACAGTAAGGTGAAAATTTTTTATTCAGGTAACTAACATAACTTTCGGGTGGTAGATATTTTTTATTATAATTTTTAGAGATAGCCCTTAGTAATCCAATATCTTGAATTGGCCAAATATTAGGACGATTATAAGTGAATAGTAGGATCATTTCTGCTGACCATCTTCCTATTTGTCTAAGTTGAGAAAGATAAATAATAGCATCTTCATCTGACATTTTTGGAATGATCTTAGGATTAAAGTTTTTATTTAGCACTTGCTTTGCTAAACTTTTTATTCCTTTAACTTTTTGTCTGCTTAAACCACAACTTTTTAGTTGCACACTAGTTAATTTATTAACAGTTGTAGCATTAATTTTATTTTTACATTTTTTTTTAAATTTTAGAAAGACTGCGTTAGCGGCTGCAACACTAATTTGTTGACCTATTATACTTTTACAAAGAGAGAAGAATACATCTTTTCTAGAGGTAAGAATTGTCTCAGAGGGAGACTTATAATTTTTTATCAATAAAGACATAGTTTTATCTTTTTTAGATAAAAACTTTTTTGCTTTATTCCAATATTTTGGGCTTTTACTCATTTCTTGTTATAGATATTTTGTTTTTTAAAACCAATTCACGTCTGAAGATAATAAATGAAGAAAAAATAACTAGCAATGCACCAATCAATGTCTTTGAAGTTGGAATTTCATCCCAAATAAAATATCCAAAAATAATCGCAAAAACTAAAGCAAGATACTTTAGTGGTGTTACTAAACTGACTTCTGATAATTTATAAGATTGAGATAACCATAGATTTGCTAGGCCTCCTAAAATTCCTACCATTGATAATAAAAATAAATCTATAAAACTTGGGATAATCCATTTTTGGTAAAAAGAGAAAAAACTTAAAATCATTATAGAAAATGAAAAGAAAAAACTTATTAACCAAACAGGCTCTGTAGAAGATAATTTTCTTATTGCAATAGCAACATATGACAGCCCTAAACAAAAAATTATTGGGTAAATATAATATAAATTTAGAGAACTAAAACCAGGCTCAGAGATTATAATTATACCAATAAATCCAACAATTACTGCTAACCATCTGTATAAGCCAACTTTTTCATTTAATAAAAAAATTGAGAATATTGTAGTAAATATTGGAGCCGCGAAAGTAATACTAACCACCGTAGCTAAAGGTAAATTTCTCAATGCAATAAAAATAGATACCAATGCAATAAGTCCTGCTAAACATCTTTTAAAATGCAGCATTGGCCTTGCTGTTTTATAGAAATCAAAGTATCTATCCTTTGGAATTAAAAATAATAACGGAATAATTCCAAAAAAACCTCTAAAGAATAATACTTGTCCTACTGGATAATCATCAGACCATTTAACAATTAAATCCATTAGTGAAAAAGCACATACAGATATAAACATGTAAAAAAAGCCTAATTGATTTTTTGACAACATATGATTATCTTTAAATTAATTAAGTATTTTATCAATGGAAATAGCAATATTAGGATTAGGATGTTTTTGGGGACCTGAAATAAAATTTAGCAAACTTAACGGTGTTATAAAAACAGAAGTAGGTTATTGCGGAGGTCATAATGCTGAAACTAATTATAAAGAAGTTTGTACTGGCACGACAAATCATGCCGAAGTAGTGAAACTAGATTTTGATCCTAAAGTTATATCTTATGAGAAAGTTCTTGAATATTATTTTGAAATTCATGACCCAACAACTTTGAACTCCCAGGGACCAGACTTTGGAACTCAGTACAGAAGTGAAATATTTTATTTAAATGATCAACAAAAAAATATTGCTGAAAAAATGATAAAACAAGAAAACGTAAAATTATCAGGAAAAGTTGTAACAAAAACTTCTTTAGTTAAAAATTATTGTCCAGCTGAAGAATATCATCAAAGATATTTGGAAAAAAGGTAAAATGTCCTTGATTGATACCGAATGGTTAGAAAATAATATTGAAAAGGTAAAAATTATCGATGCCTCGTGGCATATGCCCCAAACCCAAAGAAATGGTTTTGATGAATATAACGAGGAACATATTCCAAATGCTATTTTTTTTGATTTAGATAAAAATTCAAAACTAGACACTGATTTACCTCATATGCTTACTGATCCTAAATCTTGGGAAAAAATAATGGGTAAAATGGGAATAGAAAATAATGATCGAATTGTAGTTTACGATAACTCTGATGTAATTAGCTCTTGTAGGTGTTGGTTCAATTTAATTTATTATGGACATGATCCAAAGCTAGTTCATGTACTCGATGGTGGACTAAAAAAATGGAAAAAAGAACATAAGGCTACAGATAACAAAAAAGTGATAACTAAAACTTCCACATATTTATGCAAAGAAAATAAGGAGCTTGTTAAAAATAAAAAGCAGATAGATGAAAACATTGATTTAAAAGAATTTAATGTTGTAGATGCAAGAAGCAGAGAAAGATTTGAAGGAAAAGTTGCGGAGCCAAGAAAAGGTTTAAGAAGCGGTTCTATAAAAAATTCTTTTTGTTTGCCCTTTTATGAATTAATTGATGAAAACCACAGTTTTATAAGTAAAGATAAAATCCAAGAAAAATTTAAGACACTCAAATTTGACTTTAAAAAAAATATAGTATTTTCATGTGGTTCAGGGGTAACAGCTAGTGTATTGGCACTGGCTTATTCCTTAATAAATGATAAGTATATGCCGTCAATATACGATGGCTCATGGTCAGAGTATGGAAAGAGTTAATTAATGAAAACATCTACAAAAGTCACAAGTATAGTAATTATATTTTTTCTAATTATCGCTACAGTGATTATTGGAAGAACAATGATTGGAAATCATTTCAAAAAAAAATTCAGTAAAAGACCACCACCAGGAATAATAGTAACTACTACACAAGAAAGAGTTTTTGAAAATGTTATCAGTACCTATGGAACCGCAACTCCAATTCAAACACAATCATATAAAATTGAAAAATATGAAATATTAAAACCAATAAATTTCAATGAAAAAGTTAAAAAAGGAGATGTAATTGCTGATCTTAAAAATAGAAAAATAATTGCTCAATTTGATGGAATTATTGGAAAACGGGAGTTTTCTGAGGATATAGAGGTTTCAAAGTCTTCTATCTTAATTAACCTTGAGGACTCTAGTTCAATATATTGTGATGTAGATATACCTGAAATTTTTGTACCATTTATTAAAGTTGGTTTACCAGTTGATATAAAATTTTCTGGTTATAAAAATAAAATTTACAAAGGTGAAGTAGACTCATTCGCTAGCAGGATTAGTGAAGATAAGAGAGCCTTAGCAACTAGGATAAAAATGGATAACACTTCTGGAGAAATACTTCCAGGATCGTTTCTAGAAATTTCAATTAAGTACGATATAAGAAATAGCTTAAGTGCACCTGATACAAGTACAATAGTCGAGGGTGAAAACATTTTTATTTATAAAGTTAATGAAAAAAATAAAGTAATGAAAACAAAAGTGATGATAGGTGATAGATATTTGGGATATGTTGAAATATTAGATGGATTAAGCAATGGAGATAAAATTGTTGCAGAAGGTACAAAGAAAGTTAGACCAAATTTAACAATCAGACCTATTGAAAAGGGTGCCAAAAAAAAACAGGCAAATTCTAGCTGGGGTAAAAAAGATAAAACAAAAAAGACTGAGGTAAAAAAAGGTAAATTTGATTGGTTTAAAAATATTTTTAAAAAACCGGAAGAAAAGAAAAAATAATTAAATGTATATAACCGAAGTAAGTATCAAACGACCAGTGGTAGCTTGGGTCATGTCTTTAATCTTAATTATTTTTGGTATATTTGTTTTTTCTGAGCTTCCAGTAAGAGAACTTCCAGATATCTTTCAGCATAATCTCCAAGATCCAGATCGTTCCATGTAGGAGAAGAAAGTCCAACCCACATTGTAGTTGTAAAACCTGCAGCCTGTTTTAAAATTTGTGGTGCAGAAGGTATTAAAAACATTGATTCAAATTCTTTAAATGGAACAAGTAGAATTGATATACAATTTAATACAGATATAGATTTAGATGATGCTGCCAATGACATTAGAGAAAGGGTGGCGCGTGTTGTAGATAATTTACCAAGTGAAGCAAATGCACCACAAATTTTAAAACAGGCTGCAGGTTTTACAACTACAATGTGGGTTGGACTTTCTTCTCCTACATGGAACGATCTGGATCTTGGAGATTATGCTGAAAGATATCTAATCGATGCATTTTCAAGTGTTCCAAATGTTGGGAGAATTTTAGTTGGTGGATTGAGAGAACTTAGTGTCAGAGTCTGGATAGATCCAATAAAATTAGCTGCCAATAATCTTACAATTCAAGAGGTTGAAAGAGCTTTAAGAAATGAAAATATTAACCTTCCAGCAGGTACATTGGAGGCTAATAATAAAGATTTAACGCTAAATATTGATAAATCCTATACTAACATAGATGCAATAAAACAGCTGCCTCTGAGAAAAAATAAAGACAAAGTAATAATCCTTTCTGATGTTGCAAATGTTGAATTTGGACCTGTTTCAGAAAAAACTTTATTCACTGCACAGAGAAAAAATGCAGTAGATTTAAAAACCGTGGGAATTGGAATCTACGCTAAAAGTGGAGCATCAACAGTTGAACTATCTAAACAAATAAAAGTTAAAATCAAAGAACTTAATAAATCTTTACCAGATGGATTAAAATTAGAAATAGCATTTAACAGAGCAACTTATATTGGTGCTGCAATCGAAGAAGTATATAAAAGTTTAGTTATTGCATTTATTTTAGTTGTTTTAATTATATATCTTTTTCTTGGCAATCTTAAAGCGGTGATAGTGCCTGCTGTAGCTTTGCCAGTTAGTATTATAGGATCATTTCTTGGATTATATATATTTGATCTTTCAATTAATATCTTTGTTCTCTTAAGTTTTATTCTCGCTATAGGAATAATAACAGACGACTCTGTAATTATGACTGATGCAATTTACACCAGAATTGAAAACGGTGAAACACCATTAGTAGCAGCTTACAAAGGTTCTAAGCAAATTACTTTTGCAATAATTGCAACCACTTTAATTTTAATTGCTGTTTTTTTACCTTTAATTTTTATAAAAGGTATTTCAGGAACATTATTTAAAGAAACAGCTATTGCACTTTCTTTCTCTATAGTAGTTTCATCTTTTGTTGCATTAACTCTATCACCAATGCTTGGGAGTAAATTTTTAAACAAGAAAGAAAAAATTAATTTCTTTGTTAAAAAATTTAACAATGGATTTAAATCTTTTACTAAATTTTATATAAATTCACTAAGTTATTGGATTAATAGACAAAAGACTATATCAATATTTATTATCTTTATCGTTGCTGCATCTGCATATCTTCTAAGTTTTTCAAAAAAAGAGTTATTACCAATGGAAGATAGGGGTGCTTACCTAATCATAGGATCCACAGATGAAGGTAGTTCATTTGAGTATACTCAGGAAAAAGCACAAATAATTGAAGGTAGAATTTTAAAATTATTACAAGCTGAAAACAGTCCTTACGAAAGACTTATAATGAGAGTTCCAGGTTTTGGTAAATCAGCAACAACTTATAATACATTTATTATAATTGCTTTGTTAGACGAATGGAAAAATAGAGAAAAAAATAGCCAAACAATTCTTAGAGAGGCAATCGGACAAGTAGTTTCTGTCCCTGAGACTTTTGCTTTTCCAATTTCACCTCAATCAATAAGAGTATCTAGTTATAATAAACCAGTTCAAATGGTTATATATGGATCTAATTATGAGGAATTAGAGGAAATTCAAAATAATGTTTTGAGAGAATTGAGAAAAAATAGAAATATGTTCCGTGTTGAGAGTGATTACACGAAAAATAAACCTGAGGTTAAATTAATCACAAATAAAAATAGAGCAAATGATCTGGGTGTTTCTACAGAGAATATAGGTAGAACTTTAGAAACTCTTTATGGAGGAAAAAGGGTAACAACTTTTAGTAAAGAAGGAAGAGAATATCCAATTATTTTACAACAATATTTAGCAGATAGAAGAGATAAAGATGGTTTATCAAAAATTTTTGTAAGATCTGAAACAACAGGTAAACTTGTGTCCGTTGCAAGTTTAGTTGAGTTTAAAGAAAAAGGTACTGCTGAGGCACTCCCAAGATATAATCGTCAAAGAGCTGTTACAATTTCTGCTGCTCTGGCAGAAGATTACACTCTAACAGAGGCAATAAAATACTTAGAAAATATAATGATTAAAGTTGCTCCTCAAAATCAAATCACATGGAAAGGAAAATCTGAAGAGTTAAAAGAAACAACAAATGAAATATACTTAATATTTGCCCTTGCTTTATTAACCGCTTATTTAGTTATGGCAGCAACATTTAATTCATTCATTCATCCATTTATAATAATTTTAACTGTCCCTCTAGCCGTATTTGGTGGGCTAGTATTTATTTTATTTTTAAACAGTTCAGTCAATATATTTTCACAAATAGCTTTAATTATACTCATTGGTATTTCTACAAAGAATAGTATTCTAATTGTAGATTATACAAATCAAATAAGAACAACAGGAGTTAAAATTCAAGATGCTATAATTAAAGCCTGTCAGCTTAGAATTCGGCCTATCATAATGACATCTATGAGTACGATGATAGCAATGCTTCCATTGGTTATAGGAAACATTGGCCCCGGCGCAGGTGAAGGCTCTAGATTAGCTGTAGGTTCTACAATTTTAGGAGGAATGATAATTTCTACTTTCTTTACTTTATATGTAACTCCAACAATGTATTTGGCACTTGCAAAAAATACTAAACGTATTGATGCTGTAGATATTGAATTAAAAAAACAATTAAACTAAAAAATAATATATTTTGAAGTTGATAAAGAATTTTTACATTCTGATAATTGTTGCTTATAAATATTAGATTGTTTTTCTACCTTTTTTGCTAAATTAATTACTTTTTTATTATTTCTGTAATTTTTATAATTCCCCCAACCTTCATGATATGCGATATACTGCTTGAAAGCATCTTTCTTTGAAACTTTTAAAATTTTTTCAGTTTTATTTGTATACCAACCAATAAAATCGACACTATCTTTAAATCTTGTTCTTGTTGCAAACTTTTTTCCAGTTTCATCCTTGTATTGTTTCCATGTTCCTTTTACTGCCTGTGAATATCCGAAAGAGCTTGAGGGTCTTTTGTAAGGCACTACTTTAAATAATTTTTGTCTTGGTGGCTTTGCAAACCTATTAAAACTAGATTCCATCTTAATAATAGCAAGTTGTAAATAAACTGGCGTACCCCATTTTTTTTCAGTTTTTTTTGCATGTTTATACCAGAGATATCTTTCATCAAATATTAAACAACTATTTGATATATTTTTTGGAACTGACG
>CACNQY010000025.1 GCA_902622655.1 uncultured Pelagibacteraceae bacterium | reverse complement strand
GTTAATCAAATCATTAATAATATTTTTTAAATTTCTTTTTTTTATTCCATATTTTTTTGTCGATTTTATTAAGTTCCCTATATGTGGTTTTAAAAGTATTAACTTAGGAGGTTTTCCAATCATTCGCATAGTAGTAAATACACCTCTAGATCCCCAAAGGTTTTTGAAAGCAACTTCTTTAAGATTGCTAAGCTGATAAGATTTTTTTAATAATAGTGTTGCCATTTTCTGTTAAAAAAGATTCTGGATGAAATTGAAATCCATATATTTTATTTTGATTATCTTCAAGTCCCATTGGTATTTTTGTTTTACTACATCTCATAGTTATTTTAATTGAATTAGATTTAAACGGCTCCATTAGTTTTAATGAATGATATCTTCCAACTTTAAACTGTTGATTGTTTTTAAAGATTTTACTTTGATTATTTGTTTTTATTTTCGATTGAAAACCATGATAAATTTTTTTTTGCTGTATTATTTTGCCTCCTTCATTATGTAAAATCATTTGATAACCAAGACAAATACCAATTATTTTTTTCCGTCCTTTGTATTTTTTATAAATTTTTGAAGTAGCGGGATAATCCTTTGGTGCTCCAGGTCCTGGTGATAAAACGATCACACTACTTTTATTAAGTAATTTATCATTTACCTCATAATAGTTTGTGCAAATTACTTTATCAAATTTTGCAAATTGATGAACAACATTCCAAGTAAAAGAGTCTTGATGATCAATTATATAAATCATTTAAATAACTCTAGTAAAGATTTAGCTTTAATATAATTTTCATTGAACTCTTTTTTTGGTGAGCTATCTAGTACTACACCAGATGCAGCTGAGATCTCAGACTGATTTTTATAATTTAATATAGATCTAATAATTATATTAAACTTCATATCTTGATTAAATTTAATGAATCCAAAACTTCCTGTAAAAATATTTCTACTTTCTTTTTCCTGGTTGTTTAAAAGTTCTAAAGTTTTTATTTTAGGGCATCCAATTACAGATCCTCCAGGCATCATTGCTTTAATGATATCAACTAATTTTGTTTCTTTATTTAATATCCCACCAATTGAAGTAACATAATGAAAAAGATGCTTATATTCCTCAACGTATTTTTTTTTTAATATTTTAACACTTCCTGGTTTACAAATTTTAGATAAATCGCTTCTTTCCATATCAACTATCATGTTGTGTTCTTTGGTTTCTTTCTCATTATTTTTGAAATATTTAAGAGCTATATTCTTATTGGATAATAATTTTTTCTTAAAAGTTCCAGCTATTGGTTTTGTTATAATTTTATTTTTTTTCTTATCAATTAACGTCTCTGGCGAGCAACTTACTATTGAGTAATCCTTATCTTTTATCATAAATGACTCTGGGGAAGCATTTACACGCATTAATTTCCAAAAAAAATTAATAGAATTAATTAATGATTTGTTTTTATATTTTGTACAAATTTTAATTTGGTAGGTTTCACCTTGTCTTATTTTTTTTGAAAATAACTCAAATATTTTTTTATATTTTGCATAAGAAATATTAATCTTAAAAGGACTTAATATTTGAGTTTTATTGAATTGATAATTGAATTTATTTTTTTTAATATTAGTTATAATTTTAATATCTTTTCTAATTTTAATTATTGTTTCAGGTTTGTAAAATATTCCTTTGTAAAAATTTATTCTTTTTTTATTCTTCAAATTAATACCTATTAAATTACATAAAATTTCATAGCCAAAAAAACCAAGATATAAATCTGTTTCTTTTTTATATTTTTTTTTTTCTAACGAATTAAGAAATTTATGTACATTTTTTTTTGTCAAAATAATCTTTTTTGAAAAATCTGTGTAAATATTATATCCCTCATCTACTTTATAAATAATCAGCGGTTTGTCTGATTGATAAAGATCCTCTAAATAAGGATTGAATTTTAACTTATACTGGTTGAATTCTCTCAATTACTCTCTCTTTTATTGGCAAATGTATCAAACCTGCAAAAATTGATAATGCGATAGATCCGTACCATGCATAATCAAAATTTCCATTCAATTCATAGAATACTCCACCCAGATATGCGCCTAAGAAAGATCCAATTTGATGACTGACAAATACAATTCCATACAGCATTCCAACATATTTAGTTCCAAATATGTGAGCAACTATTCCATTAGTTGGTGGCACCGTAGATAACCACAAAAAACCAAAGGTTATTCCAAAGATAATAGAGTTAATTACACTTGGTGGAAAAAAAATAAAAATAATTATCGAAACCCCTCTTAACAAATAAATTGAACTTAAAATATATTTTTTACTATATCTTGTTGCTAAATAACCGCTAACTATCGTTCCAATCATATTAAAAAGACCAATTAATGATAGCACAGTTGTAGCACACCAATCCGGCAAACCATTGTCCATCATATAAGTTGGTATGTGAGTTGCTACTAAAGCAATATGCCATCCGCAAACAAAAAATCCTAAAGTTAGATAAATAAAACTTTTATTTGAAAGTGCTTCTTTTAAAGCCTCTGTTGCTGTTTGATTGTTATTCTGATCACTACCAATTGGTATTTTGGGAGTGCTAATAAACAAAGCAACTAACAAACCTAATCCTAATAAAAAACAAAAATATAGCATTGTAGGTTCCCAGCCATTTTCACTTAAGGAATAACTTACAAATATTGGAGAAACAAAATATCCAAAAGATCCAGCGCTTGTAACTATTCCTGTAGCCATCGTCCTTTTTGAAGAAGGATAATGTTTTGCTACTACAGATACTGGAATACTAATAGCAGTAGATCCAAGACCCACACCAATTAAAATTCCTATTGTATATATAAAATTAACACCAGTGTTAAATCCTAAATAAAAAAGTAGTACTCCTGCTAAATAAAATAAAAATCCTATAAAGATTGCAATACTACCGCCATACTTATCTGTAATAACTCCAAATAAAGGATTAAAAGCTCCCCATAGAAATAATTGTAATCCCATGGCAAATCCAAATTGTGAAATTGTTATGTCTAAATCTGTTGAAAAATCAAAATAAAACAATCCAAAAGTTTGTCTAATTCCTAAAGATATTATAACCACTAAGCAGCATGCTATAAGAGTTATAAATGCAGCTTTATTTGAAAAAAAATTATTCACAATATTATTTTATAAATTTTAAAGCCTTTTTAAGATCATTAATTAAGTCATTAGGATCTTCTAATCCGATATGAAGTCTAACCAGGTGCTCATCCTTAGCTAAATTTAAAAATTTTCTATTTCCAGTTTCTCTATATTCTTGATGTAAAGCCAGACTTTCAAAACCACCCCAGCTATAACCATAACCAAATAACTTTAATGAATTTACAAATTTTCTAATGGAATTTATATTTTTACATTTTATTTTTAAACCCATCAAACCTGAAGCTCCTGAGTAGTATTTTTTCCACATTCTAAAATTTTGGGAGTTTTTTTTGTATGGGTAAAGTAATTTAATATTTTTAAATTTTGATAAAAATTGAGCAACTTTTTTCGCATTTTCTCTATGTCTATCTAGCCTAACATCTAAAGTTCTTAGACCTCTGGTGATTAAATATGCATCATCAGGCCCCAATCTTAATCCTGTTATTCTCTCTGCAGCTTTAACTTTTGGAAATACTTTTTTATTAACTGCTAATGAGCCACCCATTACGTCAGAGTGGCCGGAATAATATTTTGTTGCTGAAACTATAGACATATCAAAACCTAGTTTGATAGGTTTCAGGAAGTAAGGAGTTCCCCAAGTATTATCAATAGCCGTTAAAACTTTGTGTTTTTTAGCAATAGTCAAAATTTTTCCTATATCTTGAAAATCAAAAGAATTACTTCCAGGATTTTCAACAAAAATTAATTTTGTTTTTTTTGTTATATTTTTTTCCAATGTTTTTAGATTGTGTGGATCATAAAAGATAGTTTTGATATTAAATTCCTTTAAAAATTTTTCAGTTAATAGTCTTGTTGGGCTATAAACTGGATCAGCTGCAATAATTTCATCACCAGGTCTTGTAACACTAAAAATAGCTAAAAATACTGAACCAAACCCTGTTGGTGTTAAAAAAGTATGATAACTTTCCTCAAGTTTAGTTAAAATTTTTTGTAATATGTAAGTTGTCGATGTGCCTTGCCTTCCATAATCAAAATGACCCCCTCTTGGGTTTTTTTTTGCTTTATTTTGTGTTTTTCTAATATCTTGCATTGATTTAAAAATGATTGTTGATGCCCTTACAATTGGTGGGTTAACTGACTGATTATGAAAGTCTTTAGCTGTATGCTTGAGAAATGTTTTAAAAGAATTACTCATAATTAAATTTGATATGTTTATAAGAGAATGCTATATCCCATAAAAAACGTCAATAAAATTAAAATAAAACTAAATGAGTTACCCAAAAAAACATAGAGGCCGTAGAAAACAAGGGTCTAAGAAAAGAAGAGCTAAAAGAAAAAATAAGAAGAAATAACTTCCTTTATTCTTTAATCCAACCGCCTCCAAGTACTTTATGACCAAATTGGTCTTGATTATAAAATACACACGCTTGACCCGGTGAAATACCATCCTCTGATTTTAGAAGATTCACTTTAGCACTCAATTCATCAATTAAATCAACTTTTGCCTCTAATAGTTTTCCAGTTGATCTTACTTTTACAAATACATTTTGCTTCAAATTTTCCTTATCAGTTAATAAATTTAGATTTTTTAAGATTATTTCTTTTTTACCAAGTTTGTCTTTAGGACCAACTACAATTTCGTTTTTATCAGAGTTTATTTTTAATACATAAAGAGCTTCTTTATCTGAAACTTTTATTCCTTTACGTTGTCCAATTGTAAAATTGATAATTCCATCGTGAACACCGATTACATCTCCATTTAAATTTTTAATATTTCCTTTTTGAAATGAATCAGGTCTAAATTTTTGAATAACTGAGGCGTAATCCCCACTTGGAACAAAACAAATATCTTGACTATCTGGCTTGTCAGCAACATTTAAATCTAAGTTTTTTGCAATCTCTCTAGTTTTATTTTTTAACATTCCACCTAGTGGGAATCTTAAATAATTTAATTGCTCTCTTGTTGTGTTAAATAAAAAATAACTTTGATCTCTATTTTCATCTATTGCTCTGTACATGTTTGTAGTTTCATTCTCTGTAACACTTTTTACATAGTGACCAGTGACTAGAGCATCTGCTTTTAATTCTTTTGATACCTCAAATAAATCTTTAAATTTAACTGTTTGATTGCATTGAACACAAGGTATAGGAGTTTCACCTTTTAGGTAACTTTCAACAAAATTATCTATAACACCTTGTTTAAATTTATCTTGATAATATAAAATTTTGTGTTCAATACCTAACTTATTAGCTACTCTTTTTGCATCCATTATATCCTGTCCAGAACAACATTGTTTTGAAGCAACTGCCTCTTTGCCATCATCATAAAGTTTTAAAGTTATGCCTATAACTTTATATCCCTCCATTTTCATTATGCCTGCGACAGTAGAGGAGTCTACCCCACCCGACATAGCAACAACTACTGTTGTATCAGAAGGTTTTTTATCAAGACCAATAGAATTTAATTCTTTATTCATAAGGTGGTATTTATACTTATTTACAATATAAATTAAATTAAATGATTTTAGATTATGAACCAGGTGACAAAGTCACAAATCCTAATAAAAAAGAATGGGGTATTGGTCAAGTTCAATCAATAATTGGTGATAAAGTAACCGTAAATTTTGAGAATACTGGCAAAAAAGTGATTAATGCAAAGAACATAGAGTTAAAAAAATTAGGAAAATAAGAATGGATCTAAAGATAATAATTAAAAATTTAGTAGAGAGTTTTTTATCAGCTGGAAATTTAGCACTGGAACTTAGAGAAAAAGGACTTATTAAAAAAATTAAATCTGACAATACTCCTGTAAGTAACGGAGATTTAGAAGTAAATAATTTAATAACAAAAAAAATTTCTGAAATAACTCCTAATATACCAATTATCTCTGAAGAAACATCTGAAAATAAAAATATTTCAAATTTAAAAGATTTTTGGTTAGTTGATCCTATTGACGGTACATATGATTATATAAATGGTTTAGAGGAATTTACAATAAACGCAGGTTTAATAATTAATAATAAACCTGTTGCAGGTTTAATAAATGCACCGTCTAAAAAAAGAATGTTTTATTCCTATGGTAAGAGTAATGCATTTGAAATCAGTGGAGGTAAAACTGTAAACATAAGTGACTCAATTTCAAAAAAAAAAGATAAACTCAAATTTATTTCATACTCAAACAAAATTAAACCTGAAATACAAAAAATTTATAATTATCTAGGTGTTGTAGAAAATACTAAAATGAAAAGTTCACTAAAATTCTGTGTTGTTGCAACTGGAGAGTATGATGGTTATGTCGCTGAACCTAGAGCTTACGAATGGGATATTGCTGCCGGTCATGCAATTTTGGAACATTCCGGGGGATCAATTACTGATTTTGACGGAAAAAAAATTTTTTATGGAAAAAAAAATTTAAAAAATCCAAGTCTAATTTTGAAAAGTAAAAATATATTATAATGGACGAGCAATTAAGAATTATTCTGATAATTATTGTTTCGGTATCAATTTTTGGACTTTTAGTCTTTGTTTTTGTAAAAAACTATATAAGAAATAAATTAAATATACTTGTTCAAGAAGAAAAAGATAAAAAATTAAAGTAAATTTATAATTTTAAGATACTCACTTTTATCAATATCCATAACTTTTTTTGAAGTTTCAAAGTCAAAACCTTTTCTTGCCAATAATGAAATGTCTTTTTTATAAAATAAAGTTCTATTATCTTCTGTTCTAGCTGGACCAATTCTTTTTTTTTTACATAATTTTATTGCAGAAAAAAAATCTTGATCAAAATTATCTTCTTTTATTTTGTTTATTGTATTTCTAATGAATGTGGTATCAATACCTTTGCCTATTAAATAGTTTCTTATTTTATTTATTGAATTTCCTCTTTGAATCATACTTTTTGCCTTACTTTCTGAATAAAATTTATCATTAATAAATTTATTTTTTTCTAAATCAGATAAAACAATGTCAATTAATTTGTTTACATCTCTCTTTCTGACATCAGATGCAGATAATTTCATATATTTTTTTAATAAGTATGTCTTAAGCTGTTGTTTAGATGGAGCATACTTTTCAACATATCCAAAGGCAAAATTACGCATTTCATCAACAGTTACTTGAAGTGTTTTTCTTCTATTTCTTATAGGAATCATTGTTAGATTTTATATAATATATTTTAATGATCGAACAAATTTATAATTACTTTACGATTGAGACACTTTATATGTGGATCAATTTAGGTGTACTACCTTTTTGGTTTATATTAATTGTTTTTCCTCAGTCTCATTTGAATAGAATTTTTGTAACATCTATATTTCCGTTCATTTTATTGAGTGGTGTTTATATTTTTATTTTATACAAATCATACTTAATTGGGTACGATTTTAATGGAAATTTCTCCCTATATCTTGGATTAAACGAACTATCTCGACTATTTGAAGATCATCTATACTTAATGCTTTTTTGGACCCATTTCATAGCAATTAACTTATTCATTGGTGGTTGGATAGTGAAAGACTCTCAAAAATTTTTTATTAATAAAATTTTATTATCATTCCCTTTAATTGTTTCATATTTAATAGGCCCAATTGGTTTATTTGTTTATTGGATAATCAGAATCTTTTATGCAAAAAGAATAAGTTTATATGAGTGATCATATAAATTTTTACTTCGATATTATAAGTCCTTATGCATATATTGCCTATAAAAAAATTTTAAAGGAAAAAAATATTAAATTTAATTATAAACCAATATTTTTAGGTGGTCTGCATAACTTGGCTGGGATTGATGCTCCAGCATTTAATAAATATAAAATGAAAAATATGAAAAATGATTGTGATTTAGTTGCGAAAAAAAATAATATTGATTTTAATTGGAATTCAAATTTCCCAATCAATTCACTTAGTATAATGAGAGGATATCTTGCTGTTGATGAGGTAAAGAAAGAAGAATATTTAAATTCTTTTTTTGAAGCTTATTGGAAAGACAATCAAGATTTATCAAATGCCAAAATCTTATTAAGTTTATTAAATAATTTAAAAATCGAAAGTGATATATTTTTAAAATCTATAAAAGAAGAAAAGGTTAAAGAAAAATTAAAAAAATTAACCAGTGAGGCTTTTAATAAGGAAGTCTTTGGCGCACCAACTTTTATTGTTAATAATAAAATTTTTTGGGGACAAGATAGACTCGATTATGCAATTGAGGAATTAAGAAATACTTAAACTATTTTAAATTTGCTACTACTAATTGATGCAAAACCACCATCTATATGTGATATTTTTTGATAACCCATATCTTTTAGTGATTTAACTGCTAAAGCCGATCTTACACCACCTGCACAAAATAAAACAAATTCTTTATCTTTATCTAGTTGTCCATTTTGAAATACTGGGCTATTAGGATCCAAATAAACTTCTAGCATACCTCTTGGGATATGGTTTGCACCCTCAACTCTACCACTGTTATCTAATTCATTAATTTCTCTTATATCAATTAGGTTACAATTATTGTCTTGCATCATTTGATAGGCTTCATCTGCATTAATAGTTTTAATTTTATTTATCACGTCTGAAACAAGTTTTTGAATTGATTTTATATTCATAGAATTAATATATAATAAATAAATAAAAATATACAGTTGTGATTACAAAAATTTTTAAACCATATAAATCAATAAAAAAAAATTTAGTTAGAATTGGTCCTGAAACTGATGGGGGTTATGTTGTTGATAAAAGAGTAATTAAAAAAACACA
>CACNQY010000024.1 GCA_902622655.1 uncultured Pelagibacteraceae bacterium | reverse complement strand
TTTGATATCCATTTTTAATTAAATCATTAACAATTAATTTTGATGTATTAATGATTTTGTCGATATCCTCATCACTTATTTCCCAATTACAGACAATTTTTTTTTTAGACATCTTAACATATGAATTATAATTCATTGATGTTTCAAATCTCGCTTGAACATACATTCTATTGTTTAAGTTATCAAAAACAAATTTAATCGACTCTATTAATAAATTATAAAATAAATTTAAAATATTATTTTTCTTTAAAATATTGTTAAAAAAAATTTTATTTTTTAACATCAAGTGAATTTTTAATGTGGCACTATTATTTAAAAAATTATTGTTAGTAAAAAATAAATAGCAATTATTATTTTTTTTCAAATTAATTGACTCTTCTTTTAAACTCAAAGTTGGAATTATTGAGTATCTTTTTTTGTAAATTATATTATTTCTGATTTTGTCTTTATTTTTAAAGGAACATATATATGTTTGTGGATGTTCAGAATAAAATTTACCCAAATTTTTTGATACAATTTTATTTTGAAATAAAAATTTATAATTATTTAAGCTACCAGAGCAAAGTATTATTGCTTTTGGGATGATGTCATAATTTTTTGAATCCGTTTTCACTTTTACTAGCGAGATTTTTTTTTTCCTTTTTTCTATTTTAGCAATACTTGCATTAAAAATTTTTTTTGTATTCTTATTTAATTTAAATATTGATTTAAAATATTTTAAGTTAATTTTTTGAAAATAACTTTGACTGTATATTCTACTATTAAAATTAATTTTTTGTTTTCTAAAAATTTTTTTTTCATTAAAATTTCGAATTTTTAAAAATTTAACAACCTTATTGTAGTATTTACTTAATTCCTCATAGGTAATAGGCCATTTTTTAAGGTCATTTTTATCGAGGGGCATTAACCAACCTGACCAAACATAAGAGTTGCCTTTATCTACTTTTAAACTAGTAAACTCGGTTAAATAATCTTTAATTGGATAATTGCCAAAATTTTTAACAGATCCTATTTTTTTTTTATTTCTTGAAAAATTTAATTTTTCATCTCCTTTTTCTAAGATAACGACTTTTGATTTTTTTGGTAATTTAAGAGAAAGCATACTACCTGCGATACCAGATCCTATAATTAAGTAATCACAATAAATTTTATTAACAATCATCTTTTTTTTACTACTATAAGTTTGAAAATAATATTAATTAATTTATTAAAATAAAGATATAAATAAAAATTTTCTTAAATCATGTTTATCATGTTTCTAAAAATTAAACTTATTGCAGAAATAAAAACAATTAAGTTTAAAAGTATTTGGAAAAATTTATTACTAAATTTTCTGCTTATTTGATTTCCCATGAATACACTAATTATAATAACGATTATTGTCAAAAACTTAATGTCAATTTTATATTCCGTATTAAATATATATAAAAATATTACGTACTGAATACTTGCTAATAAAAAATAAAAAAGAGATATTTCATAGGTTACTTTCTTTCTATTTATTGTATTGTTTGAAATAAATATTGCCAATAAGGTTCCACCAGAATTTGTCAAACCGTGCACAATCCCAGTTATAAAGATTATTATTTTTTTTTTTAAATTTGTAAGTTTATATAATTTTTTATAAGAAGTTAATTTTAAATATAGAGAAATTAGAATAATAAGAGCAACCAGCAATTCAAAATCTAAAAATTTTTGAAACATTTCTAATAATTTTAAACCAATAAAAATTCCCGGAATACAAATTATAAAAAAATATTTATATTTTTTATTTTCTATTGCGTTTAGTTTAAATTTTGTAAAAATTGTAATATTTAAAAAACTTGTTAAAATTGAAATCGGTAATAATAAATTTATTGTTTCAATAATATTGTAGTTTAATAAAAGAAGTGATGGCGTTCCAAGAACCAACACTCCAACGCCAATTATTGTTTGAATGATTACCAATAGTGGTATTAATACTAAAATTTCTATTTCCATTTTTAAATTTTTTTTACTGACTTTTTGTTGTATATAAAATAATTACTGTTTTTTTATTAGTTTAAAAAATATTTTCAAATTAAAATTAAGAAATAAATATTAATTGATTAAAAGATAATTTTTATGAGTATAGAAAGTGAGTTGATAGATGTTTATATACCTTCTTATAATTGTCAGAATCAAATAGTTAACGTTTTAGATAAAATAAACCCTTATAAAAATTTATTTAATAATATTTTTGTTATTGATAATTGTAGTTCAGATCAAACTGTTAATTATGCTAAACAGCAGGAAAAAAACTTTGATAATAAATTAAAAGTAATAATAAATTATAAAAATCTTGGTTTTGGGGGCACCCACAAAATTATTTTTGACAATACCTTAAAAAAGAATTCAGGGTATGTTCTTGTTTTACACGGTGATGATCAAGCAGATATAAATGACATTATGCCGTTTATAAAAAATAAAAATTACACAAAAAATGATGCTCTTTTAGGAGCTAGATTTATGCCATCTTCAAAATTAATCAACTATTCTTTTTCAAGAAGAGTAGGCAATATAATGTTTAATAAACTTTATTCTATTGTTTTAAAAAAAAAAATTTTTGATTTAGGTTCTGGAATAAATTTATACTCAAGAAAATGTTTCGAAAATTTAGAATATAAAAGTTTTAATAATGATCTTACATTCAACTATCAAAATACAATTAATATTTTTAAAAATATTGAAAATTTAAAATTTTTTCCAATTACTTGGAGACAAGAAGGTCAAATTAGTAATGTTAAAATTTTTAATCAAACAATTACTATTTTTAAAATTTTGCTGAAATACTTTTTTTTAAGAAAAATTTAGTTTCTAATTTAATATATGTCTAGCCTTTTGAAAAAATTTTCGCCAATTTTTTTTGTCATGCAAGGGAATTAGACTTATATAAAGAGACGCTGTTAAATATTTCAAATACTCAAATTGATCATTGCTAAATTTTTCCTTAAAAAATTTTTCAAATTTTATTTTTAAATTTTGATAATATTTTTCTTTGTAATTTTTCTTACCACTTAAAATATGCTCATAACCAGTCAAGGATTGGTAAATTTTTGCAAAGTCATAAAAAAGATCGCCGACAATTGTAAATTTATTTTTTTGACCGCCCCTTGGATCAATTAATTTTAGCTCTTTTTTTAAATCAAAAAAAATATTTGAAAAAACAAGATCTCCATGAACAATTGATTTTACACCTTTGGTATTTCTTTTATATTGCGAGAGCTTATCTTTAACATTTTTTATTAAATTAAAATTTTCTTTTATTAAAATATTTGGTATTTTAGTTAATCTAGAATTTAATTTTGGAAGATAATTTTGATAAATATCAATCTTATTACTAGAATTAATTTTATAGGTATGGAATTCACCAACTAATTTAAATATTTTATCTAGATCTTCGATTGTTAACAATTGATTTATATATAGGTAAGATAAATTGTTTGAATGAATAGTTGAAATTTTATACCAGTTATGTCCATAATCATTTAATATTGGAAAAAATTTTTTTTTATTTGATGGAATTCTTTTATAATAATTTATTTCATTGATAATCTTTTTAAAATTCAACGATTTTTTTACAGTATAATTTTCTCCAATAGTTACTTTATTAAATTTTCTTACAAAGTTATCATTATCATAATATCCCAATTTATATTGTAAATTTTCATAGGCATTGATTGCTAAATCATCAATATAATAATGTGCATAAGGTTTACCAAAAATTAATTCATCATACGGAATGTCAAATTTTTTTAGTTGATTTATCGTAATTTTTTTTACCTCTTTAATTACTTTTTTGACATCACCCTTGTGTGTTCTCATTCGTCTCGCGGTATAAATGATTATATAGTGGCCCATAGATTTCAAAAATTTTAAGAATTTTATTTTATGGTAAATAGGAGAAACCGTCTCATAATCACCTGTTTTAGTTGGGAGCGTGACTAATGTCTGATCTAAATCGAAGCAAAATCTTTTTTTTTCTTGCGGATTTTCTATAGAAAATTGTTTTAAGCTTTCAGGCGTACCAATTTCTACAATATCAGAGTTTTTAATTTCATAGCTTTTGCAAATAATTTTTGCATTTATCATTTTTTTATAAATTTCCGAAACAAAAAGTTTTCTGTTTTCTTTAAGTCCTTTTTTCAAATAAAAGTGTAATTCACTCAAATTTTTAAAAAAATAGGCACCTGTATTTGCATTATGAGAAATTTTTACTTTTTCTTTTATATCTAGAATTTCATTTTTTCTGTTGAGTTTTATATATGAATATCTGGGTAATTTCCCGTAATTTTTTGAAAAAAAAACATTACTTTGTTTTAGTCTTGAAGATATTTTTATAATATCTTTTTTATAAAAAGTATCTCCATCTAGAATTAGAACTTTCTCATCTAAGTTATTTTTTGATATAGAGTCTAATAAAAATCCAATTGTTTCGGCTGGGCCTTTTGTTCTTTTATTAAGTCTATAAAAATTTATTTCAGGATAATTGGCTAAAATTTTTTTTTCAAAGTCAAAATTTTCTAATATTGGATTATAAACAATAAAAACTTTTACATTATTATATTTTTTTAAATTTAAAGAATCTAATACCCAAAAAATTATTTCTTTTCCTTGAGCCTTAATCAAAGGCTTTGGCAGGTCATAGCCTACATCCATAAAACGTTGACCCACACCTCCTAATGGAATAATAACTATCATATTTAAATAATTATAAACAATTGTAGTTAAACTGAAAAGAAAACAATATAAAGGAATTTGGTTTTATGGTCTTGCTGGCTCAGGAAAAACCTTTGCTTCAAGTTACATTTCTAGTAAATTACCTAAAAAAATAATTTTAATTGATGGTGATAAAGTAAGGAAATATATTAGTACTGACCTAGGTTATTCACTAAAGGAACGAAAAATTCAAGTTAATAGAATATTGGGTATATGTAAATTATCAATTGAGTCCAACTTGTTCCCTATAGCATCCACAGTTTATCTTGATAAAAAAATTTTAAAAAAAATTGATCAATTGAAAATTTGTTGTGTAAGAATAAATAGAGATATAAAAAAAATCAAATCTATCAGAAAAATATATACAGATAATAAAAATGTTGTAGGTAAAGATATTAAATTAAATAAACTTAAAACTTTAAATATTATAAACCAGGGAGACAAAAATTTTTGCAAAGAATTATTAAAATTAGTCAAAAGAATAAATATTTAATAAATTATTCAAATATTCAAACGAAATTGTTACCCAAAGTAAACAGAAAGGATGCTTATGAGCAGACTAAAAATGGTATCCCTCTGTGCTTTCCAACAGATTTACCAATATTTAATTATGATAAAATAAAATCTTTTAAATTAAGTAAAAAATATATTGCGAAATATATTTTTAAAACAAAAAAATTAAATTATTTAGGTATAAAATTATTTTTTGAAAATGGAGATAATTTTATTTTTTTTGCCAAGCCTAAAAAAAAATATTTAAATTTAGTAAGAAAAATAAGCTTTCATAATTTAAGAGTTAAAAAAAAAGTTAGTAAGCTTAACAAAAAATTTAAAAAAGTATGTGCTTTTCAAACTAGAAACATACCTCATTCTGGACATGAAGCCATAATTAGTCACTTATTAAAATCATTTAAACATGTTGTGGTAAATCCTGTGATTGGTCCCAAAAAAAAGGGTGATATTAAACTGCAAACTTTAGAATTAATATACAAAAAGCTAATTAGAGAAAAATTCAAAAATAAAGTTAGTTTTTTACCTATTTACTTTAATATGTTTTATGCAGGTCCAAGAGAGGCAGCACATCACGCCTTGATAAGACAAAATTTAGGCTTTAATTATTTTGTAGTAGGAAGAGATCACGCTGGCGCAGAAAATCTTTATAATCCTGATGATGCAATAAATTTTTTAAGAAAAAATAAAAAATTATTCAAAATAAAAATAGTTACGTTGAATGGAGCTTTTTTTTGTGCAAAGTGTAAGAAAACTTTAATTAAAGGACAGTGTAAACATAATGGATTGATAAATATATCAGGCACTTCCTTTCGAAAGCACTTAAAAGATAAGGTTTTATTTAAATATGCTGACGAAAATTTGCAAAAATATATCCACAAATATGGTATTAAAGCATATTAATGTTTAAAATTGTATCCACAATTGGTCCAATCTCCGCAAATATCGGAACACTAAAAAAAATCATTAATTCAAGTGATTTGATTAGATTAAATGGGGCTCACAATACAATTGAATGGCACAAAAATACCATAACAAAAATCAGAAAAATTAACTCTAAAATACCAATTTTGGTTGATTTGCCAGGAATTAAACCAAGAACTAACAATATTAAAAAAATATTTATAAATAAAAATCAAATTTATAGATTTAGTTATCAAAAAAAAATCAAAAAAAGTAAAAACGATATTTTTTTAAGTAACCCTTTGCCCGAAATAATAAAAGATAAAAAATTTACTTTATCTGATGGAAACTTTAATTTTATAATAAAAAAAAAAACGAAAAATGAAATATATGCAAAAAGTTTACAATCTTTTGTGCTTTTTCCTCAAAAAGGAGTAAATTTTTTAAATTCTAAATACGACGAAAAAAATCAAAGAAAAAAATATTTTAAATATCTTAAGGTTTTTTCCAAATTAAAACCAGATGCAGTTGGTTTAAGTTACATTCAAAGTGCTAATATTTTATTTGATATAAAGAAAAAATTTAATAATTTGATCCTAGTATCAAAAATTGAAAACTTTTCTGGTTTGTTGAATTCAAAATCAATTGCAGAAGCATCAGATATGGTAATGATTGATAGGGGTGATCTATCTGCAGAAATAGGTAGCGAAAACTTGTTCTCATCGATTAAGGAAATATCAAAAAATGTTAAGAAATCTGGAAAACCTCTAATTATGGCCACTGAAAATTTAGAATCCATGACAAAAAAAACAAATCCCTCAAAAAGCGAAGTTGTTGCAATGGGCTTCAACCTAGACTTAGGCGCCGATTGTATAATGTTAAGTGAGGAGACTGCTGTATCAGAAAGCTGTTTAAAAATACTAGCATGGTTAAATAATTTTAGAATTAAACTTAAAGACAGTTCAAAAAAGAAAAGTACTTTAAACAGGCAACTACTTTTATCAAATTTTATAGAAAAATTAGATGGCCAAACCTTAGTAATATTCTCAAAAAAAGGTTATGCAGTTGAAAGTGTAAACAAAATTAACGACAAATTAAATATAATTTTATTTACTGACAATCGTAAATTACTAAAAATTTCAAGTTTAAGGAGAAATGTCCAGACAATTTTTACTAAAAAATTTGACAATAAAAATTTAGAAAAGTTTATTTATAAAAACATAAAAAAAAATAAAAAAATAATATTTAGAAATACAAGAGATGTAATAATTTTGAGAATTATCTATCCTATCAGTAATTCTAGAGCAAATAACATAAGTATTGTAAATTATAAAAATTTTAAATGAAAAATATAATTTTAAACAACAAATTACTCTCAATTAGTTTATTTCTTTATTTGTTTTTGTCTGTCGAAATGCTTCTTTGGTTTGATGAAAGTATGTCAAGAAATAGAGATTGGGCTTATTTAGCTGCTACAACATTTCAATTATTTGATGAAAAATGGGTATTTCCCAACTGGGTATATGCACCATGGTACCACATGATTTGCTCTTACACTTTTGGTCCAATATTGTTTCTATTTTACAAACTTGACTATATATCTTTACGAACAGCTGGAACACTAACATATCAATATGCAAACGTTTTAATTCATCTAGTAGGGCTTATAGGGGTAATTAAATTTTGTAAATTAATTTTTTTTAACAAAGAACAAACTAATTTACTGGCAGCATTATTTTTGCTGTTTCCCTTCTTCACAAAACATTTATATCAGCCGTGTGTTGAGGTTTTGGCTCTTTCTAGCTTTCCATGGATATTTTACTACCTTTTAAAAATAAAAAAAAAAAATAAAAAAATTCTGCTAAGTTATTTAAAGTTATCTTTGATTTTTGGTCTAGCTGCTTCTTCTAAGATAAGTGTTTTAATACCTTTATTTATTTTTTTATTTATTTTTTTATTTAACTATGATTGGAAAAATTTTTTTGTAACAAAAAAATTTTGGCTTTCTATACTACTACCTACGATTTCTGTATTTATATTTTTGTTAATTTCAAAACTAATAATTGGTAATTGGATTTGGGATAATACAGATGCTGGTAATTCAAACAGAGGATATGGTGGAATTCCACCCTGGCATACTTTTTATACTTTTGATTTTTTCGAAGCATGGAAGGCTGATTTAAGGCAGGCGGATCCAAAAAATTCTATGTTAAATTTTTGGATTATAGACTTCTTTGCAGATCAGTCTCAAATGTCATTTGCTAAACCAGAACTTAATCATCCAGAAAATTATATAATTTTTAAGTTTAGGCTTGGTATTATAATTACATCAGTATTTTTTTTTTACTATCTGTCAAATATTTTCTTTTTTTTCAAATATGAATTAAATAGATTTAATTATAAAAATAATTTTTTTTATTTTAGACTCTTTTTCGTTTTGTCTTTTTTTCTAATAGTACCAGAGACAATTGCCTATACATTCGCAGTTTATTCAAAAGGAGGTGGTAATTTTGATTTAAGATATTGGACTTTATATTGTTTTCCATTAATTTACTTAATTATTTTAAACCTAGGTAGAATTAAGAATTTTAAACTAAAGAAATATAATGTATTTTTTTTATATCTTATTTTGTTTCTTTCATTTTTCCAAAGATCAAACCTGTTATCAGATTATTTTTAATTTTAAAATTTTGTAATGAAAAAGATTATTAAATTATATCTTTCAAAAGAAAGTTTGAACTTTATAAGAAATTTAAAGTTTAATTTTATTGGTTTTATTTTTACATTTCATTTAAGATTTATAAAAAAATCGTTTTTTTTTATTCCTCATCATCATTTAAAAATGATGGTTATTTTAATGAATCTAATAAAAGTATTAGACAAATTAAAAATAAAATACTTTATAATGTCAGGAACATTGCTTGGCGCAATTAGACAAGGTTCATTCGCTGGTAAGCCAGGGGATATAGATTTGGCAATAAATATATCAGATTTAGACAAACTCAATTTATATTTAATCAAAAATAAAAAAAAATTAAGTATTACTCAAGGCCCAATAGTTAAAGACGGCACAATTTGGATGAGAATTAAGAAGGAGACAATAGATATAGTTTTGTTCCATAATTCTAAGTTAAATTTAGTTGGAAAATGTTTTTGTTATTACAAAAAAAAAAAAATATTTCTCAAATTACCAAAAAATAGTTTTATCAAAAGAAAGAAATCTAATTTATATGATACTCCCATTTATGTTCCAAAGGATTATATCTACGTAATTAAGAGTCTTTATGGTAATCAATGGAAAAAACCGAATAAGAAACAATACATATGGAAAAATAATCTAGACTAAATTTTTTATGCTTATAAAACAATTACACAAGTCAAATTTAAAAATAAAAAAGTTGAATGAAAACTACATATTTAAAAAAAAATAAAAAAT
>CACNQY010000023.1 GCA_902622655.1 uncultured Pelagibacteraceae bacterium | reverse complement strand
TAAATTTGATATAGCTTTAGTTGCAAATGATAAGATTTTAGAAACTGGTACCTCAAATTTAGTTTTTGTGAAAAATGGAAAGATTTTTTCACCTAAAAAAAATTGTTATTTTGGAAATACACTCAAATTTATTAATAAAAAAATAAAAATTAATTTCAAAGATATTTCTATTAAAGAAATTCACGAATATGAGGAAATCATTCTTATTGGATCTGGTAAAGGGGTAACATCAGTTTCAAAAATAAATGATCTTAAATGGAAGAGAAGAAAGACTAATTGCTACATTAAGTTAAATAAAATATATAACTCTCTTGTTTAAATATGAAAGATCCAAACAACCCTTGTATATTTTGTAAAACAAGAGAAGAAGAACTTCAGTTTGAAAATCAATTAGCTTATTCATCTACAGATAGTTACCCTGTCTCAGAGTTTCACAGTCTTATCGTTCCTAAAAGACATGTAAAGACATATTTTGAGCTTACTAAAGAAGAAATTCAGGCATGCAATGAACTAATTTTAAAAACTAAGGAAAAAATTTTAAAACAAGATTTTAGTGTTAAAGGTTTCAATATAGGCATAAATGCTGGGACAGTTGCAGGTCAGTCAATTATGCATTGTCATATTCATTTAATTCCAAGAAGAGAAGGGGATGTGGATAATCCACAAGGTGGCGTTAGATCTGTCATTCCAAAAAAACAACATTACAAAAGAAAGTAAATAATTTTTAACTTGTTATTAAAGACAATTTTATCAATAGTTTTTGTTGATATGATGAGGTATGTAGAATAGAAACTTTAAAATTATTATAAAATAATTTAACATAAGGGTAAAATGTTTGAAATAAATCCATTTTTGGCAATGTCTGAATTAATACCTGCAATTATTATGCAGGGATTTATTATTGCAATGGTACTTTTGATTGCAGTTGGAACAATTATTCAAATGATACATCATAAAAATTTAACTTATTTTTTTAACAACGCAAAAAAAGCAAAACTGCAGGCAACTAGAGAGGTTGGAACTGCTGAAAAAGCAAAAATTATCGCGAAAACTACAGTTTATGATATCGGCACAACATCGGAATTAGGTTTTGGAAAAAGAAGATTAGCGCACGTTCTTGGCATGTATGGAACGATAATCTTTTGGATTGCATCAACAATGTTAGTATTTTGTTATACTGGTGCAGACAAAAATTCTTCCAGCCTGTGGTCTGTTTTATGGCATGTAGGTGCAATACTCACATGTGTTGGGGGTTTTTGGTTTTGGTTTTTTTTAAGGGTAGATGTTTCAGCAGAAGCACATCCTTGGTATAGAATTATAAAAGCTGATTTATTTGTTCTTGCTTTATTAGCATGTTCAACATTTGGATTGGCATGGTCTTATACTCAATTTAACGGTCAAATAGGTTTGTCATTTTTATTTTTTGCATTGTTTGTGGTTTCAAATCTAGTTTTATTTGGTGGAGTTTATTGGTCAAAATTTGCCCATATGTTCTACAAACCTGGTGCAGCAATACAGAAAAATTTAGCTGAAGCAGATGGTTCTAGAGATAATTTACCTCCTCCTGCAGACGCACCTGAGCAATTTGGCCTAGGTATAAAAAGAGAAGAGCCAAAACATTATTAATATGATAATTAAGAAAGGGTAAAAATAAATTATGTCAACTTTTGTATATATGACTAGATGCGATGGCTGTGGACATTGTGTTGATATTTGTCCATCAGATATAATGCACATAGATGAAAATATAAGACGAGCAAAAAATATAGAACCTAATTTTTGTTGGGAATGTTATTCATGTGTCAAAGCATGTCCTAATCATGCAATCGATGTAAGAGGTTATGCAGATTTTGCTCCAATGGGTCATAGTGTCAGAGTAAGACGTGAAGAGGAAAAAGGAACTATTTCTTGGAAAATTAAGTTTAGAAATGGAACAACAAAAGACTTTGTTTCACCAATAACAACAAAACCATGGGGGAAGTTTATACCAAAACTTGCAGATGGTGAAAAAATCAAACAAGGAGAGTTAAATTCTCAAAGACTTTACACTGAACCCGAAGGACTTAATATCGATGGTGAACTTCCTGCAGTTCCAAAAGCATCTTTTAAAAAAGGAGTTTATTATTAATGGCTAAACATAAAACTCATTACGAAGACTGCGATGTTCTAGTTGTTGGCGGAGGAATGGCTGGTACTGGTGCAACTTTTGAAGCAAGGCACTGGGGAAGAGATATGAAAATTGTTTGTGTGGAAAAAGCAAATATAGATAGAAGTGGAGCAGTCGCTCAAGGTCTATATGCAATTAACTGTTACATGGGTATGCAGTGGGGTGAAAATCAACCTGAGGATCATGTTAGATACGCAAGAAATGATTTGATGGGAATGGTTAGAGAAGATTTAGGTTACGACATGGCTCGTCATGTAGACTCAACTGTTCATATGTTTGATGAATGGGGTCTTCCTATGATGAAAAATGAGGAGACAGGTAGATACTTAAGAGAAGGTAAGTGGCAGATAATGATTCACGGTGAAAGTTATAAACCAATTGTTGCAGAGGCAGCAAAGAAATCTGCAGATAAAATTTACAATAGAATTATGATTACCCATCTTTTAATGGATGAGGCTCAAGAAAATAGAGTAGGTGGAGCTGTTGGATTTAATATGAGAACAGGTGATTTCCATGTATTTAGAGCAAAGGCGGTCATTGTTGCTGCTGGAGGAGCTTCACATATATTTAAGCCAAGAGCTGTTGGTGAAGGTATGGGAAGAACTTGGTATGCCCCTTGGAGTAATGGTTCGGCTTACGCATTACCAATTGCTGCTGGTGCTAAGATGACACAAATGGAAAATAGAATTGTGTTATGTAGATTTAAAGATGGATATGGACCAGTTGGAGCTTATTTTTTACATTTAAAAACATATACACAAAATGCTAATGGTGAAAATTATGAGAAGAAATGGTACGACCAAACTAAAGAATTAGTTGGTGAATATATCGATCATCATCCAACACCCACATGTTTGAGAAACCATGCCTTTATCCAAGAAACTATGGCAGGTGGTGGACCAATTCATATGGTTACTACTGAGGCTTTTCAAGATCCACATTTAGAAACCGTTGGTTGGGAAAACTTTTTGGGAATGACAGTAGGTCAAGCTGTTGTTTGGGCATCTCAAAATATTGATCCAAAATATACAAACCCTGAATTAACAACATCTGAGCCTTATGTAATGGGATCTCATGCAACGTGTTCAGGAGCTTGGGTAAGTGGACCAGAAGATCTATCACCTCCAGAATATTTCTGGGGATACAATAGAATGCTTACTATTGATGGTTTATTTGGAGCAGGAGATACTGTTGGTGGAAGTGCTCATAAATTTTCATCAGGATCTTTTACTGAGGGTAGATTAGCAGCAAAAGCAGCAGTGAAATACATAGAAGACAAAAAAGCTGAGGGTCTAAAAGTTTCTGACAAGCAATGTGAAGATTTTAAAGTTAAAGTTTATAAACCTTTAGAAAATTACACTGTAGCTCAAAATGAAATTACTGGAGGAACTGTGTCTCCAAGTTATATTTCACCTATTCAAGGCTTACAACGTTTACAAAGAATTATGGATGAGTATGTAGGTGGTATAGCTACAAATTATATGACAAATGCTAATATGTTAAAAAGAGGATTAGAGTTACTAGCTTGGCTTGAGGAAGATCTTGAAAACGTTGGAGCGGAGGATTATCACCAACTTATGAGAGCGTGGGAACTAAAACACAGAGCTTTGACTTCTCAATGTGTAACTGAGCATACTATGTTTAGAGAAGAAACTAGATGGCCAGGTTATTATTATAGAGGTGATCATATGAAACTTGACGATGATAATTGGCATTGTTTAACAGTTTCAAGAAGAGATCCTAAGACAGGTAAATTTAGCATGGAGAAAGTACCTGTCTACCATATAGTGGATGAGAACGAGAAAAAAAAAGCTTCTTAGCAAATTCTTAAAATAAATTTATGGATATTTTATCTAAAACTGACGATGAGATATATAAATTAGCTAAACCTATATGGGATAATCTAGTCAAATCGTCAAATTTAAAAGATTATGGTGGCTTTACTAGAGATTTCTCAACTCAAATGCTTTTTGGTGCTAATGAAGTAGAGTTAGGAAAACAGTGGGCTAATAATGAGCTGATAACTAATTTAAAAGAGACTTTTGAACCATTTGGTTGTTTGAGGAGAGGAGATCATATAACTGTCCTAATAAAACAAACTAATAAAAAAATACCTGGTGAATTTCTTGGAAGACTTGTCTTAGGTGTAGAGGACGATTTAATTAAAGTTTTCGGAGCGACAATATATTAAAAAAAATTACATATAACCTAAATATTTGTTTGACAATTAGCGCTGTGGGTGTATTGACGAAGTAAATGCAGTTATCTAGGGTAAAAATATTAAATAAGCTACTCAATCTTAAAACAAGTTTTTTCAAAATAGGAATTATAATTAGTCTTGCCGCTTATTGGGGGGTTATTTTGCTTGGTACTTTTATCTCTTTTAACTGAGTTGGTTTAAACAACATGAAGTTTGATTATGGATGTATTCTTACCAATTGCACAGGTTTTTGTTAATCCAATAGAGATATTATTATTAAGTGCTATTGTTGGAGTTCTCTCAGGTTTATTTGGTGTGGGTGGTGGTTTTTTAATGACACCTTTTTTAATATTTTTAGGAATTCCACCTGCATACGCTGTTGCAAATGAAGCAAATAATATTTTAGCTACCTCGGTTTCAGGATCAACAACTCATTACTTAAAAAATACTTTAGATTATAAAATGGGCTCTATGATTGTGATTGGAGGGGTAATTGGAACTTCATTAGGAATTTATACTTTTACATATTTTAAAGGCATTGGAAAAATTGATACAGTTATCTCTCTGGCTTATATGTATATATTAGCAATAATTGGAACTTTAATGTTAGTTGAGAGTTTAGGTGAAATAGATAAAGCAAAAAGAAATGTTGTTGTAAAAAAAAAATTACACGTTCATTATTGGATTCATGGTCTTCCATTAAGAATGAGATTTCCAAAGTCTAAACTTTATGAGAGTATTTTTACTCCAATTATAATTGGTCTAGTAGTTGGTTTTATTGCAGCTATCATGGGAATTGGAGGAGCGTTTATTTTAGTTCCCGCTATGATTTATATAATTAAGATGCCTACCAAATTAGTTCCTGGAACATCTTTATATGTAACAATTTTCGTAAGTGTGGTTGTTACTTTTCTTCATTCATTTAATTATGGATCTATAGATTTATTATTAGTTCTAATGTTAGTTGTAGGATCAATCATAGGAGTTCAGGTCGGGCAAAAATTAGGAGAAAGAATTGATAGCTCAGGACTCAGAGCTTTGTTAGCGATTTTATTGCTAATTGTGGGTATAGCAATAGCTTACGATACATTTTTTGCAGGTCAAAGTATAAATGAAAATAAAGATGTAACTAGTTTAAATTTAAATTTCTTTTCTCAATTTATAATTGATTTTTCAAAAGAGATGCCTTTCTTCTATGGACTATTTACAATTATGTTTGCAATTATATTAGGTGTTGGAGCGGCATTTATTAGACGATTTATCTCAAACTTAAGAAAAAAAATGATGATACAATCTTAGACTAAGAAACTATTTAAAGTTTCAATATAAATAAGACTAATAATCCCAACTGTTACTGCAGCAATCAAGCCTACTATAAATGGCTTATACCCCATTGATCTGAGCTCACCTAAATTTATTGATATTCCCACAGCTGCCATTGCCATTGTTAAAAATACAGTTGCCAAAATTTTTAGATATTCGATGAAATTAGACCAAACATGAAAATAGTTATTTTCCATTGTAAAAAACTGATCACCTAAATTTCTAACAATAATCATGCCTATAAAACCAATTACAAAATATGGAAAAATATTTAATAATGAGTATTTTTGATCTTTAATTTCTCCCCTATTATATAAAAAGGCAAATAATGGAATTAGTATGACTAAAAACGTATTTCTAATAAGCTTAGTTACTGTTGCGACGTCTAATGTTTCGGGGTTGTTAAATTGTTGATCATAAATTAATCCAGCTGCTGCCACCTGAGATGTTTCATGAATTGAAGTACCTAAAAAGAGACCAGCTTCAAGAGAGTTATTATCAAAGTACCACTCTGCAAAATAAGGATAAATTAGCATTGCAATAACTCCAAATAATGTAATATTTGCTATTGCGTAAGCTACCTCTGTTTTTTTTGCATTTATTACTGGAGCAGTTGCAACAATAGCTGTTGCCCCACAAACACTTGTACCAATAGCTATCAAGTAAGACATTTTTGAAGATATAGGTACTTTTTTTATAAGCAATTTAATTAGAATTATCACTCCTAAGATACAAAATATAACAAGTGGAATAGCTATAGATCCAAACTTTATTAGATCAGCAAAACTCAATCTTATACCTAAAAAAATTATTCCTAATTTTAAAATATATTGTTGTGTAAAATCTAAGCCAATCATCATGCCAGGACGAGGTGTAAAGGCATTACCCATTATTATTCCAAGTAAAATCGCAATTAAAACTGTTGAAATTGGACTTTTTGGGGTATCAAAAATTTCTATTGCTAAAAGATTGTTTATACCTTGTGAAAACAAACAAAATATAAATGCTAATATTACTCCAGGAATTATCGCTTTTATATTTTGATATTTAAATAGCACCAGAATTAATTTTATGCACTTCTATAGAGTTTAGTCATCACAAATTCTTTGTGACCTAAAGCTTCTGCACAAGTTAATCTTCCGTTAGCTACCCTTAAAGTTGTTTTTATTAATTCGTCTCCAGCTTCTGACATATTCATTTCTCTTGAAAGTAATTTTGAAACATCACAATCTACATGCTCGCTCATACTTTTTGCAGTTAAAGGATTTGCTGTTAATTTCACTACAGGCTCTATTGGATTTCCAACAATATTTCCTTGACCTGTTGGGAACAAGTGAATATTAAAACCACCCGCTGCTTGAAGAGTTATACATTCAGCTGCAGCAGATGATGTATCCATAAAATATAACCCTGGTCCTTTTTTTGGCTCTTCAGCTGGTTCTAGGACATCTATAAATTTTAAGTTTCCAATTTTTTGAAAATTTCCAAAAGCTTTTTCTTCAATTGTTGTTAAACCACCAGCAATATTTCCTGCTGTTGGTTGACTTTCAGATAAATCATCAGTTGCCTCTTTTAATATAAAATCATTATAATCATTCCATGTTTTCATAAATTTAGCAGACGCCTCTTGCGTTGCACCTCTAGTTGCGCACACTTCTTCCGCACCAGTTAATTCTGATGTTTCTCCAAAACATAAATGAACACCTAATGGTTCCATTTTTTCCATCAAGTTTCCTACAGTTGGATTTGATGCCAGGCCAGACGTGGTGTCAGACTCTCCACATTTTACTGATATCCATAAATCACTCATAGGACACTCTTCTCTTTGAATTTCAGAAGCCCATTGTGAAAATTCTTGTGCCTTTTTAGAGGCCTTCATTACAGTACCAATGTCACCTGTTCTTTCTATATGGAATCCTTCTACAGGTTTTCCAGTTTTAGCGATACCATCCACAATTTTTTGAGTCCATTTGGGCTCGATACCAATAACAATTACCGCTGCAACATTTGGATTACTACCTGTACCTATCATTGTTCTAAAATGAAGTTCTAGATCCGCTCCAAATTGTAGCCTTCCGTATGAATGTGGTAGCGCAATTGTACCTTTGATATTATTTGCAACTGCCTCAGCGCATGCATTTGATATATCATCTACTGGCAGAATAATTACATGATTTCTTGTTCCAGCTCTGCCATTTTCTCTTTTATAACCTAAAAAACTTTTTGGGATTTCCATGCTATTACCATTTCTTTGTTTTTACATTATGAACATGAACGTGTTCACCTTTTTTAATAGATTTTACAACTTTACCAATATCATGGCCATACTTTAAGATTGTATCACCCTCATTAAGATCAATCATAGCAATTTTATGCCCTAAAGGTATTTCGTTTATGGATTGAATGTTTGTTGTACTATCATCTTCCATTATCCAGCAAGTACAGTCTTGTTTTGGAGTGATTTTTTCAATTACAACAACACCAACGTTGTCTTTTTTGTCGTGTATTATTATATCTGTTGCCATTTCGGGTCGATTTGTTTGTTTGAATTTTCTAAAATCTTATATATTAATCGCAAAAATTAACAAACTAATTTTAAAAAAACTTAATATTATTCATTAGAGAGGTTTAGTTTTATGACAAAAATGACAACAGAAGAAGCTTTTGTGAAAGTTTTACAGATGCACGGAATTGAACATGCGTTTGGAATTATAGGTTCTGCCTTTATGCCAATTTCAGATATTTTCCCAGATGCAGGTATAACTTTTTGGGATGTTGCTCATGAAACAAATGGTGGTTTAATTGCCGATGGTTACACAAGAGCAACCGGAAAAATGTCAATGGTTATTGCTCAAAACGGACCAGGAATTACAGGTTTAGTTACACCTATCAAAACTGCATATTGGAATCATACTCCTCTTTTATTAGTAACACCTCAAGCTGCCAATAAGACTATGGGGCAAGGAGGTTTTCAAGAAGTTGAGCAGATGAATTTATTTAAGGATATGGTTTGTTATCAAGAAGAAGTTAGAGACCCATCTAGAATGGCAGAAGTTTTGAATAGAGTTATTGAAAAAGCAATTAGAGGTTCAGCTCCTGCTCAAATAAATGTACCAAGAGATTATTGGACACAAATTATAGATATAGATCTTCCACCAATAGTGAGATTAGAAAGACAAGCGGGTGGTGTTGATGCTATTAAAAAAGCAGCTGATCTTTTATCTAATGCAAAATTTCCAGTTATATTATCTGGTGCAGGTGTTGTTATTGGTGGTGCCATTGAGGACTGTAAAAAACTAGCTGAAAAATTAGATGCACCAGTATGTTCTGGTTACCAACACAATGATAGCTTTCCAGGAAGCCATCCTTTAGCGGCTGGTCCGTTAGGTTATAATGGTTCGAAAGCTGGTATGGAATTAATAAAACAAGCTGATGTAGTTTTAGCATTAGGTACAAGATTAAATCCTTTTTCAACATTGCCAGGCTATGGAATGGATTATTGGCCTAAAGATGCAAGTATAATTCAAGTTGATATGAATTCTGATCGAATAGGCCTTACAAAAAAAGTTACTGTTGGAATTTGTGGAGATGCCAAATTAGTTGCTCAACAATTACTTGCGAAACTCTCACCAACTGCAGGTGATATTGATAGGCAAAAGAGAAAAGATATTATTCATCAAACTAAATCAGCATGGTTACAAAAACTATCAAGCTTAGATCATGAAGATGACGATGAAGGAACAGTTTGGAACAAAGAAGCTAGAAAAAGAGATGCTGATAGAATGTCACCTAGACAAGCATGGAGAGCAATTCAGGCTGGAATGCCTGATGATGTGATTATTTCCAGTGATATTGGAAATAATTGTGCGATTGGAAATGCTTATCCAACTTTTGAAAAAGGTAGAAAATATTTAGCTCCTGGTTTATTTGGACCTTGTGGATATGGTTTTCCTTCAATTTTAGGTGCTAAAATTGGATGCCCAGATACACCAGTAATTGGTTTCGCTGGCGATGGAGCTTTTGGGA
>CACNQY010000022.1 GCA_902622655.1 uncultured Pelagibacteraceae bacterium | reverse complement strand
GAATTATTCAAAGTTATGCTTGTAAAAAAAAAGAATAATAATTTTAAGACGGGTTTTTCAAATTGATAAAATCAAAAAAATTATCAAAAATTAAAAACTTAAAACATGGTTTTTTTAATAGAGTTGGTGGTAAATCAAAAAACATTTATAATAGTTTAAATTGTGGTCCTGGTTCTAAAGACAATAGTTTAAATATTAAAAAAAATTTACAAATAGTTAAAAAAAAAATTAGTAAGAGTGCTAAAAATATTTTTTTACTTCATCAAATACATAGTAATAAATTTGTTTATATTGATCAAAAAAGTGTATTTAGATCAAAACCAAAAGCTGATGCGATAATTACCAATCAGAAAAATATTCCGATTGGTGTATTGACTGCTGATTGTGTACCTGTATTAATATTTGATGAAAACAAAAATTTTATTGCTGCAATTCATGCAGGCTGGAAAGGGGCGTATAAAAATATAATTACTAAAGTAATAAATTTCATGATAAAAAAGGGATCCAATCCCAGAAATATTATTGCAGTTATAGGGCCAGCCATCTCAGTTAAAAATTATGAAGTAAAAGAAGATTTTAAAAGAAAATTTCTTAAAAAAGACAGACAAAATAATAAATTTTTTAAAATAAAGTATAAAAAGCTTTATTTTAATTTACCTAATTATGTAAAATCTTGTCTTATAAAGAATAAAATTAAAAATATTGAATCAATAAATATTGATACATTTAATACTAACAATAATTTCTTTAGTGCGAGAAGAGCTTTAAAATTAAACCATGATGATTATGGTAGAAATATTTCAATAATTATGCTTAATTAGGTTTTTTAATGAAATTATTATCCGGAAATAGCAATAAACCTTTAAGTAAGAATATTTCTAAATATCTTAAATCAAAATTAGTAAATTCTAGTATTAGAAAATTCTCAGATGGTGAAATTTATGTTGAAATAAACGAAAATATTAGGGGAAATAGTATTTTTATAATTCAATCTGTATCTTCACCTGCTAATGATAATTTAATGGAGCTTTTAATGTGTATTGATGCGCTTAAAAGATCATCTGCAAAAAATATAACTGCTGTAATTCCATATTTTGGTTACGCAAGACAAGATAGAAAAGTAGTGCCTAGAACATCAATATCTGCAAAATTAGTATCAAACCTTATAACTAAAGCAGGAGCAGATAGAGTTGTGACTGTAGATTTACATGCAGGCCAAATCCAAGGTTTTTTTGATATTCCAGTTGATAACTTGTTTGCAACACCTATTTTTGCAAGACATGCAAAAAAAAAGATAAAAAGCAATAATCTTATTTGTGTTGCTCCAGATGTAGGCGGTACAGAGCGAGCTAGAGCACTTGGAAAAATTTTAAATGTTGGATTAGCTATAGTGGATAAAAGAAGACCAAAACCAGGCCAATCTCAAGTGATGAATATAGTTGGAGATGTAAAAGGAAAAACTTGTATTATTGTTGATGACATAATCGACTCAGGCGGGA
Source organism: uncultured Pelagibacteraceae bacterium (assembly GCA_902622655.1). Lineage (GTDB taxonomy): Bacteria > Pseudomonadota > Alphaproteobacteria > Pelagibacterales > Pelagibacteraceae > Pelagibacter. Next base: position 9,949 of record CACNQY010000022.1, on the reverse strand, counting down.
CTATAGTAAACGCAGCTAAAGCTCTTAAAGATAGAGGAGCTAAAGAAGTTTACGTATACATTACTCATGGAGTTCTAAGTGGAGAAGCTGTAAAAAAAATTAAAAATTCCGTAATTAAAAATTTAGTAATTACCGACACAATTGATAACATGAGTAGAACTAAAGGTGTTAAAAACATTGAGGTTCTGTCTATTTCCAGCCTAATGGGAGAGGCTATCCAAAGAATATCTAATTCAACTTCTGTTTCAGATTTATTCAAATAATTACCTTGAGTTATTAAAGAAGTTGAGCTAAAAACCTTTGTTTTTATGAATTCATTAAGCGCTAATATACGAGATAATAAAACTAAAGGTGATTTAAACTACATTAGAAATAATGGTGGGGTTCCTGCTATTATTTATGGAGGTGAATCCAAAAATGAAAAAATATCTATCTCAAAAAAATTACTAAAATCTTTAATTGAGAAAGAAAATTTTCTATCAAGCATCATTGCTTTAGATGTTGATGGTAAAAGTCAGAATGTTCTTCCTAAAGAAATCAAATATGACATTATCTCTGATGAACCTATTCATGTTGACTTTTTGAGAATAGTGCCGGGTGTTAAAATAAAAATAGAGATACCAGTAAAATTTATTAATCATGAAAAATCGCCAGGACTAAAAAGAGGTGGAGTTTTAAATATAGTAAGAAGAAAAGTTGAATTAAAATGTCCAAGTGAAAAAATCCCAGAAAATTTAGTTATAGACCTTGATGGTATAGATATTGGAGAAAGTTTTAAAATCTCTTCTATAAATCTTGATAGTGAGGTTGTTCCAACCATTCAAGGTCGTGATTTTGTAATTGCAACACTTGCAGCTCCAACTGTTATGAAGGAACCAGAAAAACCAGCAGAGGCTGAAGCAGCTGAGGGTGCTGAAGGCGCTGAAGGTGCAGAAGCATCTGCAGCAGAAGGAGGAGATAAACCTGCTGCTGATGGTGACAAAAAAGAAGGTGAAAATAAAAAACCTGCAGAAGAAAAAAAATAAGTTACAAAAATTGAATTTCACCCCCGAACATTTATAAATTTATGCTTTTATTTGTAGGCTTAGGTAACCCAACCCCTGATAGTGAAAATAACAGACATAATATTGGTTTTAAGATTATTGACTCTATAAATAAACAATTTGGGCTATCAAAACAAAAACCAAAATTTAAAGGACTTTTAACTACTGGGAATGTCGGTAACCAAAAAATTTATGCCATAAAACCTTTAACCTTTATGAATAATTCTGGGATTTGTATTAGAGAATTGATTGAATATTTCAAAATTGATTCAGAAGACGTTATAGTTTTTCATGATGACCTAGACGTAGAATTTGGAAAAATAAAAGCTAAATTTGGTGGTTCGAGTGCTGGTCATAACGGAGTTGCATCAATTGATAAATTTATTGGTAAAGATTACTCTAGGGTCAGAATAGGTATAGGAAAACCAAAAGAAAATATTGACGTTGGAGATTTTGTTCTTCAAAACTTTGATGATGATGAAATAATTGGGTTAGAAAAAATTACAAAAAATATTACAGAATCTATTTCAATTCTTATAGAAAAAAAATTAGACTTATTCTCTAGTACAGTAAATAATAAATAATGAGTTTTAAATGTGGTATTGTTGGTTTGCCCAATGTAGGTAAATCTACACTATTTAATGCTCTTACCAATTCGAGCAAAGCACAAGCTGCTAATTTTCCATTTTGTACTATTGATCCTAATGTAGGAATGGTTCCAGTTCCTGATAAAAGGTTGACTGAATTATCAAAGATTTCAAAATCAAAAAAAACAATAAATACCACTATTTCATTTGTAGATATAGCTGGACTTGTAAAAGGAGCATCAAAAGGTGAAGGTTTAGGAAATAAATTTCTTTCCCACATAAGAGAGGTTGATGCAGTAATACATATGATTAGATGCTTTGACTCAGATGATATTCAAAATGTTAATCCAAATGTGGATCCTATTAGAGATCTAGAAATAATCGAAACAGAAATGCTGCTTGCAGATTTAGAATCAATTCAAAAAAGACTAGAAAAAAATAATAAAAAAAATATTGATGAAGAACAATTAAATATTTTGGAAACAGCATTAGATTGTATAAATAATGATAAAAATATATCTTTGTTAAAAACTCAATTTAATAACAAACTGCTGAATCAAACAGGTTTGCTGTCTATTAAACCTAAAATATATGTTTGTAATGTTGATGAGCAAAGTGTGCAGACTGGAAATAACTATACAAAAGATTTTTTTAATAAATACGGAGAGGAAAATAGTTTGATTATTTCTGCTGATATAGAAAATCAAATTAATGAATTACAAACTGAAGAAAAAAGAAACTATATGGATATGATTGGTTTAAAGGATACAGGTTTAACCTTGTTAATTCAAAAAGGATACAAAATTTTAGAGCTAGATACTTATTTTACATCTGGACCTGAGGAAACAAGAGCATGGACTATTAAAAAAAATTGTACTGCCCCAAAAGCAGCTGGAGAGATTCATACAGATTTTGAAAAAGGTTTTATTAGAGCTGAAACCATATCATATGAAGATTTTATTGCTAATGATGGATGGGCTAACTCAAAATTAAATGGGAAAATGAGATTGGAAGGTAAAGATTATATTGTAAAAGATGGAGATATTTTAAACTTCAGATTTAACACGTGACCATATTTTTTTCATACTAAAGTAAACTAAGGTTGTGAGAATTATTAAATATACAATCGCCTTAAAACCCATCTTATGTCTTGCCTCTAAATGAGGTTCGGCTGCCCACATTAGAAATGAAGTTACATCTTTTGACATTTGTTCTACACTAGCTATGGTTCCATCACCATATTCCACAATTCCATCGGAAAGTGGAGCTGCCATTTTAATTTTATTTCCATACATAAATTTGTTGTAATGAACACCTTCATCTAAAGTTATTCCACTAGGTGCCTCTTCATAACCTTGTAATAAAGAATATATGTAGTCTACACCACCACCTCTAGCTTTCACTAATACTGACATATCTGGAGGATATGCTCCACCATTTGCTGCTTGAGCTGCTTTCTCATTTTCATAGGGCATTACAAACTTATCAGATAACTTAGCGGGTCTTGTGAACATTTCTCCATCTGCATTAGGTCCGTCCACTACCTCAAAAGAAGCCGCAATAGCTTTCGCTTGATCAACAGAAAATTCTGGGCCACCTTCTTCAGCAAGATTTCTATAACTAAGATATTTCATTGAATGACAAGCAGCACAAACTTCTGTATAAACTTGATAACCTCTTTGAAGAGAGGCTCGATCGAATTTTCCAAAAAGACCTTTAAAACTCCAGTCTGTTTTTAAATAATCGACTTTTTCGGCTGCAAAAGATTGTAAATTTATAAGTAGAAGCAAAGTTACTATTTGAAATAATTTTAAAAATTTTTTCACCTTATTCTATTTTACTTTTGTTTTTTTTTGCCATTGCAAAATTTGGTGCACCACCAAGAACTGGTTCTGTAATGCTTAATGGTATAGGTAAAGTCTTTTCTTTAAATCCGAGCACAGGCAATATAACCAAAAAGTGAAGGAAGTAATATGCAGTTGCAACTCTCGCAATTAATAAATATAGCCCTTCTGCAGGCATAGCACCGACGTAGCCAAGTATTAAAACATCAGCAACTAATATCCAATAAAATTGTCTATATAAAGGTCTAAACACTGCAGACCTAATCTTAGATGTATCTAACCAAGGTAAAACAGCCAAAATTAAGATGGCTGATAGCATTGCAACAACTCCAAGCAATTTATCTGGTACTGATCTTAAAATTGCATAAAAAGGTAAAAGATACCATTCAGGTACAATATGAGCTGGCGTTACCATTGGATTGGCTTCAATATAATTGTCTGCATGACCTAAAATATTTGGTGAATAAAATACAAAAAAAGCAAAAACAATCATAAACATTAATAGTGCAAAACCATCTTTAATGACAATGTAAGGATGAAATGGAACAGTGTCTTTAGATGGTTTTTTAATATCAATTCCAACTGGATTGTTATTTCCAGGAACATGTAAAGCCCAGATATGTAAAACTACTAATCCTAAAATTAAAAAAGGAATTAAGTAATGTAAGGTAAAAAATCTTGTTAAAGTTGGGTTATCTACAGAATAACCTCCCCACAACCAAGTTACAATACCTTCTCCCACTAATGGTATTGCGCTAAATAAATTCGTTATAACTGTTGCTCCCCAAAAACTCATCTGTCCCCATGGCAATACATAACCCATAAATGCTGCTGCCATCATTAACAAGTAAATAATAATTCCAATGATCCAAATAATTTCTCTTGGTGATTTATAAGAGCCATAAAATAAAGATCTAAAAATATGAATATAAACTGCTAAAAAAAACATTGATGCACCATTCGCATGAATATATCTTATTAACCAACCGTAATTAACATCACGCATTATATGCTCAACACTTTCAAATGCCATATCTGCATGAGCTATATAATGCATTGCCAATGTTAAGCCTGTAACAATTTGAGTGATTAAACAAAAAGTTAATATTCCACCAAAAGTCCACCAATAATTCAAATTTTTTGGTGTTGGGTAATCGGTTAAATGATTTGCTAAAGTAAGCAACGGTAATCTATCATTAAACCACTGCCCTACTTTTGATTTTGGTCTGTAATCATGATCACTCATAAATTTTTATTTATCCAATCTTAATTGTATTAGCATTAACAAATTCATATTTTGGAATCTCCATGTTCCATGGCGCTGGGCCTTTTCTAATTCTGCCAGAAGTATCATAATGAGATCCATGACAAGGGCAAAACCATCCATCATAATCGCCCTTATCGTTTAACGGGACACAACCTAAGTGAGTACAAACCCCCAACATAACAAGCCATTCAGGTTTTTTTACCCTATCCTCATCTTTTTCTGGATGAATTAAATCTTCCAATTTAACAGATCTCGCCTCATCTATCTCCTCTTTGGTTCTCCTTCTAATAAATACTGGTTTACCTCTCCACAAAACTGTTAGGGTATTTCCAGGTTTTAAAGAACTAACATCAACCTCAGTGCTGGCTAGAGCTTTGACTGATGCATCAGGATTCATTTGATCCACCATTGGCCACACTACTGCAGCAGCTCCTACTGCTCCTACAGCTGTTGTAGCCGTAAATAAGAAATCTCTTCTATTTGTTTTTTTTTCAGACACTTTTTGTTACAGTTATTAATATCTCTTTTAGATTTAAATAGTTAATATACGAATTCATATAATATAAAATAATTATTTTACTACTGAAAGAATGACACATAATTCAGCAATTTTTGGGCCCAAAATAGCTTTGTATGAGCCTGATATACCTCAGAATACTGCTGCAATAATTAGGACTTGTGCTTGTTTAGGTGCTAAATTAGAAATAATTGAACCATGTGGCTTTCAATTATCTGACAAACGCTTTAGGAGAGTTGTTATGGACTATATGGACTATAGTCAAATAGAGTTTTATCAAAATTCAGAAAAATTTTTTGAGGTAAAAAAGAAACAGAGAATCATATTGATGACAACTAAGGGTTCAATAAATTATACTAAATTTAAATTTAAACCTGGTGATACTATTTTGTTTGGAAGAGAAAGTGCTGGAGTGCCCGAGAGGGTTCATAAATTAATAAAAAATCGTTTAAAAATACCAATGAATAATCAAGTTAGATCACTTAATATAGCATCATCTGTTGCCATTGTTTTAGCAGAAAGTTTGCGTCAAATAGAATTAATATAAAATGGATATTTCAATTAAAAAAGACTTGGCGAGTAATTGGTTTAAGCTATTACAAAATGCAATATGCGACGACATTTTAAAAATTGAAAAAAATAAATTAAATTTTCAATCTACTTCTTGGAAAAGAAGCAGTAAAAAAGATGAGGGTGGTGGCGAATATAAAATTCTTAAAAATGGAAAAATATTTGAAAAAGTAGGAGTAAATTTTTCAAAAGTTTATGGAAAATTTCCTAAGGAACTTCAAAAGAATATACCAGGTGCAACTAAAGACCCTAGATTTTGGGCATCAGGAATATCAATAGTTATGCATATGCAAAATCCTCACGTTCCTGCAATGCATTTTAATACCAGATTTATTTGTACAACAAAGAATTGGTTTGGTGGAGGAATAGATGTAACCCCTTCAATTAAAGATCAAAAGGAGGAGAAAAATTTTCATAAAATCTTAAAAACAATGTGCGATAGACATAATAAAAATTATTACAAAAAATATAAAAAATGGTGTGATGAATATTTTTATTTGCCACACAGGAAAGAAGCAAGAGGTATAGGTGGTATCTTTTTTGACTATAAAGATGATAATTTTGAAAATGACTTTAAATTTGTCAGGGATGTTGGTGTTACATTTCAAATGCTTTTTAATGAAGTAATTAAAAAAAAATTAAAAAAAAAATGGACTTTAAAAGATAAGGAGTTTCAGTATATTAAGAGAGGTCGATACGCAGAATTTAACTTACTCTACGACAGAGGAACAAAATTTGGGCTACAAACTGGAGGTAATGTTGAAGGAATTTTAATGTCATTACCTCCTATTGCAAAATGGAAATAAGAAATGGATAAGGAACCAATAACATTAAACGGATTAAATAAACTAAAGGAGGAATTAGTTTTTTTAAAAGAAAAAAAAAGACCTGAAATTGTAGCTGCAATTGCAGAAGCAAGATCCCATGGGGATCTCAAAGAAAATGCTGAATATCATGCAGCTAAAGAGGAACAATCTCACAACGAAGGAAGAATAACACAAATCAACGATATTATTGCGAGAGCAAATGTTATTGACGTTACAAAACTAAACAATGAAGGAAAAGTAATTTTTGGATCAACCGTTTATTTAGAGGATTTAGATACAGGTGAAAAAATAAATTATAAAATTGTTGGAAGAGATGAGGCAGACTTAAAACAAAAACTAATTTTCTTTCAATCACCAATTGGCAAAGGTTTAATTGGTAAAAATAAAAGTGATTTAGTTGAGATAAACACACCCTCTGGTGCCAAAAATTTTGAAATTAAAAACGTAGAATATATTTAACTTTTAATTATTTGTTGGACTTGCTTGTCCGAAATTTGAAATCCGTTTTGAACCCATATCTCTTCGATTTTTTTTAGTTTATTTCCTAAAGTTTTTCCCTCAGGGATTTGAAATTTAGACATTAATAAATCAGCTCCTATAGGCAAAGTCGGAAATTCTTTTTCTTTATAAGTATCCAATAACTTAATGAGTTTTTTCTCTACTTTTTTTGAGCTAAAAATTTTAAAATTAATTATATCAATTACAGCCTGTCGCCCATTAAAATAAAAAAATTTATTTAAATTTTTCTCTGTAAAATTGTTTAGAGTTACTTTCTCTTTATAGAAAAGATCTATTAACTTTAATCTTTTCTGATCTTTTTTAGAGATTTTAAATTTATAAACAAAATAATCAGCATTATCAGTCCCATCAATGATCAAAAGTGAAACTAAAAATATAAAATCAATTTTTAATAAATTTTCCTCAGCATAGGAGTTTAGTTTTTTAAAATTTTTGATATTCTTCAATTGAGGAAAGATTATTTCTATTAAGTCTAAACTTTCTTGGTCTTTGAATATTTTTAAAAATCCATTTGAACTTGTTATTTTTTTTAGTTCATCAATTAATCTCTCTGTTGATATGTTTGAAATTCCATCAATATTTTTTTTTATATTTTTTATTATTTCTGGCTGATGCTTACGATTTGAGTAATTTAAAAAAAATCTTAAATACCTTAAAATACGTAAATAATCTTCTTGAATTCTTTTTTCTGCATTACCAATAAAATTAATATAACCCTCTTCCAAATCTTTTTTACCGTTAAATGGATCAAATAAATTTCCACTGCTATCTGCATAAATTGAATTGATAGTAAAATCCCTTCTAGAAGCATCTTCCTTCCAATCTAACGAGAACTCTACTGTAGCATGCCTTCCATCAGTTGAAACGTCCTTCCTTAATGAAGTAATTTCAAATTTATATTCATCAATTATTGCAGTTATAGTTCCATGCTCAAGTCCTGTTTTATGATAACTTATTTTTTTATTTTTAAGGGCCTCACATACCTCCAAGGGCTTTAAATTTGTTGCTAGGTCAATATCATCAACATTTTCTTTTTTTATTACTTTTCTTACACATCCACCGACATATCTTATTTCACTTGTCTCTGAAAAATTATTAATTGCTTCAAAAATTTTATTTGCAGGTGTTGATAGAGTAATTTGGTTTAAATTTTGACTGATATAATCAAGATTTTTTGACCGGGAAAAAAATTTATTTAAAAAATTTTTCATAAATGGCTGGGGCGCTAGGATTCGAACCTAGGATGCAGGTACCAAAAACCCGTGCCTTACCGCTTGGCTACGCCCCAATATAAAGTTCCTATAACACAAAAAAATTAATTTTATATAGTTTTTGATACAATACTCCAATAATTTTTATATTTTCTCCTAATTTTAGCTTTAGCCAATTTGCAATTTATAAAAGAGTTATAATAAGCAATAATCGTAGAGCCAGACCCTGTCATTCTCACAAAGATTGGATTATTTGTCTCAACTAAAAAAGACTTTAATTTTTTGAGTTTTGGGTATTTTTTTAATGCAATTTCCTCAAGTGCATTTTTTTGATTAATTAAATATTTTAAAGAAAACATTTTTTTTTTGGGTTGATTGAATTGTGGTTTTGAAAATTTTCTAACACTAGAATAAATTTTTTTAGTCGAACATCCAAAATTAGGCTTCACAAGAAGGGAAAAATATTTTGGGCAACCATAAAATTCTATTATTTTATCATTTGATAGCAAAATACGGCTAGAAAGGTTTGTGCCCAAGATAACATCAGAGCCTATTAAATTACAGATTTTTTTAATTCTCTGTTGGCCAATTTTAACAAATTTTTTTTTAATTAAATAATTAAGCACATTTGCTGCATTCATTGATCCCCCACCTAATCCGGCCTCTTGAGGAATATTTTTCTTAATTTTTACTTTAAATTTTTTCCCATTTAATAAACTCATCTTATCAAGTATCTGAAAAAGTTTCTTTACAGTGTTATTTTTACTTAAATTTTTGGAAAATTTTCCATAATAAGTTATTTGATGATAATTACTTTCATTTTTACTAATTGAGATAACATCATGTAGCTCTATAAAACTAATAATACTCTCAATCTTATGTAATGATTTTTTTTTACCAGTTATATTTAGAGCTAAATTAATCTTAGCATGTGACAGTATTCTGGAGATTTTCATTTATGATTTTTTAAGACCATTTATAAGTTTTGCGTTTACCTTTTTTCGCATTTCATCTTCTGTGTCTTCAAAAGTTAAAACATTTTCCCAAAAATATCTTGCCTGTATCTTTCGATTTAAATTCCAAAGTATGTCTCCATAATGGTCATTTACAATTGGATCATCTGGCATTAGTTCTACAGCTCTTTTAAGATAATTTTCAGCCTTCACATAATCCTCTAGTAGAAAATAAGCCCAACCAATTGAGTCAATTATATAAGGATCATTACTTTTTAAATCATAAGCTGTCTTCAACATTTCCATTGCCTCATTTATTTTATAATTCCGTTCTAACCATGAATATGCAAGATAATTCAAAAAATATGCATCATTGGGATTAATTTTAAGAGCATTTAATAAATCTAAATCTGACATTTCATAATTGCCTATTCTCTCATAACTGCCTCCCCTTCTATATAAAATATCAGATTTGGTTATCGAATTTTCATCAATAGTAGAGATAATTTGCGAATAACCCTCTATAGCTTTTTTATAATTTTTAGCATTTTTATAAAAATTAGCTAAATCAAATTTCATTTTAATATTTGGTTCCTTTATTTTTTCAAATT
>CACNQY010000021.1 GCA_902622655.1 uncultured Pelagibacteraceae bacterium | reverse complement strand
AATATTAAGATTTTTTTTTAAATTCATATAATAATCTCAATCTCTCTTTTCTATCTTTTTTTAGTTTATATTCAAACGAAAGTGCCTTTGATTTGGAAAAAAATTTTTTTCTGTAAATAAATTCCCATTTATAACCTTTAGTTGATTTAGCACCTAAATTCGAATTATGCTTTGTTAATCTTCTATTTAAATTATTTGTGTATCCAACATATGTTTTAGCTGGATAACCATCTAAAGTTTTAATTAAATACACATAATAAACCATAAGAGATTTTATTTATGGCGGTCCCTAGGGGAATCGAACCCCTCTTTCGAGGATGAAAACCACGTGTCCTAACCGATAGACGAAGGGACCGAATTGCTGTTTTTTATTGTAAAATCAACAATTAATCAAGCATATCATTACAAATTTTGTTTTAATTTTATTACCTTTTTAAGACTTGACGATTTATGAGTCACTAATGTCTCTGAAAAGAAATCATTACCTTGAATTTCAATACCTGCAACCAAATCACCAGAAGTAATTCCTGTCGCACAAAAAATAGAATCACCTTTAACAATTTCATTTAATTCATATTTTTTTGTTAAATCATTAATTCCTATTTTTTTAGCCCTATCTTTTTCTTTTTCAGTGTTAAACAAAAACCTACATTGAAAATTACAATTAAATGCATCCAAAGCTGATGCAGCAAGTACACCCTCTGGTCCACCTCCAATACCTAAAAAAATATCAACATTATATTTTTCATCTGTTACCAACAATGCTCCTGATACATCACCATCTGTAATTAATTTCAAATTGACTTTTAATTTTTTTAGTTCATCAATTATTTTATTGTGTCTTGGTCTATCAAGAATACATGCGGTTAATTCTTCTGGATTTTTATTTAGATAATCACTTAAGTTGGAAATATTTTGTTTAACTGAATAATCTAAATCAATAACATTTTTTTCAGTTATTTTAGTTGATATTTTTTCCATATAAGTTTCTGGCGCATTAAATAAACTATTTTTTTCTCCAACAGCTATTACAGATAGAGCGCCAGGTAAATTATTTGCTGCAAAATTTGTGCCTTCTAATGGATCTACAGCTATATCAAATTCAGGTCCATTATTTGTACCAAGTTTTTCTCCAATGTATAGCATTGGAGCTTCATCCAATTCACCTTCTCCTATTACTATCTGACCTTTCATTTCTAAATTGTTTAATTCAGATCTCATGGAGTCTACAGCTGCTTTATCAGCTGCAATCTTATCTTTTTTTCCCACCAAATAAGATGATGCTAATGCTGCTTTAGAAGTTATGTTTACAAATTTATCTATATAATCTTTATTTATAGTCATTAAGCTTTTTCATCTATTAATTCTTCTTGCTTAATTTTAGATTCAAATTCTCTTAATCGTTTATAAACACTAGCAAGTTCAATTATGGTTGGCCATGCTTTTAATATATATTGCATAGAACCCTCTACTCTACCAAAGGCTCTTATTATTTGCTGCATAACACCGAGGGTTACTGCTCCAGCAACTATGGCAGGTGCTAAAAAAACATATGCTGATAAAACATTTGCCTGCAAATACGCTATTCTTCCAATATTAAAATACAAATATCTAATATAACTTAAAAAATGAATACTTCTAACTCCCTCAAATAATTCCTCTATGGTTTTAGGCCTTATAGTTCCGTCATCTTCTGCAATTACAAGTATTTTCCTATAGGCCGCTTCTTTTTTTTGAAGATCATATTCAACACCAACCAATCTTAAAATTAAACCCAACAGTATTAAAAAAATTGTACCCCCTATAGACCAGATTAAAGCACCAACAATTAATCCATAGTCCCAATCCCCAAAAAAGAAAATAGGAATCCCAATACTTAAACCAAATAGTATAGGCATAAACTCAACTAAAATCATTAAAGCCTCTATTAGGCTTGTTCCAAGAGACTCCATTATTCTTGAAAATTTAATTGTATCTTCTTGAACACGCTGTGCAGCACCTTCTATTTTACGAGCTTTATCATATACACTATGATACCACTCAACCATAGCTGTTCTCCATCTAAATAAATAATGAGATGTAAAAAAACTGACTATTACAGCAACACCCACATACATTGCAGCCAATATAATAAAAGACAATAAACTTGCCCAATATTCTTCTATTGTAATAGAATTTGGTGCACCTAAAGCTTTTTGTATCATATCATAAAATTCACCAAACCATTCATTTATTTTCACATCAATTTTAACTTGTATCCATAGTGATGATAAAATAATGGCCGATCCTAACCAGGACCAAATGTACCAATTTTTTTGAGTGAAGAATCTAAACATAATTTACTTCAAAAAATTATCTGCGTATGATTTTTTTACTGTTTTTCTTTTTCGAGGCTCGATTAATTCAAAATCTATTTTTTTTCTTTTTGCATAATTAATTGCTAATTCTTTAGAAGAAAATTCTAATTTTAATTCTGTGTATGTATCAGATGAACTTTCCCACCCCATCAATGGGTTTTTAGTTGGATCTTCTGTTTTGAATTCTAAAATCCACTTATTATTTTTAGCTAGTCCTGATTGCATAGGATTTTTATTGGGGATATATATAATTGCTTTTTTCATAAAGATGGTCGGAGTGGCAGGATTCGAACCTGCGACCCTCTGGTCCCAAACCAGATGCGCTACCAGGCTGCGCTACACTCCGATCCGAGTACTAATACAGCAGTTATTGATAATTTCAATCTATAAAGAAGTCAAAATTAAAAGAAATTTGGTAAAAATCTGCTATATAACAAAGTATGATAATTACTTGTCCAAATTGTAACAAGAAATTTAAAATAGATAATTCTTTAATACCTGACGAAGGTAGAAATTTACAATGTGGATCATGTAATAATCTTTGGTTTTACCGGATCGAAGAGGATGATAATCAAATATTACAGCTAAAAGAGGAAATAGTTAGTAAAAATGTTCAAACAAAGTTCGAAGAAAAGCAAAAGGAAATATTTGAAAAAAAACAATCAATAGACAAAATAAAGATCAACAAAGACAAGAAAAGAGAGGAAAAAATTTTTGAAAAACCAAAAACCTCACTTAATTCTAAAAATAGAGGAAGTAAATTTTTCTCTTATTTGTTTGTAGTTATCATATCTTTTTTAGGATTGATTATATTGGTTGATACTTTAAAAGCCCCATTAATTAATGTTTTTCCTGAATTAGAAATTATATTGTTTAACCTATTTGAAACGTTGAAAGATATAAAACTATTTATTATAGATCTACTTTAATTTTTTTCTTATGATTTATTCTTTATCAAAACCTTTTAGATGGTTCTTTAAATTAGAGGCAGCCAGCGGATTGGTGCTGTTATTTGCTGCAATAATTGCGTTAATAATAAGCAACTCTGGATTATCTGAACTATATTTTTCTACATTAAACAAATACTTATTTTTAGGTATAAATAATTTTGGATTAAAATTGTCTGTATTGCACTGGATAAATGATGCACTTATGGCAATTTTCTTTTTCTTCGTTACCTTGGAAATTAAAAGAGAATTTTTACAAGGAGAACTTTCAAATATTAAACAAGCTTTATTACCGATAATAGCTGCAGTAGGAGGAATGTTAATACCAGCATTATTTTATGTTTTTATAAACTTAGGTGACAGTGAAACATTAAATGGATGGGCAATTCCATCAGCTACGGATATTGCTTTTTCTTTAGGAGTCCTCTCTTTATTGGGTAAAAGAGTTCCTTTATCGCTAAAAGTATTTTTAACTGCACTAGCTATTATTGATGACTTAGGAGCAATAGTAATTATTGCCCTATTCTACTCTGGAGACTTAAGCATAAAGTATTTAACACTAATGCTAGTAGCATTTATCATTTTATTGTTAATTAATAAATTTAATATTAAGAAATTTCTACCTTATTTGGTTATTGGACTTTTCCTTTGGGACTTTACTCATAATTCTGGTATACATGCCACTATTGCCGGTGTGTTGTTGGCTATGACAATTCCACATAGAAAAAAAGAAAAAGATTTTTCTTTATTAATAAAAATAGAACATGCAATTAGTCCTTATGTTGCCTTTGGAATAATGCCTCTATTTGCATTTGCTAATGCAGGAGTGTCATTGGAAGGGTTAACTTTTGCATCTTTATTGGATAAGGTTCCACTCGGTATCGTGTTAGGATTATTTCTAGGTAAACAACTAGGGGTTTTTATATTTTCTTATATATCTATAAAATTAAATATAGCTCAAATGCCAAATGATACAAGTTGGTATAATTTTTATGGTGTAGGAGTTCTGACTGGCATTGGTTTTACAATGAGTTTGTTTGTTGGAAATTTAGCTTTTGCTGAAAACATGCAATATATGGATGGTGTAAAGATAGGAGTACTAACTGGGTCCTTATTATCCACTTTATTTGGTTATTTTTTGATATTACTTACTCCAAACAAACCTAACAAATGAGAAAAGTAATACTTCTATTATCTTTAATTATGTTTTTCTTTAAAACATCAGTAACAGCAAACTATGAAAAAAAAATTTACGATTTTAGTATAGAAAGCATAACAGGTGAGATGTTAAATTTTAAAGATTACAAAAATAAAGTAATATTAGTTGTAAATACAGCAAGTTATTGTGGTTTTACAAAGCAATATGATGAATTACAGGAATTGTGGGACTTATATAAAGAAAAAGGTTTAATAGTTCTTGGTGTACCATCTAATTCATTTAATCAAGAAAAAAGTAATAATGCAGATGTTAAAGAATTTTGTGAGGTAAATTTTAATATTAACTTTCCACTAACAACAATAACAGAGGTCAAAGGCGAAAATGCTCACGAAATCTTTAAATGGGCAAAAGAAAATCATGGTAATTCAGCTATTCCAAAGTGGAATTTTCATAAAATTTTAGTCAATAAAGAGGGTAAGATAGAAGATACTTTTGCATCTATGACAAAACCAATGTCAAAAAAGTTAATTAAAACTATAGAAGATATTCTATAAGCTTATACTTAATCCATCATGAGCGGGAATAACATTTTTAGGCAACTTTTTTTTTAATACTTTATAGTCTAATACTGGTGATAAATTTGTAAGAATAGCTTTATTTGGTTTAAATTTTTTAATTAAAGCTAATGATGTTTCTAAGTTGAAATGTGACGGATGAAAATTATACCACAGACAATCTATTATTAAGTAATCAAGATTTTTAAAATATTTAAAATCTTTAGTATAAATTTTACTCACATCGCTTATATAGGCAAGTTTTTTGTTAATAATAAAACAATTAGATTTAACTTTTCCATGGTCAACCATAATTGATTGAATATAAATTTTGTTATTATTATTTTTTGTAATTATGTATTTAGGTAGTTTATGCAGTTTTAGAGTGGCAGGATATTCTTTTGAATAACTTGTAAAAATATACGAAAAAGTATTTTTGAGATAACTAGATGTATATTTATCCGCATAAACATCAATTTGTTTTCTACTATTAATATAAAAAGATCTTAAATCATTAATACCATGAGTTTGATCGCCGTGCATATGCGAGAACAATACTTTGTTTATTTTTTTTATTTTGTGTCTTAAAAGTTGTTGTCTAAGATCTGGAGATGTATCTATAAGAATATTTTCTTCTGTTGTTTTGATTAAAGCAGAACACCTTGTTCTAAAATTTTTTTTATTTTTTGGATCACAATTTCCGAAGAAACCATCTGGTCTTGGTACACCCATTGAACTACCACAACCTAAAATTATAAATTTCATAAATTCTATTTAAAAAAAAGTTTATTAAAATTTGTAGTAGTTTTTTCAATAAGTTCTTTTTTTGATATTTTTTTTATATCTGCAAGTTTTGATGCAGTGAAATCTATATAAGAGGGTTCATTCTTGTTTCCTCTTTTAGGAACAGGTGCTAGGAATGGACTATCTGTCTCTATTAAAATATTATCCATTGGAATAGATTTAAAAGTTTCTTGTAAATCTAATGAGTTTTTAAAAGTAATTATACCACTAGCAGAAAAGTACGAATTTAAAGTCATTAATTTTTCAGAAAATTCTTTTGAACCTGTAAAACAATGCATCAAAATTTTAGGTTTTTCATTTTTATATTCATTTAAAATTTCAAAAGTTTCTTTTTCTGCTTCTCTTGAATGAACAATTAATGGGATATTGGTTTTTATGGATGCTTCTATATGTTCTTTGAAACTTGCTATTTGTCTATCTTTTTGACTATTATTATAATAAAAATCTAATCCAGTTTCCCCAATTCCAATAATTTTAGAATTTTCATTTAAATTTTCAATAATTTGTTTTGAAGAGATTATATTTGTAGAACTTTCATGAGGATGTATTCCAACAGTTCCATAAATCATTTCATCTCGGTTAATTAATTCTTTAACTCTTGCAAAACTTTCAAAAGATGTTGATATGGTTAATAATTTTTCTATTCCCACATCTTTGGATCTTTGTATTACGTTAGGTAAGTCACTTAATAATGGTTCATGATCTAGATGACAGTGTGAATCAATCATTATTTTTTTCTATTTTTTTAAAAAGTATATCTATTTTATTCAAGTTATTTCCTTTAATTAAATATTCATTATTACAAACTGTATTTAATTTTACATTATTTTCCTCAATGTCAAAAATCTTTAGTGCCTTTAATGCCGATCGCGGTATAATTGGATATAGTAAAAAACTTATTTTTCTTACAATTTCTAATGTAGTGTAAACAATAGTATTTAATCTTATTTGATCATTTTTTTTTTTCCATGGTTCCTGATCGTTAAAATATTTATTAGCTTCAAAAAGAGAGTTGACAATATAATCTATGTAAAAATTAATATTTTGATTATCAATTTTAGATCTAATGTTTTCTAAATTATCTTTATACTTATTTAGTATTAATAAATCTTCATTTTGAAATTTAATTTTTGATGGAATTTTTCCCTCGCAATTTTTATTTGCAAAAGCGGTTACACGTTGACATAAATTTCCATAATTGTTAGCTAAATCGCTATTGATACAATCCTCAAGCCTTTCTTGTGAAATATTACCGTCATTTCCAAAAGAAACCTCTTTAATTAAATAGTATCTCAAAGGGTCTAAACCATACTTTTTAATAATTTCAAGCGGATCAAGTATATTCCCCTTAGATTTAGACATTTTTTCTTCTCCAGATAGTATCCATCCATGTCCGTAAACTATTTTTGGCAAATCAATTTTAGCTGCTAATAAAAATGCTGGCCAATAAACAGCATGAAATCTAAGTATATCTTTTCCAATTAAATGCAGTGATGCTGGCCAAAATTTTTTAAATAATTTATCATCTTTATTAGGATAATTTAAAGCACTTAAATAATTAGTGAGAGCATCAAGCCAAACATATATCACATGGTTTTTATTATTTGGGACAGGTATTCCCCATGAAAAACTTTTTCTACTTACAGAAAGATCCTTAAGACCACTTTTTACGAAACTAATAACTTCATTCCTTCTAGATTCAGGAGATATGAAATCTGGATTTTCCTCATAATATTTTAATAAAGGCTTTTCCCACTTTGAAAGTCTAAAAAAATAGGATTCTTCTTCAATCCATTCAACAGAGGATTTTGAAGATATAGCAATTTTTTTACCATCTACTTCTTCTATTTCATCTTCGTTATAAAAAGCTTCATCCGATACTGAATACCATCCAGAATAATTTGATAAATATATATCATCATTTTTTTCAAGTTCATTCCAAAGATATTGAACTGTTTTTTTATGTCTTGCTTCTGTAGTTCTAATAAAATCAGTATTTGATAAATTTAGAGTATCAGAAAGATCTCTAAAAGTTTGACTAATTTGATCACAAAATATTTGAGGGTCCTTCCCTACTTTCTCTGCTGATCTTTGAATTTTTAAGCCATGTTCATCTGTACCTGTAAGAAAATGAACCTTATACTCGTCAATTAATTTAAATCTAGCAAAAAAATCTGCAATAATACTTGAATATGCATGACCCATATGAGGCTTTGCTGATGGGTAATATATAGGTGTTGTTATATAAAAAGTTTTATCCATTTAATATTTTATCTTCAAATTCCAAAAATAATGTTTCCTCATCTAAATTATAAATTTTAGTATTTTTAATTTTTTTTAAAAAATAATGGTAAGACTTAAGTAAACTAATATTTCTAACAGATATATTGTTTCTGAAATAAAGTTCAATAAAAGAATAAATTATGTCATTAATTAATTTATCTTTTTTATAAATTTTATCTTTAATTATTGTTTTTAGAGTTGTTTTAAGGTCGAAATTAACAATATCTAATTTATATTCATGGGATAATTTTAATATTTTGAATAATTTGCCTGGAGTAATATAATTATCAAATAATTCAATATTAATAACATTGCTGATATCTTGTTTTAATAATTGACTAATTATTTTTACTGACTGATCTTTTGTTAAAAAAATTTTAAAATTCAAACATCTAGATTTAAGTGTTGGCAGTACTTTTTTATTATTATTAATTAAAATAAAATTTATATTTTTATTAGGCTCTTCTAAAATTTTTAGCAACGCATTAATAGAATTAATATTTAGTAGTTCAATGTTATCAATTAAAACAAACCTTTTTTTTTTATTAAATGACGACTTATTTAAATTTATTATTAATTCTCTTATTTGGTTAATATCAATAGTTTTCTTCTCTTCGACAACATCAATTAAATGAAAATTTGGATTAGAATTATTTTGTATTAGTTTATAAGATTTATTTTCATAATTAATTCTATTATTTACATAATCATAGGGATACTCTTCATTTTCTGATAATACAAAATTAATTAAATGATAAGCTAATGTTGATTTTCCCACACCTTTTTCACCAGATAACAGAATTTTATTAGGTAAATAATCATTTTGGTATAATTTTGATAGCTGATTAAAAACTTCTTTATGTTGAAACAAATCTGTTTGTGTTGAAGGATTTAAGTTCATTTAATTAATGTTTTAAGCTGATTTAAAACTATCTGTTCATTTTTTTTTATATCTAAATTTGAGTCAATTATCTTGTATAATTTTTTATTTTTTTTAGTTAACTTTAAAAAACCTCTTTGCACTTTATTATAAAATTTCATATCAAACTTATCATACCTATTTAACGATTTTCTTTTTTTTAATCTTTGAAAAAGATTTTTCTTATTAACAACATTTAAAAATGTAAAATCAACTTTAATATTTTTTAATAAATACTTGTTTATTATATTTATAATTTTTAAATCTATACCCATACCGTAGTGTTGATAGGCTATTGTTGAGTCTATAAATCGGTCTATTAAAATAATTTTTTTTTTTTGAAATTTTTTAATAAGATTTATATTTTCACTTCTTGAAGCTAAATATAAAAGTAAATCAGTATTTACATTAAAATTAGATTTTTTATTTAGAATTAATCTTCTTATTTTTTCTGAGTTAAGACTACCACCAGGCTCTCTTATTTTTATGAAATTAATTTTTTTTTTTTCTAAAAAATTTGAGACTTTTTTAATATGATGACTTTTGCCACTTCCCTCTATACCTTCAAAGACAATGATAGGCTTTTTAGACATCACCCCAAATTAAATAATTAATTGATTTAATTAATCGTGTAAAAAAATTAACTTTTTTAATTTCTTTTGATGAAAGTAAATCGTACTCACCAACTAATTCTTGATCATATATAACCCTTAAAGTTGCTATTTTTTGATCTTTTTCTATTGGTGCTTCTATTGGTCCGTTATAATTTACAGAAACTTTTAATAGTTTTTTTTTTGCCTTTTTTATAGTTTTATATACATCTTCTTTCAAATAAGCGTCTACAGTATTTTCTTTACCAAGCCATACATCAATTTTGTGTAAAGGCTGATTTGCTTTAGCTATATTAATTAAATCAAAATTAGTAAGCCCATAAGTTAAAAGTTTTGTGCTTTCTTTTGATCTTGCATTTTTTGAATTAAATCCACTTCCAACGGCAATAAGTCTTCTTCCATTTCTATTTATTGACGATGCAAGAGAATATTTTTCGTATGATAAGTAACCTGTTTTAATACCATCAGCATACATATTTTTATAAAGTAAAGGATTTCTATTACCTTGAGTTATTGGATCGCCTCCGGTTCTATCCCATGTAAATTCTGTTTCCTTAAAATATTTATAAAAATTAGGATAATTTTTAATTAAATATCTAGACATAATCATAATATCTCTAACAGTTGATAGATTATTTGGAGAATTTATACCTGATGAGTTAGAAAAATTTGTATTTTCCATTCCTATTTCTCTCGCTTTCTCAGTCATTAAAAATGCAAATTCTTCTTCTGTACCGGCAATACCCTCTGCTAAGGCAATACAAGCATCATTACCAGATGAAATAATTATACCTTTTAATAGATCTTCAACAGATATTTCATCTCCAACCATTATAAACATTGAGGAGTACCCGGCCTGAGATAATCTCCAAGCATTTTCTGAAACAATAAATTTATCATCTAAGTTTAGTTCTCCATTTTTAATTAATTCAAAAGCAATAATAGACGTCATTATTTTCGTCATAGATGCAGGAAAAATTTTTCTATCAGCATCCTTTTCAAATAAAACTTCTCCAGAATGATAATCAAGAAGAATTGCAGTTCTAGCTTTTATATCAAAATTAGCACTTGCTATACTAAAAATTATAAAATTAGAAATTAGATATGCTAATATTTTTTTATACATCTTTTAAAATTTCTATGTTTTCAAAATTTAATGATTTAATTTCATTAAACGATCTTTCTAAGTTTTTTATATCATTAAATGGACCTATTAGTACCCTATATTTAGTTTTTGATAATTTTTTCATTAATAAGGAATTTTTTAAATTTGTTTCATCTTTAATTCTTTTGATCATATTTTCCGCAGAATTTTTATAATAAAAATCAGCAATTTTAATTGAGTATAAAAATTTTTGTTTGATTGCGTTATTTCCTTTTTTTTCATCTGACCCTAAATTATCTATAGTTATTCCATCAACAGGAGCACTTTCAGCTACTTTTTTTTCCTCTTCAAAAGTTTTTGCTTTCTTAGCAATAAAGGTTGAATTTTTTGAAATTAAGACAAGATCTATATATGGTTCATTTGGATTTAGTGATAATTCTTCTGCTATTCTTTTTGTAATAACTGAGTTATAAAAATTAGAAAATTTTGCCTTATTTGAAATTACTTCTGCAATTACGGATTTTCCATTTAATGGGTTAGTAATTTTTACAAATGAATTAATTTTAATTTTTTGATGGAAAATTAATAGTGATCGGTTATCAATTTTTTTAGATATTTTTTTATTTTTTCTAAGTTGATCATCATAAATGAGTGTAAATCCTGTATTTTGATATTTTTGATCACCAATATAATTTATAGATTTTTTTTTGTTATCAATTTGGTTACATGCAGACAGGACAATTAATAAAAAAAATAAAATTAATTTTTTATAATTCATTTTTAAATTTATCTTTCAATGTGCAAACTGCTAAAGCAAATCTTAAAGATCTATTCCATTTTAAAATTATTTCATAATTATCAAAAACTATATAAGCAGGATTTAAAGTTTCTGCACCAGGAATAATATCCTTGTCAGGCGTGATTATTGCAACATTATAATTATTAAATTTTATATCAATATCTTTGCTATTTTTAATATATTTCCGTAAATTTTTTAACTTATCTTTATCGTGAAGTTTTTTTGCAGATATATTTAAATATCTGTTTGGAATATTATCAGAAAGATTAATTTTAAAATAACAAGGTTGATCATTTTGCCAGCCAATTTTTTTCAAATAATTTGATGCAGATGCATAAGCATCATGATTTTCTTTTAAATCAATATAACCATTGCGATCATAATCTATTGCGTAATTTTTCATTGTAGAAGGCATGAATTGAAAAAATCCGAAAGCACCAGCCCATGAACCATAAAGTGTTTTGTAATCGATTTGATTTCTTTCTATTAATGTTAAAAGTATTAATAGTTCATTTGTAAAAAAATTTGATCTTCTTTTATCAAAACTCAAAGTTGCTAAAGATGATAAAATGTCCATTTTACCAACATATGTTCCAAAATTTGTTTCAATCCCCATTAATGATAGAAGCAATTCTCTCTCAATGTTAAATTTTTTTTCAATAGAATTTATTAGTTCAAAATTATTTTCATAAAATTTCTTTCCAATTATTAGCTTTTTAGAGGAAGTTCTTTTAGAAATATATGTCTTTGTATCCTCATAAAATTCAGGTTGAAATCTATCATACTTAATAACATCTGATAAAAACTTAGTATCCTTCATAACAATATCAAAAGTTTTTTCAGAAATATTATTTTGCAAGGCTATTTTTTTAAAATTTTTTTTCCAAATTTCAAAATCGTTATTAATATCAGCATTAGCTATATTCAGTAACAAAATAAGATAAAATAGAATAAATTTAATTAGTTTCATGCAAATCCTTTAAATATATAATTACAGCAATCCAAATAAAAATAAAACTAACTAATTTAGAAATTGAAAATGGTTCGTTATAATAAAAATACCCTAATAAAAACTGTAATGTAGGTGTAATATAAAAAATCATTCCAGAGGGACCTAATCCAGCTAACTCAACACCTTTTACATATAAAAATAATGGAATAACAGTCATAGGACCTGCTAGAAAAATAAATAACATCATTGGTGGATCTGATAATTGAAAATCATTATAGCCTTCTTTTACTATTAAATAAAAAGCTATCAAAGCAAATGGCAATATAAATAAGCTTTCTATTAATAGACCAATATCTGTGTCTACATTAATTTTTTTTCTAATTAGATTGTAAAAACTCCAACTAAAAGCAACTATTAACCCCACCCAAGGTAAAGATTTCAAACTCACAACTATTAAATAAAGTATTGATAATGCAACTAAAAAAATTGAAAAAATTCTTTTTTTATTCAGGATTTCTTTAAAAAAAATATATCCTAAAAGAACACTTAAAATTGGCATTATAAAATATCCAAAACTAGCATCAATAATTCTATTTGTTGCTATCGCATAAATCCAAACAGCCCAATTAATAAAAATTAAAAAACCAGAAATAGATAAATAGATTAAATTTGATCTATTTTCTATTATTTTAAAAAAAACACTCCACTTTAAAAAAAAAAAAGTTGTTAAAATTAAAGTAAATGCGGTCCATAAACATCTATGTAAAACTAATTCTAAATGTCCTATATAAGCAATATATTTAAAATAAATTACTCCGAAAAACCCCCACCAAAAAGAGCCAAACCCTGCAAGTACTAAGCCTTTATTAAAATCTTTATTCATCAAAATTCTTGAGATTAAGAGTTATAAACTTTATTAGACTATTTTAAGGTTGAATTAAATAATTATAATTATAAAACCTTGCTAACGGAGAGATGGCTGAGCGGTTGAAAGCACCGGTCTTGAAAACCGGCAAAGGGGCAACTCTT
>CACNQY010000020.1 GCA_902622655.1 uncultured Pelagibacteraceae bacterium | reverse complement strand
TTTGCTATAAATCCCAAAAATGGACGAATGGTTGTGATAGAAATGAATCCTCGTGTATCCAGATCCTCTGCACTTGCTTCAAAAGCGACTGGTTTCCCAATTGCAAAAGTTGCCGCAAAACTTGCTGTTGGTTATACGTTGGATGAATTAAAAAACGAAATAACTAAGGTTACGCCTGCCTCTTTTGAACCAACCATAGACTATGTAGTAACTAAAATTCCTAGATTTACTTTTGAAAAATTTTCAACATCTCCAGCTACATTAGGAACTTCTATGAAATCAGTTGGTGAAGCAATGGCAATTGGTAGAAACTTCAAAGAATCTCTTCAAAAAGCATTAGTATCCTTAGAGACTGGTTTTTCGGGATTAGATAGAATATTTAATCTAAACAAGCAACAAATAGAAAAAAAACTTAAAGAAAATATCCCAAATAAATTGCTACTTGTTGCAGAAGCAATTCGTAAGAAAATTAATTTGAAAAGGATTTATAATTTATCAAAAATTGACACATGGTTCTTGGAGCAGATAAAAGAAATAATAGACAATGAACTAAAAATTAAAATGAAAGGATTGCCTAAAAATTTTGTTGAATTCAATAGAATAAAATCAATAGGTTTCTCTGACAAAAAACTTTCTGAACTTACTAAAATTTCAGAGAATATTATTAGAAAAAAAAGAGCTGCACTAAAAATCTTACCTGTGTATAAAAAAGTCGATACCTGCGCTGCAGAATTTAAATCTTTCACACCTTATATGTATTCAACATATCAACGAAATTTCTCAATTAATTCAGAGTGTGAAGCAAATCCGTCACTAAGAAAAAAAATTATTATTTTAGGAGGCGGTCCTAACAGAATTGGTCAAGGTATAGAATTTGACTACTGCTGTTGCCAGGCAAGTTTTTCCTTAAAAAAAGCAGGTTTTGAGACCATAATGGTCAATTGCAACCCTGAAACCGTTTCAACAGATTATGACACAAGTGATAGACTTTATTTTGAACCACTGATTGAAGAATACGTTTTTAATATAATTAAAAAAGAACAAGAAAAAGGAAATCTCCTTGGAATAATTGCTCAATTCGGTGGGCAAACTCCTATTAAACTTGCAAAATTTTTACATGAAAACAATCTTCCTATTCTAGGAACACAATATACTTCAATTGATTTAGCTGAAGATAGAGATCGATTTAGAAATTTATTAAATAAACTTAAATTAAAACAAGCTAAAAGTGGAATTGCTAAAACATTTAAACAAGCAATTAATATCTCAGAAAAAATTGGCTTACCACTAATGGTTAGACCATCTTATGTGCTGGGTGGAAGAGCCATGGAAATTGTATATGAGAAAAATCAGCTCAAAAGATTTGTGGAAGAGGCTTTCAAAGCAGCTGATGATAATCCTATTTTAATTGATAAATTTATTAACCATGCAATGGAGGTTGATGTTGATGCAATCTCTGATGGAAAACAAGTGTATGTTGCTGGTATCATGCAACATATAGAGGAAGCTGGTATCCACTCAGGAGACTCTGCGTGTAGTTTACCACCAGTATCTATAAAGCCCTACTTAATTAGAGAAATTGAAAATCAAACCAAAAAATTAGCTCTTGCTCTTAAAGTAAAAGGTTTCATGAATATCCAATTCGCTATAAAAAAAGATAAAATTTATGTGATTGAAGTTAACCCTAGAGCAAGCCGTACGGTTCCATTTGTATCTAAAGCAAAAGGTTTACCACTAGCAAAAATTGCATCACGAGTAATGGCGGGTGAAAAATTATCTAAATTTAATCTGAGAGATAAATCTAAAGGAATGTATGCTGTAAAAGAAGCTGTTTTTCCTTTTAATAAATTTCCGAATAGTGATCTTCTTTTAGGTCCAGAAATGAAGTCGACAGGTGAAGTAATGGGTTTTGATAAAAATTTCGGAATGGCATTTGCCAAAAGTCAAATAGCGGCTGCAAACTCCTTACCTAAAAGTGGTTTAGCTTTTATATCTCTTAAAAACGCTCATAAAGATGAAGGAATAGATCTAGCTAAGGAACTCATAAAATTAAAATTTACATTATGTGCTACTAAGGGAACTGCAGAATATATTAGAAAACATAGAATGAAATGTAGAATAATAAATAAAGTGAGTACTGGTTCTCCTCATATAGTTGATGTTTTAGATGCAAAAAAAATTGCCCTAGTGATAAATACAGGCGGTGGAAATAAAACTTATCGTATAAGTGACGCAATCGCTTTGAGAAGAGCTACACTAAAAAATAAAGTTCCATACTGTACAAATATGTCGACAGCTTATGCATGTCTTGAAGCTATTAAATCTTTGAAGACAAAAAAATTAGAAGTTACTTCGCTCCAAGATATTTAAGAGTTTACTTTCCAATCAGTTTCAAAAGTTACGTAATTTACTTGAATACAACGTCTTTCCTTAACAATAGTTTTCTTTTCCATTCCATGCCAAGTTCCAGGCCCACTAGTAAAGAAATAGCCATAATTATTTTTATAAGGAACTGTTTTTACTTTCTCTAATTTATTATTATAAAAATCGGTACCTAAATCTTCAGACTCATTAGCATTATTAACAAAGATCAGACCAGACATAAGTTTTTCTTTAATATCACAATGTGGTTTGAGCCAAAAACCTTCACGGTCACATATTACCTCTAGTCTAACAAAGGAATTAGATAAATCTCTATTGATCATTTTTGAAATAACTTCATAAGTTTCTTTAGATTGAAGTTCGTTTATAAAATTTACTAAATGTGGAAAATTTGATGCGTTATCTTTATTAACAAAACACCTAAATTTTATTGCTTCTCCCCCAGATGCTATGCCCTCTCTAAACTCTGCAGCACCACCATCGATAGCTCTTGTACCATCGTAAGAAAGGTTGTGTTTACTGACATCTGGAATATCTGCTTTAATTATTTCCTTTATTGCTCCATCTGTCAAAGCATTTTCATATTCCCAATGATCAAAAGGAAATTCAAATTTTTTAGAGTTATTTAATATAGAATTTAAAAATGACATTATGAAAAAATTTTGTTTTTTATAATTTCTGCTACTCTATTAGTTTCATCTAGCTTTTCATAGTTCCAATTTTCCACTTCTTCACCTAGATTTCTTATAATTTTTAGTTCTCTAAATAAATTTCTAAATCTTTGAAATCTAATATCATTTTTTCTTGGTAAAATATTTGCTATGTAAATTGGTTTACCCGTTAAAGCTGCTTCTGAAATCATAGAACTTGAATCGCAAGTTACTACTATACTTTCTGCAATTCCAAGGGCTGATAAATATGCTTTTTTTTCAACCTTCATAAAAATAGTATGATTTTCGCCAAAAAATTCTTTAGCATAATGAATAGTATTGATTGGAGTTCTCATTGAAGGAATTACTACTAATTGAAAGTCGTGTTTTTTTATCAATTCATAAAGACTATTAAAAATATGTTTCATATTCTTAGTTGAATAATCGTAATACTTAGTTGGTCCCCCCATAATTAAAGTCCAAATTTTTCTTCCATCATTTTTAATAAACGAATTTAAATAATTTCTATTCTCCTCAATTTCACTTTGTGTAAGATAATGAATAGCACCTTTAGTTGTAATTACGTTTTGACCATCTAAATCATCATGTTCTGGAGCAACAATAAAATCAAAATGATTTAAATTTACTTTTGGATCTTGAATGTGAATATTAAATATTTTTTTATTTAAAGTTTTTTTTAAATGAATTGATGGTATTACACTTTTTCTTCCACAAGATATTATTACATCAAATTCATCAGGAAAAATTTTTTTATAAATATTTTGAGAAATCGGAGTTAACTTTGGAGGAATCGCTTTCCAAAAACTTTTTAGTTCAACTGTATGGTGTGTGAAATCTAAATCTAAAGCTTTAGCTAAACCTTCTACTTGGCTTATCATGCCATGCATTCCTTGGGTTAATAAAATACCTTTTAATTTAGACATTAATCACTATATAGCTTTCATATGAGTCAAAATCCAACTAAACACACAAAATTGTTAATAATTGGATCCGGTCCTGCTGGATATACTGCTGCAGTCTATGCTGCTAGAGCGATGCTGAACCCTATTTTAGTTTATGGATCTGAACCAGGTGGGCAATTAACTACAACAACTGATGTTGAAAATTATCCAGGATTTTCTGAAGTAATTCAAGGTCCATGGTTAATGGATCAAATGAAAGAACAAGCAAAAGCAGTTGGAACCGAAATGATTGAAGACCATATAGGATCTGTAAATTTAAAAAGTTCACCTTTTGAAGCAATTGGAGATAGTGGTCAAAAATATACTGCTGACAGTATTATTATATCTACTGGAGCTCAGGCTAGATGGCTAAATTTAGATTCAGAGCAAGAGTTTAGAGGCTTTGGAGTTTCAGCATGTGCTACGTGTGATGGTTTCTTTTTTAAAGACAAGGAAGTGGCTGTAGTAGGTGGTGGAAATGCTGCCGTTGAGGAAGCAATGTTTCTTACAAAGTTTGCCTCAAAAGTAAAATTAATACACAGAAGAGATAGTCTAAGAGCTGAAAAGATGCTCCAAAAAAAATTAATGGAAAATAAAAAAATAGAAATTATATGGGATTCGGTTGTGGAGGATGTGATTGGCGATAAAGATCCTAAAAATGTTAAGGGTTTAAAAATTAAAAATGTAAAAACAAATAATGTGGAAGAATTAAAACTAGATGGAGTTTTTATAGCGATTGGTCATGACCCTGCAACAAAACTTTTTAAAGATCAATTAGAAATGGATACAGAAGGTTATCTAATTACTAAACCTGACTCTACTGAAACAAATGTTCCTGGTGTTTACGCCGCTGGAGATGTTAAAGATAAAACGTTTAGACAAGCAGTAACTGCTGCTGGTATGGGTTGTATGGCTGCCCTTGAAGCTGAAAAATTTTTATCCCACTAAATTAGAAATTTCGTCAGATTCAAATACACTTTGATCAATATTTTCGTTAGCTAATTTTATCATTGCCCTAGCTACTATTTCTGAATGAATTGGTCTCATTTTTCTAAAAGACCCAATTAATATAGGAGTTAAAAGTTTAAATATTATTATTCCAAATTTTTCACCGACCCTTTCTTCCTGTCTTTCTCCTAATAAAAATGATGGTCTCATAATCCCAATTTTATCAAAATTTAAATTTTTAATTTCTTCTTCAACCAAACCTTTGAATTTTAAATATTCGCCAGAACTTTTTGGATTTGCGTATCCAGAGGAAACAAAAAAGAATGATTTAACTGAATTAGATTTTGCTATTTGAGCAATTTTTTTAGGAATATCTAACTCAATTTTTTGATATTCGTTTTTATTGGGTGATTTTTTTTTAGTCGTACCAATGCAACAAAAACATTCATCTCCTTTAATATCTTCAGCATGTTTATTTAAATTATTAAAGTCAGTCTTTATTATTTCAATCTTTGGATTATTATTTCCTGTGAATGAGCGGACAAATAATTTAATTTTTGAATAATTTGAATTTTGAATTAGATAATTAAGAACATGTCCTCCAACTAGACCTGTTGAACCAAATAATAAGACGGTTTTCACTCGTAATTATAAGCTTTCACAGAAAGATTTAATTCTTTCCATTGCTTTTTTTAAATTTTTCATTGATGTGGCGTAAGAAATTCTGAAATATCCCTCGAGACCAAAAGCTGATCCTTGTACAACTGCAACATTTGATTTTTCAAGTAATTTTTGGACAAAATCTGTATCGGTTTTTAATTTTGTTTTTTTATTTAAAAGACCTTTGCAACTTGGAAATACATAAAAAGCACCATTTGGAGTTAAACAACTAATTCCTTTAATATTATTTAAACTTTTAACCACGAAATCTCTTCTTTGTTTAAAAGCATTAGATCTTTTTTTGATAAAACCCTGAGTACCATTCAGAGCTTCAACTGCTGCTGCTTGACTTATTGATGTGGGATTAGAAGTAGATTGAGATTGAATTTTTCTTATAGCTTTAATTATATCCTCAGGGCCTGCCGCATATCCTATTCTCCAACCAGTCATGGCATAAGATTTACTAACTCCATTCATAGTAAGAGTTCTATTTTTTAGTTTTGATATTTGTGCAATAGTGAAAAAATTAAAATTATCATACTTTACATGTTCATAAATATCATCGCTTAAAATAAATACATTTTTATTTTTAATTAAAATTTTTGCCAGTTCTTGGATTTCTTTTTTTGAATATCCCGCACCAGTTGGATTTGAAGGTGAATTAAGTATTAACCATTTAGTTTTTTTTGAAATTGCTTTCTTTAATTTTTTTGCTGTAAGTTTAAAACCTTCTTGCTCAGTACATTTTACTATTTTTGGTTTTCCACCTGCTAACAAAACCATATCTGGATATGATACCCAGAAAGGTGCTGGAATAATTACTTCATCACCTTTGTTTAAAGTTGCCATAAAAGCATTATAAAGTACTTGTTTACCGCCAGTTCCAACTGTTATTTGGTCAATTGAATAATTTAATTTATTTTCTCGTTTAAATTTACTTACGATTGCTTTTTTTAATGCAGGCGTTCCATCTACAGCTGTATACTTTGTATCTCCACTTTTAATTGCTTTAATCGCTGCCTTTTTAATATTGTCTGGTGTATCAAAATCAGGCTCTCCCGCTCCAAGACCCACAACATCTTTACCAGCAGCTCTAAGTTCTCTAGCTTTTTGAGTCACAGCAATGGTCGGTGAAGGTTTAATTCTTTTTAAACTATCTGATATTATGCTCATTGAAATAAAAATAAATTCTACTACGTTGTTTAATATATGGAAAATACTTATCAAGATTTAATTACAGATATCCAGAGTAAAAATCCAAAAATAGGTGGAAAACTTGAGGGTGGAAAAAAATTTAAAATTAAATCTGATTTTAAACCAGCTGGAGATCAGCCGGCTGCTATCAAAAAATTAGTAGAGGGTGCAAAAAAAGATCAATTTAATCAAGTATTACTTGGTGTTACTGGCTCAGGGAAAACTTTTACAATGGCAAAGGTGATTGAGGCAACTAACAGGCCTGCATTAATTTTAGCACCAAACAAAACATTAGCAGCGCAACTTTATGGGGAAATGAAAAGCTTTTTTCCTGATAATGCTGTTGAATATTTTGTGTCTTACTACGACTATTATACACCAGAGGCTTATGTGCCAAGATCAGACACATATATTGAAAAAGAGGCCTCTATAAATGAACAGATTGATAGAATGAGACACTCAGCAACAAGATCTCTGCTTGAGAGAGATGATGTTTTA
The DNA here is from genome assembly GCA_902622655.1 of uncultured Pelagibacteraceae bacterium. Lineage (GTDB taxonomy): Bacteria > Pseudomonadota > Alphaproteobacteria > Pelagibacterales > Pelagibacteraceae > Pelagibacter. The sequence continues at coordinate 6,946 of CACNQY010000020.1, read as the reverse complement.
ATTGTTGCAAGTGTATCCTGTATTTATGGACTTGGTTCTGTTGAAGCCTACAGCAAAATGACTTTAACACTTCAAAAAAACTATGATTATAATCGGGAAGAAATCATTAAATCTTTGGTAGCATTACAATATAAACGAAATGATCAAAATTTTGTTAGAGGAACCTTCAGAGCCAGAGGTGAATATTTAGAAATTTTTCCATCACATTTAGAAGACCGAGCCTGGAGATTGAGTTTGTTTGGAGATAAACTTGAACAAATAGAAGAATTTGATCCTCTTACAGGAGATCAAGTAAGGGATTTAAGTTTAGTAAAAATTTATGCAAATAGTCACTACATCACTCCGAAACCAACAGTAGAACAAGCAATAATAAATATAAAAAGAGAATTAGAGATCACTTTAAAAAAACATAGAGAAGAAAATAAACTTTTAGAAGCACAAAGATTAGAGGAGAGAACAAAGTTTGATCTTGAAATGATTGAAGCAACTGGCTCATGTGCGGGAATTGAAAATTACTCAAGATTTTTATCAGGAAGGAAGCCAGGAGAGCCCCCTCCTACTCTTTTTGAATATTTTCCAGACAACACATTAATATTTGTAGATGAATGCCATGTAACTGTTCCTCAACTAAATGGGATGTACAAAGGTGATAGATCAAGAAAAAGTACTTTAGCAGAGTATGGGTTTAGATTGCCATCATGTATGGATAATAGACCTCTAAAGTTTGAGGAATGGGATCTTATGAGAACTCAAACAGTGTTTGTATCAGCAACACCAGGACCATGGGAGTTGGAACAAACAAAAGGGAAATTTATTGATCAAGTTATTAGACCAACTGGATTAATCGATCCTGTTGTAGAAATAAGACCTGCTAAAAATCAAGTAGATGATTTAATGCATGAATGTAAAAGAGTTGTTGAAAATAATCACAGGGTATTAGTTACAACTTTAACTAAAAAGATGGCTGAGGACTTAACAGAATACCTTCATGAAAATGGTGTTAAAGTTAGATATCTGCATTCTGACATAGACACCTTAGAAAGAATTGAAATTATGCGAGATTTAAGAATGGGAGTATTTGATGTCTTAGTTGGAATAAATTTATTAAGAGAAGGATTGGATATTCCTGAATGTGCACTTGTAGGAATTTTAGATGCAGATAAAGAGGGTTTCTTGAGATCAGAAACTTCATTAATCCAAACCATTGGTAGAGCTGCTAGAAATGTTGATGGTAAGGTTATTTTATATGCAGACAAAGAAACAAAGAGTATTAAAAAAGCAATTGCTGAAACTGATAGAAGAAGAAATATTCAGCTTGCATATAACAAGAAACACAAGATAGATGCAAAGTCTGTTAAAAAAGAAATAAGTGATATTTTAGAGAGTGTTTATGAAAAAGATTATGTAAAAATTAGTGAAGGGTCAAATATTGGTGGAAATTTAAAAAAACATCTCAAAGGTCTAGATAAGAAAATGAAAGAAGCTGCATCTAACCTAGAATTTGAGGAAGCAGCTAAAATTAGAGACGAAATTAGAAAACTAGAAAGTACAGAATTAGAAATTACATTAAACCCAAAAATAAGGCAGTATGACGTAAAAAATAAACTTTATCCAAAAGGTAGGTCAACAATGGGTATGCCTGGCACTAAAGTTACAAAAAAAAGAGATAAAAAATGGAAGCACGGAAGATAATAGTTACTGGTGGCGCAACTCGTATTGGAGCTGCAATTGCAAAAAAATTATCAGGTCAAAATAAAGAAATATTAATTCATTATAATAAATCAAAATCAAAAGCAGGAAAACTAAAAAAAGAATTGTCTCAAAACGGAACTAAAGTTTACTTGGTAAAAGGAGATTTAAGTAAAGAAACTGATGTAAATAAAATTGTAAAATTTGCTAAATTAAAATTAAAATATTTTGACTGTTTAATAAATAATGCATCATTATTCGAAAATGATAAACTTGAAAATTTTACATCTGACAGCTGGGGGCATCATCTAAGAACTAATCTTAGAACACCCGCGTTATTATCAAAAGAATTCGCAAAAAATATAAAAGGTAAGAATAACAATATAATAAACCTAATAGATCAAAGAGTTTTTAAACTTACTCCATATTTTTTTTCTTATACAATAAGCAAAACTGGGCTGTATACTTTAACTAAGACTAGTGCCATGAGCTTGGCTCCAAATATAAGAGTGAATGGAATTGCTCCAGGTCCCACAATAAAAAATAGCAGGCAATCTGAAGAGCACTTTAAAAAACAATACTTAGCTACTCCTCTTAAAAGACAAGTTGATATTGACCAAATATGCAATGCTGTTGACTTTTTTATCAAAAATAGATCTATTACTGGTCAGGTAATATCTATAGACAGTGGACAAAGTTTAAATTGGCAAACACCAGATATTATGGGTGGTAAGGAATGAAAAAAAATAATCTCAAAATAATTAAGATAGATAAAAATAAAGCTCTATTTAACTATGAGAAAAAAATTCTTATTAATGAATTGATACTAGATTTAAAGCTTGGTTATTACGACTTTGAAAAAGAAAAAGCTCAAAAAGTAAAATTTAGTCTAGAAATAGATTATGAGGATAAAAAGCCATCAAGTGATAAAGATATAAAATCTATTGTGAATTATGGAACTATTGTAAAATTGATAACAAAACTTGTTAACAAAAAACACTACAATTTTTTAGAAACTTTAGCGGAGGCAGTTTTTGACGAATTATTTAAGGATAAAAGAATTGCAAAAATAATGTTAAAAATAGAAAAACTAGAAATTCTCAAACAATGTTCGTCTGTTGGTATTCAAATTACCAAAAAAAGAAGTTATGATAAGTCCTGAAGCAGGAAAAGAAGTAATTAAAAAAGAGCTTCCATTAATTCCCAAACTTCCTGGTGTTTACAGGATGCTAAATCATAAAAACGAAATTCTATATGTAGGGAAAGCAAAAAATTTACCCAATAGACTAAAAAGTTATGTTGCAGAAAAAAATCATATTATCCGAACGGAGAGGATGTTGTCTCAAACTAAAAAGCTTGAAATAACAACAACATCTAATGAAAGTGAAGCTTTATTACTAGAAGCAAACTTAATTAAAAAATTTAAACCAAGATTTAATATTTTACTAAAAGATGATAAATCTTTTCCATATATTTTTATTTCTGACCATAAATTTCCAAGAATTGAGAGACACCGGGGTGCAAAAAATAAACCAGGTAAATATTACGGACCATTTGCAAGTTCTCTTGCGGTAAATATGGCAATAAAAACAATACAGAGAATTTTTTTATTAAGATCTTGTACTGATAAACAAGTAAATGCTGGAGATAAAACTTGTTTTAATTATTTTTTAAAAAGATGTGCTGGACCATGTGGTGGAAAAATTGACAAAGAAAATTATGCAAAACTAGTTGAAGCAGCTGATGAATTTTTAAGTAAAGGAAAATCTAGAAAAATTCAAAAAACACTTTCTCAACAAATGGAAGATGCTAGTGAAGAACTTGATTTTGAAAAGGCTGCAATAATGAGAGATAAAATTAAATCTCTAAACATAATTCAGTCATCTCTAACTGTTAGTGAAGCTAATTTAGTCGAAGCAGATGTAATTGCAGGATACAAAGAGTCTGGCAAAACCTGTATACAAGTTTTTTTTTATAGATCTAAACAAAATTGGGGTAATCAAGCATTCTTTCCTAAACATGATCCTGATGAAAGTTTAAAAGAAATTATTAATTCATTTGTTGCTCAATTTTATGAAAATAAAGCTGTGCCATCTTTAATTATTATAAATGAAGAAATTAAAGAAAAAAAATTAATAGAAAAAACTCTATCCAAAAAAGAGGGTAAACAAATTACTATATCTACAGCTAAAAAAGGTTCAAAACTAAAAGTAATTAATCTAGCAATTAAAAATGCAAAAAATACTTTAAATAGAAAGTTATATGAAAGTGAAAATAACAGAAATTTATTGGATCAAATTGGAAAAAAATTCAAATTAGATAACAGTGTAAGTATGATTGAAGTTTACGATAATAGTCATATTCAAGGCACAAATAGTGTTGGTGCTTTAATAACCTACGGAGAAGAAGGTTTTATTAAAAAAAGATATAGAAAATTTAACATTAAAAATGAAAAATTTGTACAAGATGACTACGGAATGATAAAAGAAGTTTTGAGTAGGAGATTTAAAAGAACTATTCAAGAGAAAGATAATTACCTAACATTTCCAGATCTTGTTTTAATTGATGGTGGAAAAGGTCAATATTCTTCAGCTAGAGAAATTATGAATGATCTAGGTTTAAACGAAATACCCGTAATAGCAATAGCCAAAGGTAAATTCAGAAACAGTGGAAATGAAACTTTCTTTCATAACGGTCAAGAATTTAAATTTGAGAAAAATGATCCTTCACTATTTTTTCTGCAAAGAATAAGGGATGAGGCACATAGATTTGCAATAAGTGCTCATAGAGTTAGAAGAAAAAAAGGAATCACCAAATCTTTATTAGACCAAATAGATGGTATTGGAGCTATAAGAAAAAGAGCTCTATTAAACCATTTTGGATCTGCGAGATCGGTTGAGTCTGCTAGTTTAGATGAAATTAAATCTGTAGAAGGTGTTGAAGAAAAAGTAGCAAAAAAGATATATAACTTTTTTCACGAATAATTATGCTTAAAAAAATTCCAAATATTTTAACTATCGGGCGAATAATTATTGTCCCCTTTTTTGTTTTAGCTTTTTATCTTCCTGGATTTTATGGTGATCTAACTGCTTTAATATTGTTTATTATAGCATCATTTACTGACTTCTTGGATGGTATGTTAGCTAGAATGTTTGGGGTAGAATCAAAGTTGGGAGAATTATTAGATCCTATAGCTGATAAAATTATTGTTGCTGCAGCGCTAATACTTTTAGTTATGGATGGAACTATAAGAAATTATGAGGTAATTGCAGCAATTATAATTCTTACAAGAGAAATTTTAATTTCAGGTCTTAGAGAATTTTTAGCAAAGGGAAAAATTAAACTTCCAGTCTCAAATCTTGCAAAACTAAAAACTGTATTACAAATGGTATCTATAGCTTTTTTATTATCTGGGGATACTGGAAATAAAATAATTAATTTCCAAGACTATAACGCTCAAACAATAGGTATAATTCTTTTATGGTTATCTGCAGCTTTAACTCTTTTTACTGGATATGATTATATGCGGAAAGGTATTGTCCACGCAATGTCTGAAGATAGCAAAGATTAAGCTGCCTTTTTCTTTCTTACAAGTTTTTGATAACTTTCATTTAAATTAATAATAGTATCACAAACCTTAAATTGATGTTCGGCTATACATGAAACAGGTGTTACTTCTGCAGCAGTTCCTGTTAAAAAACATCCAACAAAATTTTGTAGTTCATTTGGACTAATTTTTCTTTCATGTACTTTAATATTATTTGATTTAGCAATTCCAATTACAGTTCTTCTTGTGATACCATCTAAAAAAGAATCTGGAATTGGGGTATGAATTTCTCCATTTTCATCCTTGAAAAAAATATTTGCTCCAGTTGCTTCAGCAACATTCCCTTCATGATCAAGCATTAAGGAGTCTGTATAACCTTGCTTTTCTGCTTCATGTTTTGAAAGTGTACAAATCATATAAAGACCGGATGCTTTTGTATCCCACGGTATTGTATTTGGCGCTGGTCTTCTCCAATTTGAGATGTTTAATCTTATTCCCTCTACTTTAAGTTTAGGATCAAAATATGATCCCCATTCCCAAGTTGCAATAGCAACATGAATTTTTGTTTGTTGGGCCGAAATTGCCATCATCTCGCTTCCTCTCCAAGCCACTGGTCTCACATAACCATTATCCACTTTTTGAGTGGCAACAATTTTATTTGATGCTTTATTTATTTCATCTTCTGTGTAAGGAATTTCAAAACCCATTCTTTTTGCTGAATAGAAAAATCTCGAAGTATGTTCCTCTAGTTTAAATATTGAACCATCATATACTCTCTCACCTTCAAAGACACAACTTGCATAATGCAAACCATGACTTAAAACATGTAGTTTAACATCAGTCCAATCAACTAATTCGTTATTGTACCATATTTTTCCAGATCTCTTATCGTAAGGTATCATTTGTGAAAATTTTTTTTAATTATTAACGAAAAATAACTTTGTATCTTTAATATGTCAATATAACTTACCTAAAATGAAAGAACTTTTATATTTAAAAGATGACCAGCTCAAAGTCCTTATCGAAAAATTATTTGTTAGTTATAGGGAAACATTTTCTGATTCTAAAAAAATACTAGATAGGTATTCTATAGGCTTGGCACACCATAAAGTTATTCATTTATTGTCTATGTATGAAGGAATTTCAATTTCAGAGCTTCTAAAGCGCTTAAAAGTAACTAAACAAAGCCTGAACAGAGTCCTTAAGGATTTAATCAAACTTGAAATAATAATCTTTAAAAAAGATGAACAAGACACAAGAATAAAACATGTTTTTTTAAATGAAAAAGGTAAGAAAATATTTTCTGAAATTTTTAATTTACAAAAAAAAAGGATTTGTAATGCTTTGTTAAATTCAAGTTCAGAAGAGGTAATTAATTTTGACAATGTGTTAGGTAAAATAATAAATGGATAAATTTTTAGCACATATTCTTGTTGTTGATGACGATGATGGAATTAGATCTCTTGTAAAAAAATTTCTAAATGAAAATAATTTTTTAGTTACAACCGCAAATAGTGCTGAAAATGCTTCAGAAAAAATAAATATAATTAAATTTGATTTGATCGTGTTAGATGTGATGATGCCTGGCAAAAGTGGATTAGAGTTTTTAAAAGATAAAAAAAAAAAACTTGAAACACCAGTTATACTTTTAACTGCCAAAGGGGAAGCAAGTGAAAGAATTGAAGGACTTGAGGTGGGTGCTGATGATTA
>CACNQY010000019.1 GCA_902622655.1 uncultured Pelagibacteraceae bacterium | reverse complement strand
AATACCAACAAAAATACTCTCAATCTATAAAGAGCAATGATGAATTTTGGAGAAAAGAGGGGAAAAGAATTACCTGGATTAAACCATATAAGAAAATAAAAGACGTAAAATATAGTACAAGTGAAGTAAAAATTAAATGGTTTGAGGACGGTACTTTAAATGCTTCAGCAAATTGTATTGATAGACATTTAAAAGATAAAAAAGATAAAACTGCTATTATTTGGGTAGGAGATGATCCAAAAGATAATCAAAAAATTTCTTATAAGCAACTTCACCAGAAAGTTTCTAAAGCAGCAAATGGTTTAAAAAAATTAGGAATTAAAAAAGGTGATCGTGTAACAATTTATTTAACAATGATTCCAGAGTTAGCAATTTTGATGTTAGCTTGTGTAAGAATTGGTGCTGTACATTCTATAATTTTTGGAGGCTTTTCTGCAGATTCAATTTCTGGAAGAGTAAATGATTGTGAATCTGAGTACATTATTACAGCAGACGAAGGAGTTAGAGGTGGAAAAACTATTCCACTAAAATATACCACCGATGAAGCCTTAACTAGTTGTCCTAACGTAAAAAAATGTATTGTAGTTAAGCGTACAGGAAATTATATAAATTGGCACCAAGATAGAGATATTTGGTATCATGATTTAATAAAAGATGTTTCAAGCCATTGTGAACCAGAAGAAATGAATGCTGAAGATCCTTTATTCATTTTATATACGTCTGGTTCAACCGGAAAACCTAAAGGTGTTCTGCATACTACCGGAGGATATATGGTTTATGCCTCTATGACTCACCAATACATTTTTAATTACAAACCAAAAGATATTTATTGGTGTACTGCTGATATTGGATGGGTTACTGGTCACAGCTACATAATTTATGGACCTTTAGCAAATGGAGCAACAACAATAATGTTTGAAGGCATACCAAATTATCCTGACACTTCTAGGTGGTGGCAAGTAATAGATAAATACAAGGTTAATACTTTTTATACTGCTCCAACTGCCATTAGAGCTCTTATGCGAGAGGGAGATAAACCAGTTAAAAAAACATCAAGAAAATCGCTTAAACTTTTAGGAACTGTTGGAGAACCAATAAATCCTGAGGCTTGGATGTGGTATTACAAAGTTGTTGGTGATTCTAAGTGTCCGATTGTTGATACTTGGTGGCAAACAGAAACTGGGGGGATAATGATTGCACCTCAAACAGGCGCTATTCCTCTTAAACCTGGTTCTGCTACAAAACCTTTTTACGGTATTAAGCCCGTTCTTGTTGATAAAAATGGCAAAGAAATTAAAGGAGCTGGCGAAGGTAGACTTTGTATAGCTCAGTCTTGGCCTGGACAGATGAGGACCGTGTATGGAGATCATCAAAGGTTTATTGATACTTATTTCTCACAATTTAATGGAAAATATTTTACAGGAGATGGATGTAGAAGAGACAAAGATGGATACTATTGGATTACAGGCAGAGTTGATGACGTAATTATAGTTTCAGGTCATAACTTAGGAACTGCTGAAATTGAAAGCGCTTTTGTAGCTCATCCAAAAGTAGCAGAGGCAGCTGTTGTTGGTTACCCTCATGATATTAAAGGTAATGGTTTATATTGCTATGTAACTCTGAACGCAGGAGAAACAGAAACAGGTGAACTTGAAAGAGATCTTAAACTTTGGGTTAGAAAACAAATAGGACCTTTAGCAACACCGGACTTAATACATTTTACTCCAGGTCTTCCAAAAACTAGATCAGGAAAAATAATGAGAAGAATATTAAGAAAAATTGCAGCTAATGAACATGGTCAATTAGGTGATACTACTACTTTAGCTGACCCAAGTGTAGTAGATAGTTTAGTTGAAAATAGAAAAAATATCTAAAACTGAATTAAATTTTGAAACTCCTGTTTAATAACATCCCACTTTAATATCATTGAATTCAAAACAATTTTACGATCTAAATTTTTTAATTCTTCTGCAATTGGAGCCCACTTATATAATGAAAGAGCACTTGGATTAAAAGGAAGATCTGAATAATAAATATCCCAATTCATATTTTTAAATCTTTCATCAAAACTTTTTCTTGCATCATCAACAATATCAATTGGCATTTTATTTGAAATTTCATCATCTATTATTTTATTAAAAATTTCTTTTGCTTTATTAGTATCTTGATAATTAAAATTAACCTTTAAATAAGAAAAGACAAAAAAAGTTAAATCTTGCAAGGAAACAGAATAAATATTCCATTTTGCTAAATTCACAGAACCCATAAACTCATCATTATCAAAATGAAGAACATACCTTGTTCCCATTCGTGTTTTTAAATAATTATACAAAGTCACTTGTGTTACCCAAGCAGATTTGGTTTGAATAAAATTTTCAAGCTCATCTAAATTTTTAATTTTTTTTTTAGGAATAAACGCTTTAAACATTGCGAACAAATACGTTTTGAAATCCTCAACTCTTAAATCTTTCCAAGTTAATTTATATTTTGTCATAAAAAACAATTTATGCGCTAATTATACCCTAAAAGTATCAAATAAATCCTATATTTGAGCAATTTTAGGTCTTTTCAAAGCTCTTATAATGGTTATGGTTTTAACCAGTTATAACTAAATAGAGAGGTAAAAATGTCAAATCAAGAAAAACACTGGGAAAAATCCAGGTCACTGTTATTTATAACATTGGCAATCTGGTTTATTTTCTCAATTGGCATCTTTCTCTTTGGAGCTGAAATGAACGAGGTCACAGGACCTTTCGGTTATCCATGGACATATTGGTTTACATGTCAAGGATCTCTTGGAGCTTTCGTAATCCTAATTTTTTGGTTTGCAAATAGACAAGAAAAAATCGATGAAGAGTTCGGCTTTAGCGAAAGAGAGGACGAATAATGAAAGGCAGTAATTTTATAGATAACTTGCCTAAGGTTTATGGAATTTATACAGGAGGATTTATAGGTTTCATAATCATAATGGCAATTGCAGAACAGATGGGTATGTCTGCTAAAGCAATCGGTATTGCTTTTGTGGCATTTACAGTATTCATCTATGCATTAATCGGTTGGCTATCAAGAACAGCCCAAGCGGATGCATATTACGTAGCTGGAAGGCAGGTACCAACAGTCTTCAACGGTATGGCAACTGCAGCAGACTGGATGTCTGGTGCTTCATTCGTTGCAATGGCAGGAGGTATATACTTTAAAGGTTACGGTTATATGGCACTACTTGTGGGTTGGACTGGTGGTTACGTATTGGTTGCATCTTTATTAGCACCATACCTAAGAAAGTTTGGCTGTTACACAGTTCCAGATTTTATTGGTACAAGATACGGTGGTAATCTAGCAAGATTTAGCGCAGTTGTAGTCTTAACTGTTGCTTCATTTACGTATGTAACCGCACAAATAAATGCTACGGGTACTATTGCATCTGTTGCACTTGATATTCCATTTCAATACGCAGTTTATATTGGACTAATAAGTATACTATTATGTTCAATGTTAGGTGGTATGAGAGGGGTAACTTGGACACAGGTAGCACAATACATCGTACTAATTATAGCTTACTTATTACCGGTATTTTGGATCAGTAACAAAATGGGTGCAGGTTTCTTTCCGCACTTTATGTTAGCTGATGAAGTAGCTAGAATTGGCGAACTTGAACAGCAATTTGGTTTTGTTGCAAATTCTAAAGAGAATCTTGCAATGGTACCAAAAGGTTTGGCTGGTATAACTAAAGCTCACTCTGCAGTTAACGCAACACCTTGGGCATTTATTTCATTAGCATTAGCAATGATGATGGGAACAGCTTCATTGCCACACGTTATGATGAGATACTTTACTACTCCAAGTGTTAAAGCAGCTAGAAAATCAGTTGGTTGGTCATTGTTTTTTATCTTCCTTCTATATTCTTCTGCTCCAATGTTAGCTACACTATCTAAATTGTCACTAATAGATCCAAATTTATCTACTGGTATTATTGGTAAGACATTTGCAGAAGTAGAAGCGATAGATTGGTATCAAAACTGGAACCAAGCAAACCTAATGTTTATCAGCGACTTTAACGGAAATGGAACTGTAGAATTAAACGAGTTCTTCATGGGTGGTAAAGCCGTTGTATTAGCAACACCAGAGATAGCAGGATTACCTTATGTAATTTCAGGTCTGGTTGCTGCTGGAGGTATGGCAGCTGCCATGTCAACAGCTGATGGTTTGATTCTAGCAATTGCAAACGCTATATCACATGATGTTTACTATAAAATCATTGATCCAAAAGCGGAAACTGCAAAAAGACTAGTTGTTGCAAGGGTTTTACTTGTAGTAATTGGTTTTGCTGGAGCAACTATTGCAGCAATGGAGATCCAAGGTATCTTAGGTTCGGTAATTTGGGCATTTGACTTTGCAATGTCTGGATTATTCTTCCCACTTGTACTTGGTGTATGGTGGAAGAGAGCTAACAGACAAGGTGCAATTGCTGGTATGTTAGGAGGTTTAGCTGCTGGTACTTGGTACTTAGTTTGGGTGCGAACTGGTGGAAGTGGTTTCCTAGGTATCACACAATTAACGTTTGGTATCTTCGGATCAGCGGTTAGTTTAGTTGCAATGATTGTGGTAAGCTTAATGACTCAAGAGCCAGATAAAGCAACTCAAAAAATGGTTGACGAAGTACGTGTTCCAAGCGGAAAAACTATACTTGGTAAACAATAAACTTTAATAAATAATATTTAAGGGGCGATAAATTTCGCCCCTTTTATTGAACAAATTTTTCAATATAAATTTTAAATGTCTGCAAATTTCCATCCTTTGGTATATTTAATAGATTATTTGCTTGGGATTATCATGTGGACTTTAATAGGTAGAGTTGCCATGAATATCTTCCAAAAAGAAGATTCGGAATTCTTTTTTATGAAAGTATTCGTTAAATATACAAATCCTTTAATAAGATTATTTAAACCAATTACACCATCTTTTATTATTGGTCCTTTGGTACCATTATATGTCGCCTGGTTTTTCTATATAATCAGATTTTATTTTATGCCTTGGATATTAGGCTATTCTGTTATGGGTATGCTATCATTTCCTCTTGAAAGCGAAATTTCTAGACAAATTTATCAATTTTTTAATTCAATTAAATTTTAAAAATTGATACTAGTAAATCTGGTTATCAATGAAAAATATACAAATTTCACCGTCAATTTTATCCGCCGACTTTAGTCAATTAGGAGCTGAAATAAAAAGACTAGAGGAAGCAGGCGCTGATATGATCCATGTGGATGTTATGGATGGTCACTTTGTTCCTAATTTAACTATTGGTCCACCAGTAATTAAGGCTCTACGAAAACACTGCTCTCTAAAATTTGATGTTCATTTAATGATATCGCCAGTTCAAAAATATATTGAAGCTTACGCAGATGCTGGAGCAGATATAATTACTATCCACCCCGAAGCTACTCCAAACTTATCTCAGTCTATTAAAACAATTAAAGATTTAAATAAACAAGTTGGTGTTTCTCTTAACCCAGAATCAAAAGTTGAATTAATTAAAGAATTTCTAGATCAAATAGATTTAGTGTTAATCATGAGTGTTAATCCTGGTTTTGGAGGACAAAAGTTTATTCCAGAAGTTTTAGATAAAATTAAACAACTTAAGAATATCCAAAAAGATAAAAATTTGAACTTTGATATTGAAATAGATGGTGGAATAAATTTTGAAAATTGTAAAATTGCTATTGATGCTGGAGCAAACATCCTTGTTTCGGGTACGACCATTTTTAAAGGTAATGGTGGTGATATAAAAAAAAATATTAGTTTATTAAAACTTAAATAAATTGATGATCAACATAAATACCTTAGGCTTTTTAGGTCAAATTTATTTTAGTTTAAAAGAAAATTTTAAAAAAATTTATCAAACATCTAATTTTTATGAAAGAAAAATTTCAAAAACTTTAAAAAGTAATTTCTATTACAAGCCAAGTCCTCATCTTCTTTCTTCAATTATAAAATTTCAAAATAAAAAATATCGGATTGAAGATTTTGCAATCGAAACTATTTGGAAAAATAAAATTGGTACAAAAGACTTTGAAAAATTAAATAATTTTTTTTGGTTTTTCAGCCTTGATTTAAAATCATCTAAAGAAAATACCCAGACCGTAATAAAAAATTGGATTAAAGAAAATGGCAAATACAATAAAAATAGTTGGAAATTTGATATAACATCTAAAAGAATAATTGCTTGGTTATCAAATCACCAACTCACCTATCAAGATAGTAATGATGAATATAGATTAATGTTTGATCACATGATCCAAAAACAAACTAATCACTTAATAAATGAAATCAAATCCTCAAATAAATTTGAGAATAAGTTAATTGGTTGTTCTGCAATAATTCTAACTGGATTAGCATATAAAAATGAAAAAGATTATCTTAAAAATGGATTAAATATATTAAAGAATATCATTAAATCTTCAATTGATAACCAAGGATTTACAAAATCAAGAAATATAAAACAATTAATTTTTTATCTTAAATATTTCATAATTATAAGAGAATGGTTCAAAGAATCACAGAATGTTGTTCCAGAATATATTGATGAAACAATATTTTATTTAGGATCAAGTTATGCATTTATTTGGAAAAATATTGGTACTGATATTTTTTTTAATGGAAATTACCAATCCAAAAATAGTGATTTTGACCAATACTTAAACAGATTTGGTTATACTTTTAAAAATGAGGTAAACGAACTTGGTGGTTATGCAATTTTAAAAAATAAAAAAATTATTTTAGCGATGGATATTGGCTCAAGTCCAAGTAAAAACTTTTCTAAAGATTATCAGTATGGAGCCCTATCATTTGAAATATTTTCTAACCAAAAAAAATTAATAACTAATGCTGGATATTTCACAGATAAAAAAAATAAACTAAATAAACTTTCAAAAAGCACAGCTCTTCATAGCACCCTAATTCTTGAGGATTTTTCCTCATGTTCATCTAAAAAAATTAATAATAATATTATAGTTGATAAAGGACTCAAAGTTTTTAAAAAAAACATTGTAAATGAAAAAGATTACTGGAAAATTACAGGATCACATGATGGATATTTTAATAAATTTTCCACAATTCATGAGAGAGAAATAGAATTTTATCCAGAAGAAAATAAATTTGTAGGAACTGATAAAATTTTTAGAAAAGATTCAAACAAAAAACTAAAATTTGATATAAGGTTTCATCTTGCCCCAAATTCTAAAGTAATGAAAACTCAAAACAGCAAATATATACTTATTGAGTTAGAAGATGAAGGTTGGAGATTCAGTTGCGATAAGTTTGATATAAATATTGATAATAGCCTATATTTCGGTAATAAAAATTCATACAAAGATAATCAAAATATTTTTATTTCTGGAATAAATAAAGAAAATGAGCAAATAATAAAATGGGAAATTATTAAATTATAATGAAAAAAATAAAAACAGCTCTCATTTCTGTTTCTGATAAAAAAAACTTAAAACCTCTTTTAAATGTATTAAGAAAGAATAAAGTAAAAATTATAAGTTCTGGTGGAACGTTCAAAGAAATTAAAAGATTAAGATTTAATTGTATTGAAGTTTCTGAGTTTACTAATTTTCCAGAAATTTTAGAAGGAAGAGTAAAAACTCTACATCCAAAAATACATGCAGGAATTTTAAACAAGAGAGATAAAAAATTACATTTCAAACATTTAAAAAATAACAAATTTGAAAATATAGATTTAGTTATCGTAAATTTTTATCCATTTGAAGATACGTTGGAAAAAACAAATAATCATAACAGAATAATAGAAAATATTGATATTGGAGGTCCTGCTATGGTCAGATCTGCAGCAAAAAATTATAAAGATGTAACGATAATTACTTCTTCAGATCAATATCCTGAATTGATTGATGAGATAAATAAATACAAAGGATCTACATCATTTGATTTTAGGAAAAAACTCTCAAGTATAGCTTTTGGTGAAACAGCTTATTACGACTCAGTAATTTCTGATTATTTTAATCGATTAACTAATAATAGTTTTCCAAAAAAAAAGTTGTCATATGGAAATTTGATTGAAAAACTCAGGTATGGTGAAAATCCACACCAAGAAAGTGCAATATATTCAAAAAAATCAAAAATAAATATAAAACAAATTCATGGAAAACAACTTACCTATAATAATTATAATGACATCTTTACAGCATTAACAGTTTCAAAATCTTTACCTAAAAATACTGGAACAGTTATTGTAAAACATGCAAATCCTTGTGGAGTTTCAATTAAAAAGAACCATTTTGAAAGCTATAAATCTGCTTTAGCATGTGATCCTGTTAGTTCTTTTGGAGGTATAGTGTCTTGTAACTTCAAATTAACAAAAATTTTAGCTCTCAAATTAAGTGAGCTATTTATTGAAGTAATTATTGCAAATGGCTTTGATGCTAATGCATTAAAAATATTAAAGAAAAAGAAAAATTTGAGATTAATTGATGCATCAAATTACTCAATTAATCAAGGATTAAAATATTTATCATTAAAAGATGAAATATTATTTCAATCAGAAGACCTTAAAAAATTTACTACTAAAGATTTTAAAATTGTATCAAAAAGAAAACCCAATAGAAAACAAATGAAAAATTTAATTTTTGCATTTAATGTTTGCCGTTTTGTTAAGTCTAATGCTATTGTTATTGCAGCTGATGAAACTACTGCTGGTATTGGCTCTGGACAACCAAGCCGACTAGATAGTTGCGAAATAGCAATAAACAAAATGAAAAAATTTGTAAAAATAAATCAAAATTTAGTTGCAGCCTCTGACGCATTTTTTCCATTTGTAGATGGTCTAGAAAAATTAGTACAATCAGGTGTTAGAGCTGTTATTCAGCCATCAGGATCAATTAGAGATAAAGATATAATTAAATATGCTAATGAAACTGATACTGTTTTGCTTTTTTCAAAAACTAGACATTTTAGACACTAATAATTTTATCTATTTTAGCAGCAAGAATAAAATCACTTTCTGCCAAACCTTTAATTGCATGCGTAAAAATTTTAATTCTTGCATAACCCCACCCATACCATAAATCTGGATGGTGACCTTCAGTTTCTGCAATATTCCCAACTTTGTTTACAAACTCCTGACTTTGTAAAAAATTTTCAAATTTGAAATTTTTTATTAAATGAAATCCATCTATTTTATCTTCTAAAACTTCCCAACCATCAACTTTTTTAAGATATTTATGAATTTCTTCTATGTTAAAAGGAGGTATATTGCCCTCACATGGTACACATTTTTTTTCTGCTAAATCTCTCATATAATAATCCTGTTTATGGAGCGGGCAAAGGGGGTCGAACCCTCGACCTTCTCGTTGGCAACGAGACGCTCTACCACTGAGCTATGCCCGCTTGTTCTATAAGTGTTGAAACTAGTAGCTTTTTAACAATTAAGCAAGTAACAAAATAATAAATTTAACTTTAACATCAACTATAGCAATGTAAGTATTTTAATGAATTTTTTAATATAAATAAAAAAATGATTAAAATTGAAAATTCTAAAAAATTTCAGGAAATTGTTAGAGATATTAAAAAAAAAGATTTTAATAAGGCTTTAGAAAGAACAAAATATCTTTCACAAAATTATCCAAAAAACAATACTATTCTTAAATTATTTGCTTCAATTTATTTCAATCTCTCAGATTGGAAAAAAGCAATCGAGTATTATGAAGAGATTTTATTTGAAGAAAAAGATAAATTTAAAATTTATACAAATATAGGGGTGGCCCTATTTAAACTTGGAAAGATTAATCATTCTATTAAATTATATGAAGAAGCTATAAAAAATAATCCTGGTTTTGATTTAGCTTATAACAACTTGGGTATTTCCTACCTAGAAATTGCAATTTTCGATAAAGCAATTGAAAATTTTATATATGCTTTAAAATTAAATGAAACAAATTTAAGTGCAGAAAAAAATTTAATCAATATTCTAACTTTAATAAAACCACATAATAAAAATAAACATGCCTTAATTGAATTAGATTATCGTATTTCTAAAATTGAAAATGATAATCTAGATTTAGAATTTTTTGATGAAAAAAAAATAAAAATAATTTTAGAAGAAAGTTTACAATTAATAAGTAAATTTAAAAAGAAATTATTTTTTGGAGAAACACAAATTTTTAGAAAAAATTCTAAAAATTTAAATTGTGCTAGACATTTTAAAATTTTTAATAAATTTAATATTATACCTAAGTTTTGTTTTGGTTGTTATAAAATACAAATTAATTTAGGAAATGTTGTTGAGTTAATTAAACTCTTTTTTATTTTTGATAATTTAAATTTAAAAAACAATAATATACGCAAATGTATGATTGAAATGAGAAATCAAATCAAAGGTAATTATAAGGGATATATTTACTGTGAAGGAATTTATGAAGCTAAAGAAATATTTAATATAATAAAAAATAGAATGATAAATTCTAATTTAAATAAATTCGAAATAAGTATAAAGCATGGCTGTTCTGAATTTTATAAACCGTATCCCCAATTTGAAAAAATTGATCTCAATGGAGATCAAAAAATGAAATACAATCCCATTTGGCAAAATAAAGAAATATTAATTGATCAAGAAGAACCTGAGAGATTAGAAATTGATAAAAAAATTTTGAAAGAGAGTTTAAAAGGTATTAGTTTGTCAGATGTATTAGTTATAAATAATTGGCTTAATTATGCAGATATTATAGGAGATTATAGTTATAAAAAAATCTCAAGTAAAAAAATTGATATGCCTTTTATAAAAAAATTTTTAATTAATCAGTTGGATTTCAGGAAAGAAAATTTAGTTTTATAATCATTAAATAAATAAAAATATGGCTTATATTTATTATTATCATATTTTGTAACTTCTGACCTTATTTGAGCAAAACTGAGAGTTTTACTATAAAGGTTTTTTCTTTTATAAAATTTTAAAACGTCTTCATTCCAAGTCAAATCACAGAAATCAATAATATCTCTAGAAACCTTATTACTATTTGAAGTCAAAATTTCAAGATTAACATCCATAACCTTGTTAGGATATTTATTTTTATAAAAATTAATTACTTCAAGATATTTATCAAAATAATTTAATATATCTTCGATACTATGTGTCCAAGACAAATCAGGTAACATTGACTGGTAAATTGAAATTATAGAATCCCTTGGATTTCTAAAAGTATGAAGAAATTTTGCTTTTGGAAAAATATTGAGAATTATTTCAAGGTTAAATAAGTTCTCTAATGACTTATCAACAAATTTTTCTGTCTTTTTTTCTTTAATATTTAATTCTGAATATCTGTTTATAATATTTTTATTTAACTTCTCTAAATTAAGCTCAAATTTAAATTTTTTATAATCAAAATTTTTTTTATAAATTTTAGGTCCAATTTGATCTAATATAGCCATATTAACACAGTGAGATTCACCATATGTGTTCAATTTTTCTACTGTTGATGTTAAAATTGATTCTACAAGAGTCGATCCTGATCTAGGTAAACCTACTATAAAAATTGGTTCTATCTCATTTTGTTGTATATCTTTTAAATCTTTTTCTTCAATTTGTATTTTATTAAAATTTTGACCTATAATTTTTTTATAATAAAACTGAGAAGAAGTATTATATGCATAATTCAAATCAAAAATACTTTTATGAGATTTTTTGAGATATTCTATTTCATTTTTATATCTTTTGTTTTTTTTTTCATTTTTTGATAATAAGAAATTAATTATTCCATCTTCATATAAATTAAGTTTTTTATTTACTTTTATTTCATTTAAATTTTCAAATATTTCATCATTTAAATTTTTTGGATCTAAGGTGTATAAACCGTAATATAATCTTATATCAGACTTGTTTGACTTGATTAATTTATCATAAATTTTTTTGGATTCCTCTAATTCACCAATTGTCTGTTTAACAATAGCTAAATTAATTAGTGGAGCAATTGAACCTGGATTTTCTCTTATAAATTTTTCATAATATAAAATACTTTTGCTATAGTTATTTAATTCAAAATTTAATAATCCAAGATAAAAATAAATACTTGTATCCTTTGTTTTTTTCTCTAATTTTAAAAATATTTTTAAAGCTTTTCCAAACTGTTTTTGTTTTATAAACTTTTTGGCATTTATAAGATCCATATTTTTATATAGCTATTGTTATTTTTTAATTAATTACTATCTTAATACTTATGAAAAAAGAAGATTTACCAAAAAAAATACCAGTTTTTCCATTAAGTAATTTTATTATTTTTCCAAAAACCACGGTGCCATTAAATATCTTTGAGCCCCGTTACATAGATATGATTAACGATTCTATGAAATCACATAAAATGATTGGTATGATACAGCCTAAAAATTCTTACATTGAGCAAAATATTCCTGAATTGCATGACATAGGATGTTTAGGAAAAATAACTAGCTTTAAAGAAACAGAAGATGGAAGGTACTTAATTGAATTAAAAGGTGTTCTGAGATTTGAATCTTCTAAAGAATTAAAAACTGATAAAAAATATAGAATACTAGAAGTAGATTATAATAATTTTTATCATGATTTAGATTCTTACAAAAAAGAAATAGAGTTTAGTGATTTAGAATTAATTTTTAAAGATTTGAGAACTTTATTTGAAAAAAAAGGATTTATTATTAATTGGAAAGCTTTGGAAAAGCAAAGCCTTGATGAAACTATTAATGCTTTAGCTATGGCATCACCCTTTTCTTTAGAGGAAAAACAAGTTTTATTAGAAGCTGAAGATCTTAATATGAGAAAAGATAAAATCGCAAAGATTCTAAAGACATATAATTTTGATGATTATAACAACACAACTATTCAGTAGATAATTAAATCAAATAAATTAATACTTAAAATACTCCACCCATGGATCTAGGACTTTATTTAATTCAGAAAATTTTTTTTCATAGTTTTTCCATCTGTTAATTGAATCTCTATATATTGGACGATTTACTTGATTATAACTGGGTGTATTAATAAATCTTTTATTTTCGGCACTAATATAAAACTTTTTTAGATTATTAGACCAATCAAGGTTTAGAAAAACTAATAATTCTTTTAAAGATTGATCAAATTTATTAACTATGTTCTCATACTTAATTAAATGAAAATTTAAATTAAAATTTTTAAGATAAGTTATCCATAATTTCATAGTTAGATCATAAAATACAGCAGTATCCTTTAAATTTAAGAAATTAGACATGGCGTCATTTGGTACAAATGGCTGCATAAAACAACTTAAAACAGAATCATAAGGATGTCTTAAAGCAAAAATAAATTTTGCATCAGGAAAAATTTTCAAAATTTCACCTACATAAATAATGTTAAGAGGTAATTTATCTATAAATATTTCGCGATCTGTAACTTTTATATATTTATCTCTCTCTTGAAAATACATTTTTTGTATTTGAGAAATTTTATCGTTATTTAAATTTTGTAAACTGGATAAATCATTATTGGTGTATTCATTTATTAAATTTATGATTTTATCCACTAATGGTTTCTCTTCTAAAACCTTTATGGATTTATGTGTTCTTAAAATTGTATCTAATAAAGTAGTGCCTGACCGCGGAAAACCAACCAAAAATACTGGTTGTTTTTTTTGGTTTTTATTAATTATTTCTTTTGAAATTTTAAGATTATTGTTTGAAAAAAAATCTAACCTTTTTTTTATTAAGCTTAAATATATTTCTTTATTAGTCGATTTTAAATATGCTTGTTCAAGAATATTGTTAGATGTAGCGTAATATTTATAAGCTTTTTCATAACTTCCAATATGATCATAATTTTTTGCAAGAATGTTAGCTTTAAGTACATTTTTAGAAATATCATTTTTTTCTATTTCTAATTTTTCAAATAAATTTATTGAACCTTGATAATTTTTCTTCCTATATTGAACCATACCCTCAAAAAAATTTGTCCAAGTATTAGATCCAAATATATTTTTTGTTTTTTTTAATATTATTTCTAACTTTTTTATATTATTTGACCTATCGTAGAGTTGAAATAAATTATTGTATGGATTTATATTATTTGGATTAATGTTAATTGAAAAATTAAAATATTTCTCTGCATTATCTAAATCTCCCATTTTTAAATATAAATTTCCTAAATTATAATTAGCTATAAAATTTTTAGGATCAATTTTTAGAGCTAACATATAATGTTCTAAAGCTAATTCTTGATTACTTAATTCAGAATATATAATTCCTAGTGTAGTAAACGGCGCTGAAAAATTTGGATTTAATTTAATAGATTTATTAAAATTTATAATTGCCTCTTCATAATTTTTCAAATTCTTATAGACCATTCCTAAATTATAAAATAATTCATAGGATTTTTTGTTTGTTTCAAGGGCTTTTTCTAATAGGTTTTTAGCTACTAAATAATTTTTTTTTTTAATAGCTTTATGTATTTTATTTAATAGAATCTCAGAATTCATGTCTAATTTAAACTTTTAACTTATCAATTAAAAATTAATTCCTTTATCTGCTATATTAGTTAACATTTTATTAATAAGAGGATTTTTTCCAATTAGTTGAACAGATTTACTTAAGGTATTAAATTTAATTTTTCTTTCAAAATTAAAAAATTCATAAATAAAATTAATTCCATCTGAAAAGATATAATTTTTGTGTTTAATTTTTTTTTCAAACTCACTATTAATTGAACTATCTAAAGGTAAACCTAACTCGATTTTATTTTTTATTATTTTAATTAATAGTTTTATATCACGTAATGTCATATTAAAGCCTTGGCCTGCAAGGGGATGAAGCTTATGTAATAAGTCGCCAAATGCTAGAATATTATTATTATAATAAGATCTTAAATTAAGTGATGTTAATTGAAAAGAATCTAAACTTTCAAATTTTTTTATTTTATATTTAAAATTATGATTTTTTATTAAATCTATAATTTTTTCTTTATTAAGTGAGTTATAATCGTTTATCGAATACACAATAGATGTTTCATTATTTGATATAGGAAGAAAAGCTAATGGACCCTTATTTGTAAAAATTTGAGTTGCAATATTATTTAAAATTTTTTCATGTTTTATTATTGTTGTGTAAGCACGACTATTATATTTTTTAATTATTTTTTTATTAAAATA
>CACNQY010000018.1:5000-15948 GCA_902622655.1 uncultured Pelagibacteraceae bacterium | reverse complement strand
TTAAGAATTCCTTCTTTAACAATATAATCTTTTCCTTTTTCAAATAAATGATTAGCTCTTAAAGCTTGATTTACGTGATGTACTAAATGTAAATTTTCAGGATCATAAAAATTATTATTTTTTAAAATACCTGCATTAGAGAAAAGTTTTTCAACATTATTAATACCTTCGTTGGTTAAAAGAATATTTTTTTCCTTTTCATCTATTTCAAAATCTTTTTTATTGAGTAATTTTATAAGTTTATCAATTGCAAGATATTGTGCTGTTTTATCTTCAGCGGCTCCTGATATTATTAAAGGCGTTCTTGCTTCATCAATTAAACATGAATCAATTTCGTCTACTATTGAAAAATTATGATCTTTCTGAACCATCTCCTTTTCAGAAAATTTCATATTATCTCTAAGATAATCAAAACCTAATTCACTATTAGTTGCATAAGTTATATCACAATTATAATTTTTTTTACGCTCAACATCATCTTGATAATTATTAATAAATCCTGAAGTTAAACCTAAAAAATTATATATCTGTCCCATCTCTATAGAGTCTCTTTTTGCTAGATAGTCATTTACAGTTACTATATGCACACCTTTTCCTTCCAATGCATTTAAATATGCTGCTAAAGTTATTGTTAATGTTTTTCCCTCGCCAGTTCTCATCTCAGCGATTTTACCTTGGTGTAATGCAACACCACCAATTAACTGGACATCAAAGTGTCTCTCATTACGAGTTCTTTTAGCAGCCTCCCTAACTAAAGCAAAAGCTTCGGGCAATATATCATCTAGTTTTTTTCCACTTTTTATAAGATTCTTATACTCATTAGTTTTTTTTGGGAACTCATCGTCACTTAAAATATTAAATTTTTCCTCTAGAGAATTTACCTTTTCAACAATTTTAGTGATTCTCTCTAGTTCTTTCTGATTCCCAGTTTTAATAAATTTTGTTATTAGATTTAGTGGATTAAACATGACTATTTGATTTATTCTTAAATTATATTGTTTAATATATGTATTAAATAAATAATTTAAACAATATGGGAATTAATTTAACAAACTTTCTATCATCAAAATCTAAAAATACCAAAATGATTGATTTTCAGGACTTGGATCACTTAGATGGTCTTTCAATTTCAGTCATTTCTGCCAATTTATATAAAGATACAAGAGATGATTTATCAATGTTTTATTTTAGAGGAGGAGCTAATTATGCCTCTATATATACCCAATCTAAAATTTTGTCAGAAAATATTAAATGGAATTTAAATCAGAAACCAAAGAAAATATATTCTTTAATTGTAAATACCAGAAATGCCAATGCTTTAACTGGTAAGCAAGGATATGAAAGTTTAAAAAAAATAGCAGATTTGGCTGCAAAAAAATTATCTGAAAAACAAAAGGAAGATGAAGACGACCCTAAAAAAATTTTTACTAAAAATATAATTTTTGGTTGCACTGGCACAATAGGTGAAAATTTTCCATGTCAAAAAATTTTAAATAACATTCCAAATTTAGTTAATAGAATTCGTTACACACAAAACAAATTTATTTGGATGAAAGCAGCCTTATCAATAATGACTACAGATACGAAGCCAAAACTAGCGATGGAAGAATGTAAAATTGGAAATGATAAAATAAAAATTTATGGAATAGCTAAAGGATCAGGAATGATTTTTCCTAATATGGGGACAACTTTAGTGTATATATTTACAGATGCATCTTTAACTAATGATATTTTAGGAAAATTACTAAAAAAAAATATTACAACCTCTTTTAATGCGATTTCATGTGATGGAGATACTAGTACAAATGATATGGCAACAATATTTGCTACAAATGAGATAAAAAATTCTCATGTTAAAAATATTAATGAAAATAAGATTAAAAATTTTGACAAAGCATTAAATAATGTTTTGTTGAATTTAGCTAAAAGAGTAGTATCTGATGGAGAGGGTGCATCTAAGTTTATCACAGTGAATGTTAATAAATGCAAAAATGAAGTGGATGCAAAAAAAATTGCTTTCTCAATATGTAATTCACCTTTAGTAAAAACTGCTATTTCTGGTGAAGATCCTAATTGGGGAAGAATAATTATGGCAATTGGCAAAGCAGAAACTAAAGTTAATCTAAAAAAATTATCTATTAAATTAGGAAATTTAAAAATTGTACAGGATGGTAAATTATATGAAGGTTATGATGAAATAATAGCTGCAAAATATATGAAAAATGAAAATATAGATATTAATGTCGATATATTTACTGGAAAGAAAAAATTTACTGCTTATACAATGGACTTAACAGACAAATATATTAAAATTAACTCAGATTATAGAAGTTAATCTATTGAAAAACTACTTAATCATATTAACTAATAATAAATGATTAAATATAAACTAATTTGTAAAAATTGTGATTTAAAATTTGACAGTTGGTTTGCATCCTCTAATGACTACGAAAAACTAAAAGGTAAAAAACTCTTAACTTGCCATAACTGTAATTCAAAGAAAGTTGAAAAAGCAATTATGTCTCCTCAATTAATAAATGTCGAATTCAAAGGTCATAACAAGATCAATAAAGACAAATATCTTAAAGTCAAAACTACTTTAAAGCATTATCAAAAATTTATTAAAGATAATTTTAAATATGTAGGTGATAACTTTGCGTATGAAGCTAGATCAATTCATTATAAAAGTAAAAAAAAATCAAAAGGTATTTATGGTCATGCATCTAAACAAGATTTAAAAGAACTAAAAGATGAAGGTATTGATACACAGATTATACCTTGGATAGAAGATAAGGATAACTAGTTTTTAATAAACTTTGTAATATAATTAATTGATATATCTTTTGATATCTTCCATTCATCTGTAATTATATTAAATTTCATTCCATCTAGTTTGTTTAATGTCATGTTTTTTTTCATTAAAATTTTTTTTAAATCTTCGGGTCTAACAAATTTTTCCCATTCATGAGTACCAATTGGTAACCATCTCAAAATATATTCTGCTCCAATAATTGCGAATATATAAGACTTTAAAGTTTTATTTATAGTTGCCACAAACATAATTCCATTTTTTTTAAGAAGTTTTGAACAAGATTTTAAAAAAAATTCTACATTTTCTACATGTTCAACAATCTCCATATTTAAAATAACATCGAATTTCTTTTTAATTTTAATTTTTTCAGGGGAAGTGCATAAATAATTTATTTTTAAATTATGTTTTTTTGAATGTAATTTTGCAACTTCAATATTTTTATTTGATGCATCAATTCCTGTTATGTTTGCACCCAATCTATGTAATGGCTCAGAAAGTAAACCTCCTCCACAACCAATATCTAGAATATTAATACCCAGTAATGGTTTACTTGAATTTTTTAATTTAAATGTTTCAATAATATTTTCTTTAATATATTTAATCCTTATTGGATTAAATTTATGAAGAGGTTTAAATTTCCCTTCAGGATCCCACCATTCGGAGGCTATTTTGGAAAACTTTTCTATTTCTTTTTTATTTACACTACTCATATAAGATAATTAGTTGACATAACAATTAAGATGTATTTTATCAATTATTAATTAAATTATTATAATTAATTGATCATGAAAACTGTCGTATTAAAATTTGGTGGAACTTCAGTAGGTAATATCGAAAGAATTAAAAAAATATGTAAAATTGTTTCATCATATAAAAAGAAAAAGTTCAAAGTCCTTGTGGTTTCCTCAGCTATGAGTGGTGTCACCAACGATCTAATAAATAAATCAAAAAAAATTAGCGATAACTTTGATACGGCAGAATATGACGCACTTTTATCAAGTGGTGAGCAAATTTCCTGTGCCTTAATTGCTGGTCAACTAAATCATATAGGCATTAAATCAAGGTCATGGCAATCTTGGCAACTTCCCATAATTACAGAGGGTCCCCACAAAAACGCGAGAATAAATAACATAGTTGTCAAAAATCTCAAAAAATTTTTGGGTATTGGGGGAGTTCCCATTATCACAGGATTTCAAGGAGTAAATAAAGACTTTAGGCTAACAACCATCGGAAGAAGTGGGTCAGATGCAACAGCAATTATGTTGGCTAAATTTATTAAAGCTGATGAATGCATAATTTATACTGACGTAGATGGCGTTTATACAACAGATCCAAGGGATCATAATAAAGCAAAAAAAATTAAGAAAATTTACTATGATGAAATGCTTGAGATGGCTTCTCTTGGCTCTAAAGTTATGCAACCATCTTCAGTACAAGATGCTAAATTAAATAATATTGAAATAAAAGTTAAATCATCATTTATTAACAAAACAGGAACTTCAATTACTGCCTCAAAAAAAGATTTTAGTAACCAAATTATTACTGGAATATCATCAACAAAAAGTAATGCTAAAATTACAATTGTGGGTGTGAAAGATAGACCAGGTGTTGCAGCTTCAATTTTTGAACCCTTGTCGAAAAATTTAATTAATGTTGATATGGTTGTCCAAAATATTTCTTTGGATGGAAAAGAGACAGATTTAACATTTACAATAAAATCTGAAGATTTAAAAAAAACTGAAAAATTAATTAAACAAAATAAAAAGATATCATATAAAAAATTATCCTTTGATAGAGGTGTTTCTAAGGTTTCAATTATTGGCGTTGGGATGATAACAACACCTGGGATAACATATAGAATGTTTCAAGCTTTAGCTTCAAAAAAAATTAATATTCTAGTTATTTCTACTTCTGAAATAAAGATTTCAGTTTTAGTTTCAGCCAGACATGTTAAAAAGGCAGTAGCTGCACTACATAAAGAATTTAAATTGGATTGATTAAATGAGTGTAAGACCTTTTAGAGACATTAAAAGAAGAAAAACAAAAGAAATAAATGTTGGCAATGTAAAAGTTGGTGGAGATAATCCAATTTCTGTGCAGTCAATGACAAATACTTTGACAACGGACGTAAAGTCTACAATCAATCAGATAAATGATATAGCTGAGGAGGGCGCTGATATAGTAAGAGTTTCTTGTCCCGATCAAAATTCTACCACTGCTTTAAAAGAAATCATGAAACATGTAAAAATACCAGTAGTTGCAGATATACATTTTCATTACAAAAGAGCTATAGAAGCTGCCGATAATGGAGCAAATTGTTTAAGAATTAATCCTGGTAACATTGGTAATGAACAGAAAATACATGAAGTTCTTAATGCTGCAAAAAATAACGGGTGTTCAATAAGAATTGGAGTTAATGCAGGTTCTTTAGAAAGAGACATCCTAGAAAGATTTAAAGAGCCTTGTCCAGAAGCTTTAGTCGAAAGTGCTCTTAGAAATATTAAGATTTTAGAAGACAAAGATTTTTTTAATTTTAAAATAAGTGTAAAATCATCAGATGTGTTTCTCTCCATAGCTGCATATAGACAGCTGTCTAAAGTTACAGACTATCCTTTACATCTTGGAATAACCGAGGCAGGCAGCTTTATCACAGGAAGCATTAAATCTTCCATAGGTCTTGGTAGCTTACTAATGGATGGAATAGGTGACACAATAAGAATATCATTATCTGATAATCCTACAAAAGAGGTTAAAATAGGTAACGAAATACTCAAATCTCTCAATTTAAGAAGCAGGGGTGTCAAAATTATTTCATGCCCATCTTGCGCAAGACAAGCATTTCAGGTCATTGATACTGTTAAAATTTTAGAGGAAAAACTATCTCATATAAAAACACCTTTAACACTATCTATCATTGGCTGTGTTGTGAATGGTCCAGGAGAAGCGGCAATGACTGATATAGGTGTTACAGGAGGGGGCAAAGGAAACAATATGCTTTATCTATCTGGCATACAAACCCAGAAAGTTTTGACAGCCAATATAATAGAAAAAGTTGTATCTGAAGTTGAGAAAAAGGCTGCAGATATAGAAAATAATTCATGATTCCTTTAAAAACAATTGATGAGCTTATATTTAAACATTCCAAGTTAGAAAAGGAATTATCCTCTGGCGCGCTGGATAATAAATTATTTGCAGAAAAGTCTAAAGAGTACTCAGATTTAAATGAGATTATAGAAAATGCAAAAAAATATATTTCTTTTGAAAATGATAAAAAAGAATTAGAAAAAATTTTAGATGAGAATTCTTCAGATGAGGAACTTAAAAACTTGGCTCTTCTTGAATTAAATGATTTGAAATCTCAATATGAGTTAAACGAAAAAAAATTAAAATTATTTTTACTACCAAAAGATGAAGCAGACAAAAAAAATGCAATTATAGAGATTAGAGCAGGAACAGGAGGTTTGGAAGCAAGTTTATTTGCCTCAGATTTATTTAAAATGTACGAAAAAGTTAGCCATAAAAAAAAATGGTCATTGGAATTGATATCTATTTCAAGAAGCGACGCAGGTGGCTTAAAAGAAGTTATAGCTTCAATAAAAGGATCTAATATTTATTCAACTTTAAAATATGAAAGTGGAGTTCATAGAGTGCAAAGAGTGCCAGATACAGAAACACAAGGGAGAGTTCATACTTCTGCGGCGACGGTTGCAGTTTTACCTGAAGCAGAGGAAGTAGATCTTAAGATAAATGAAGCTGATTTAAGAATTGATGTATTTAGAGCAGGTGGTCCAGGTGGGCAATCAGTTAATACAACCGATAGTGCAGTTAGAATTACACATATTCCAACAGGTCTTACTGTATCACAACAAGATGAAAAATCTCAGCATAAAAATAAAGCAAAAGGAATGAAAATTTTAAGATCAAGATTGTATGAATTAGAGAGATCAAGAATTGATGAAGAAAGATCCGCAGATCGTAAAACAAAAATTGGTTCTGGAGACAGATCAGAAAGAATAAGAACTTACAATTTCCCACAAGGTAGAGTAACTGATCACAGAATTAATTTAACACTTCACAAGTTAGAAGAATTTTTAGAAGGAGAAGTTTTTGATGAAATGATAGAGTCTTTAACCTTACAAGCACAAGAAGAAAGTTTAAGTAATTTAAATAAATGAATATTCATAACGCAATTGCTGACGGTGCAAAAATTTTAAATAGTAATTTTATCGTATCCCCATATCTTGATGCAGAAATTTTGTTAGCTAAAGTAATAAGAAAAGACAGAAAATATATCATATTAAATTTTAATAAAAGTATAACTTATAAAGATTTAAAAACCTTTCATAAACTTATAAAACTAAGATCTTTAAGAAAACCTATAGCTCAAATAATAAATAAGAAAAATTTTTGGAATTCAGAGTTTTTCGTTACTGAAGATACTTTAATTCCAAGACCTGAATCAGAATTAATTATAGAAAATGTTTTAAAATATTGTAGAAAAAAAAGTAAATTACACATACTTGAAGTTGGAGTAGGTTCTGGTTGCTTACTTTTATCAATTTTAAAGGAAAGAAAAGATTTTTATGGAACTGGAATAGATATAAGTAAAAAGTGTTTAAATATTACTAAAACAAATGCAATTAATCTTAAAGTGAAATCAAGATTAAAATTATATAAATCAGATGTTGACAAATTTAACTTAGGCAAATATGATTTAGTTATATCTAATCCACCATATATTAAAAAACATAGTTTAAAATATTTGGAAAAAGATGTTTCCGGGTTCGAGCCAAAATTAGCTTTAAATGGCGGATTAGACGGTTTATCAGAAATCAGAAAAGTAATTAAACAATCCTCTGAACTGATTAAAAAAAAAGGCATATTTATTTTAGAGATTGGTTTTGATCAAAAAAATAACGTAACTAATTTATTAAAGAAAGAAGGTTTTTATATTAATAGTATTAAAAAGGATCTTGCAAAAAACGATAGATGCATAGTCTGTACAAAAATATAAATAAATAAAATCATGGTGACTTTTAGAAATAATAACAACAATAGAAGAAATAATTTTAGAAGAAGTGAAAGAAACTTTAAACCTAATGGTGAAAGACAAAAATTTGGGTCAAGTTTTTCAAATAACGACTCGTTTAAAAGAAAGGCCCCTGGAAGAAACAATCATAATGCTTCAAAGTTAATCGAAAAGTATAATGACCTTGCCAGAGAAGCTTTATCAAACGGTGATAAAATATTATCTGAAAATTATTTACAACACGCTGACCATTTTACGAGAGTTTTGAGTGAGAGAGAAATTTTTAAAAGAGATAAACTACAAGAATCAAATTTGGAAAATAATATCTCCCAAGAAGTGACGAAAAATAACGCAAAAAATACCTCTAAAGATACATTAATTGAAAGCCCAAAAAGTGAGGATAAGTTAGAAAAGTCAACATAGAATTTTCAATTAATTAATTTAATCCAATAATTTTTTCAGATTTAAGAACATCTAGTTTGATTTTCGCAGTTTCAAAAAGTTTTCTATCTTTTCCTTTTAAAATTTTTCCTGAAGGAAGCTTTAGTTTTTGCGAATTAACTTTCTTTCCATTAACAATAACTTCATAATGTAAGTGTGGACCTGTAGATTTTCCAGTTGATCCAACGTAACCAATTGTCTGACCTTGTTTAACTCTTACTCCAGTTTTTATTCCACGAGCAAATTTTGACATATGTGCATAAACAGTTTGATATGTAGAATTGTGTTTAATTTTAACACAATTTCCTCCACCACCACACCATCCAGCTTTTTTAACAACCCCATCACCTGAAGCCATTATAGGTGTACCCATTGGTGCTGCAAAATCAGTGCCACGATGCATTTTATTAAAACCATCAATTGGATGTTTCCTCATTCCAAACGGAGACGAAAGTCTTGCTCCATTAATTGGTGTTTTCATCAGAGCCTTTTTTACACTTTTACCACTTTTATCGTAGTGGCCCTCGACGTCCTCTTTATCAAAAAAATATAAAGTATTATTTTGACCACTAAGTTTCAAATTTGCAAATAAAATTTCACCCGTTTCAACAATCTCCCCTTTTTCATTTAAAAAAATTTCATACATAATTTGAAACTTATCTTTTTTTCTTATGTCTCTTTGAAAGTCCACTTGAAATCCATATATCCTTGCAAATTCAATAATAGTATTAGCTGGAATTTTTCTATCTGTAGCAGACTTATAAAGACTTTGTAATATTATATTCTCTTTATAGATAATTTCTTTGTTCAACTTAATTGATACAATTTCTCTATCAAAAGTATCATTTTTAATATTTCTTTTTAAATTTATTTTTTGAGTATTTGAAATTTGAAAAGTAAACTCTGTAATTTTATCATTTGTTTTATCAATACTAAATTGAAAAAGCTGGTTTGTATTTAGTTGATTTATATTTATTTTTTTCCCAAGAGTTTTTTTTATTTTATTTATTTCTTTTTTCTCTATTGAGTATTTGTTTAATATACTTCCAAAAGTTTCACCTTTTTTTACTCTATGTTTAATTTTTTCATATTTTGGTTCTAAATTTTGTATAATATGATTTAATGTTTTTTTGAGATATATATTTTCTATAAAATTATTATATGTAGTAAGATTTATTTTTTTTTTATAACTGGAATAACTAGTGTAAGTTGCAGTTGTTAAAATTAATAGAATTAAAGCTAATATTTCAAATTTTTTTTTTATTTTAAATTTAAAGATTCTGATCATTAAAATTTAATTTGTAACAATTATTAGTTTAGAGCCTATAAAAAATCAAAAAAACCCTAAAAAATCCACTTTTTTTAAAGTTTTTTTTCTCTTAATTGCTTGATTTCCTTTATTTTTAGCCTATAAGCACTGAACTTTCTCAGTAAAACTATTGTTAGTACAATAAAAAGTGAGGATTATTGAGCGTTTTTCGCTCAATTAGCTATTTAAAAAGTTAAAATTTAAGAAGAGAAGTGTGGACGGTTAAGGTTACCAAAAATTTGTCGTACACACTTCAACATCATATAAATTTTATTCTTAGAATTTATATGGAAGCTAGTGTGCGCCGTTTTTAAACTTGAGAGTTTGATCATGGCTCAGAACGTACGCTGGCGGCACGCCTAACACATGCAAGTCGAACGAAGTAGCAATACTTAGTGGCAGACGGGTGAGTAACATGTAGGTATCTGCCCTTTGGCCTGGAATAACACGAGGAAACTTGTGCTAATACCGGATAAGTCTTAACGGAGAAAGCTTTATGCACCATTGGATGAGCCTGCACTTGATTAGTTTGTTGGTGGGGTAATGGCCTACCAAGACTGTGATCAATAGCTGATTTGAGAGGATGATCAGCCACATTGGGACTGAGACACGGCCCAAACTCCTACGGGAGGCAGCAGTGGGGAATCTTGCACAATGGAGGAAACTCTGATGCAGCGATGCCGCGTGAGTGAAGAAGGCCTTTGGGTTGTAAAGCTCTTTCGTCGGGGAAGAAAATGACTGTACCCGAATAAGAAGGTCCGGCTAACTTCGTGCCAGCAGCCGCGGTAATACGAAGGGACCTAGCGTAGTTCGGAATTACTGGGCTTAAAGAGTTCGTAGGTGGTTGAAAAAGTTGGTGGTGAAATCCCAGAGCTTAACTCTGGAACTGCCATCAAAACTTTTCAGCTAGAGTATGATAGAGGAAAGCAGAATTTCTAGTGTAGAGGTGAAATTCGTAGATATTAGAAAGAATACCAATTGCGAAGGCAGCTTTCTGGATCATTACTGACACTGAGGAACGAAAGCATGGGTAGCGAAGAGGATTAGATACCCTCGTAGTCCATGCCGTAAACGATGTGTGTTAGACGTTGGAAATTTATTTTCAGTGTCGCAGCGAAAGCGATAAACACACCGCCTGGGGAGTACGACCGCAAGGTTAAAACTCAAATGAATTGACGGGGACCCGCACAAGTAGTGGAGCATGTGGTTTAATTCGAAGATACGCGCAGAACCTTACCAACACTTGACATGTTCGTCGCGACTCTAAGAGATTAGAGTTTTCGGTTCGGCCGGACGAAACACAGGTGCTGCATGGCTGTCGTCAGCTCGTGTCGTGAGATGTTGGGTTAAGTCCCGC
>CACNQY010000017.1 GCA_902622655.1 uncultured Pelagibacteraceae bacterium | reverse complement strand
TCAAAGCAGCTGCAGAAACTGCAATGAGAGAAGTAATTGCTAAAAGTGATATTCAACCAATTTTAACTGAAGGAAGATCAAAAATAGAAGTTGAGACACAGGAAATTATTCAAAATATTTTAGATGACTACGAAAGTGGAATTCAAATTACACAAGTGCAAACTCAAAAAGCTGACCCACCTGATCAAGTTATAGATGCATTTAGAGATGTACAAGCAGCAAGAGCTGATATGGAGAGATCTAAAAATGAAGCTGAAGCTTATGCTAATGATGTAATACCAAGAGCACGTGGAGAAGCGCAAAAAATTCTTCAAGCAGCTGAAGCTTATAAAAAAGAGGTTGTGGCAAAAGCAGAGGGTGAAGCTAGTAGGTTTTTAGCGATTTATAATGAATATAAAAATGCCAAGGTAGTTACTCAGGAGAGAATGTATTTAGAAACAATGGAAAAAGTTCTAGCAGATATAGATAAGGTTATAATAGAAAAAAATGCAGGATCAGGAGTAGTTCCATACTTGCCGCTACCAGAACTCAAAAAGAAAGCGACAAACTAAAATGAAAGCTGGAAAAATAATAGCAGGTTTATTAGTTGCAATTGGAATTGTAGCTTTTTTATCAATAATAATAGTTAAAGAGGTTAACCAAGCTATTATTCTTCAATTTGGTGATCCAAAGAGAATAATTATGAAGCCTGGTTTAAATTTCAAAATACCTTTTATTCAAAATGTAGTTTACTTAGATAAACGAATACTAAATTTAGATGCTCCACCAGAAGAGGTAATTGCATCTGATCAAAAAAGATTAATTGTTGACGCATTTGCAAGATTTCAAATAGTTGATCCATTAAAATTTTACATATCTGTAGGTAATGAGAGAGTTGCAAGATCAAGATTATCTACAATTATAAATTCAAGAATAAGAAATGTTTTAGGTCAAGAGGAACTACAAACATTATTATCCAAAGATAGATCCAAGCAAATGTCATTAATTAAAGAAGGTGTGAATAATGAGGCACAGAATTTTGGAATAAACATAGTTGATGTTAGAATTAAAAGAGCAGACCTTCCTCAAGCTAACAGTGATGCAATCTATAGAAGAATGCAAACTGAAAGGGAGAGGGAAGCAAAAGAATTTAGGGCAAAAGGTGCAGAAATGGCAGTTACAATTACTTCTACAGCAGATAAAGAGGTTACTGTGATTTTAGCAGATGCTCAAAAAGAGTCTGAGATAATGAAAGGTGAAGGTGATGGTGCAAGAAACAAAATTTTTGCAGATGCTTTTGGTCAAGATCCTGAATTTTTTGCTTTTTATAGAGCAATGCAGGCCTATGAAAAAGCTTTAATTGGCGGGGAGACATCATTAATTTTATCTCCAGATAGTGAATTTTTTAAATTTTTTGGGAATATAAAACCTGAAATCCAACAGTAACTTTTAAATGCGCGAGCTAGTTATAGCTTTTGGTCTTTTACTTTTTATTGAAGGTATTTTATATGCCTTATTTCCATCAAAAATGAAAAATATGTTAAATAAACTTAAAATGGTTAAAGATAGCCAATTAAGATCAGGTGGGCTTGTATTTGCAATTATAGGTTTTGTAATAATTTATTATGTTAAAAGTTAAAATGAGAAAAATTAAAATTATATTAATTACATTTATTTTATCTTTTAGTTCTTCACTAAACTCATATTCAAAGTCTGTTCCATCGTCTTTTGCAGATTTAGCAGAGAAATTAATGCCATCGGTTGTAAATATTTCAACAACAACAACAGTTGTTACCAACAATAATTCATTTCCTTTTCAGTTTCCTCCAGGATCTCCATTTGAAGATATGTTTAAAGAATTTGGCTCTCCTCAAGAAAGACAGTCTGCAGCTTTAGGCTCAGGTTTTATAATTGATGAAAAAGGAATAGTAGTAACAAATAATCACGTGATTCAGGATGCTGATGGTATCATTGTTAGAGTTAATGGTGACCAAGAATTCAAGGCCAAAGTTTTAGGAGCAGACCCTTTAATGGATATAGCTGTTTTACAACTAGAAACAGATGAAAAATTTATACCAGTTGCATTTGGAAATTCTGATAAAGCAAGAATTGGAGATTGGGTTTTGGCCATTGGAAATCCATTTGGTTTAGGTGGCACAGTTACAGCAGGAATTATATCTGCCAGAAACAGATCAATAGGTTTATCAAGGTATGAAGATTTTATTCAAACAGACGCATCTATTAACTCAGGAAATTCTGGAGGACCTCTATTTGACATGGATGGAAATGTTATAGGAATTAATACAGCTATTTTAGGTAGAAACGGTTCCATTGGAATAGGATTTTCAATTCCTTCAAATAGTGCACAAATTGTAATCAATCAATTAATTAAGTTTGGAGAAACTAAAAGAGGATGGCTTGGAGTTAGAATTCAAGACGTTACAAAAGAAATTGCTGAAGTTGAAAAATTAGATAAACCAAGAGGAGCGTTAGTCGCAAGTGTTGCTGAGAATAGTCCATCAGAAAAAGCCGGAATTAAAGCTGGTGACATAATATTAGAATTTAATGGAAAAAAAATAAATCAAATGAAGGAACTCCCAGCTATAGTTGCTCGAACTGAAGTTGGAAAAGATGTGCAAGTAAAAATATGGAGAGATAAAAAAGAAATTATAAAAAATGTTATATTAGGAAGATTAGAAACTTCAGAAGATTTCAAAATTAGTAAAAATAAAGAAAATGAAAAGCAAAATGTTGATGAAATAATAGAAAACTTGAGAATAGCAGTAAGACCTTTGAATAAAGAGGATATAAAAAATCGTAAATTACCGAACCAAACAACTGGATTAGTCATTACAAAAATCGCAAAAAATAGTCCTTTGGCTAAATCAATAGAATTGAATAGTATCATTATCGAAGCACAAAAGAAAAAGATTAAATCAGCTAATGATTTAAGAAAAATAATTAAGAAGGTTCTTAACTCAAATCAAAAAACTTTATTGCTTGCTATTTATAATAACCAGAATCAACGAAGATATATTGGTGTTAAATTAGATTAATCATGGATTTAAAATCCAAGATTATATTAATTTCAGGACCTACCGCGTCTGGAAAATCTATTTTTGCAATAAAACTTGCTAAGAAAATTAATGGTGAAATAATTAATGCTGATAGTATGCAAGTTTACAAACAGTTAAAGATTTTATCAGCAAGACCAGATCCAAAAAAGTTTCAAAATATAAAACATCATCTTTATGGTTTTCATGATGCTAGAAAAAGTTTCTCGACTGGTAATTGGCTTAAACTTGTTAATAAAAAAATAAAAGAAGTTCAAAAAAAAAACAGATCACCTATAATTGTGGGTGGTACTGGACTTTATTTTAAAGCTTTAACCGAGGGTCTTGTGAAGATACCAAATATCCCAATAAAATTTAGAAATCAAATTAGAACTTTACATCAAAGATTGGGTCAGAAAGAGTTTTACAAAAAACTTTTAAAACTTGATCCACTGTCACGAAAAAAAATTAATCCAACAGACTCTCAAAGGTCAATAAGAGCTTATGAGGTCAAAAAATTTACCAAAAGATCACTACACGAATGGTTTAAGAATACTAAATCAAACTTCTTTAAAGAGGATTTTTTCAAAATTTATATTGATTTCCCACGTAATCGACTGATTGAAAGAATAAATATGCGAACTGAGGAGATGCTTAAAATAGGTGCCATTAAAGAGGTAAAAAACTTTCTAAAACTAAATATAAAAAAGGATAAGAGTGTTTTAAAAGCAATAGGGATAAGTGAGATCAAAGAATATTTAGGCCAAAAAAAAGAGCTTGATGAAATTAAAGATAAAATATCAATAAAAACCAGGCAATACGCAAAAAGACAAAGCACTTGGGCTAGAGGCAATATGATGAGCTGGAAAAAATTAAAGCCAGAAGAGTTCAAAATATTTTTAAAAAAAATTTAAATTTCTCACACTAAAACTTGACCAATGAGTACAACTTCAGCTAGATTGCGAAATGCCAAATTTATTTACAGGAGCAGAAATTGTTTTTAAGTGCCTTGAGGATCAAAAGGTGGAGCATATTTTTGGTTATCCTGGTGGTGCTGTTTTGCCAATTTATGATGAGCTAAAAAATCATTCATCTATTAAACATATCCTAGTTAGACATGAGCAAGGAGCTGGTCATGCAGCCGAGGGATATGCAAGATCATCTGGAAAACCTGGGGTAGTGCTAGTAACTTCAGGCCCTGGAGCAACAAATGTTGTAACGGCATTAACCGATGCGTACATGGACTCTGTTCCCCTTGTTTGTATTTCTGGTCAAGTTCCAACTCATTTAATAGGTACAGATGCTTTTCAAGAATGTGACACAACAGGAATTACAAGACCATGTACTAAACATAATTGGTTAGTTAAAGATATAAACAATTTGTCAAACATTATACATGAAGCATTTAGAGTAGCTACAACTGGTAGACCCGGACCAGTACTAATTGATATTCCAAAAGATATTCAATTTGCAAAAGCAAAATACACAAAACCAAAAACACAAAAAAAATTAAACGGAAAATCACATAATAAATTTTCTCAAAATGAAATTGATGAGTTGATTAAATTGATACGAAAATCCAATAAACCTATTATTTATAGTGGTGGAGGAGTAATTAATTCCGGTCCAAAAGCAAGTGAAGCTTTAAGAGAATTAGCCAATCTTACTGGTTTTCCAATTACTTCTACTTTACAAGGTCTTGGAGCTTTTCCAGGTGATGATAATCAATTTTTAGGTATGCTTGGAATGCATGGTACTTACGAAGCAAACAATGCTATGCATGACTGTGATTTGTTAATAAACATTGGAGCACGATTTGATGATCGTATTACCGGAAAAATAGATGAGTTTTCTCCAAATTCTAAAAAAGTTCATATTGATATTGATCCTTCATCAATAAATAAAATAATAAAAGTAGATCTTGCTATAGTTGGAGACGTTTCGAGTGTGATAAATAAAATAAATAAAACAATACTTAAAAGCAAAAATGGGAATAGTAAATCTAATAAGTCAAACATTGCAAAGTGGTGGGAGCAAATTGAAAAATGGAGAAAAAAAGATTCATTAAATTTTATTAATAGCAATGAAACAATCAAACCTCAGTTTGCAGTACAAAGACTTTACGAATTAACTAAAAATAAAGATACTTACGTAACTACAGAAGTTGGCCAACATCAAATGTGGGCTGCTCAACATTATAAGTTCAACAAACCAAATAGATGGATGACGTCTGGAGGATTAGGTACTATGGGTTATGGTTTACCAGCTGCAGTAGGTGTTCAAATTGCTCATCCAGAAAAATTGGTAATTGACATTGCTGGAGAAGCCTCAGTTTTAATGACAATGCAAGAAATGTCGACTGCTATTCAGTATAATCTACCAATAAAGATTTTCATTTTAAATAATCAATACATGGGAATGGTGAGACAATGGCAAGAGCTGTTACATGAAAAGAATTATTCAGAAAGTTATTCTGAGGCATTACCAGATTTTATGAAGATGGCAGAAGCTTATGGTTGCAAAGGTATTAAAGCAGAAAATCCGCTGAGTCTTGATGAAAAAATTCAGGAAATGGTCGATTATGATGGGCCAGTTATATTTGATTGTCATGTCGATCCTAATGAGAACTGTTTTCCAATGATCCCATCTGGAAAACCACATAATCAGATGATCTTAGGTCCAAATGACCAACAAGAAAATAAAATTAAAGGAAAAGGCAAAGCCTTAGTTTAAAAAATGCCAAAATCAAAATCAGCTTACAGTATATCTACAAGAAAACAGAAATCAGATACTTACATATTTGTTGTTTGGGTCGATAATGAAGCCGGTGTTCTGGCAAGAGTTGTTGGTTTATTTTCTGGAAGAGGATATAATATTGAGTCATTAGCAGTTGCCGAAATTGATGCTGTAAAAAATATTTCAAGAATAACAATTGTTACTACTGGGACCCCACAAGTAATTGAGCAAATAAGATTGCAATTAACAAAATTAGTTCCTGTTCATAAAGTTGCTGAATTTAAAAGAGAGGATAAAAACGTTATATTTAAAGAAATGGCATTATTTAAAGTTGTTGGAAAAAGAATTAAAATTGAGAAATGTTTAAATGCTTGTAAAAAATTTAATCCCGTAATATTAGATGAAACAAAATCATCAGCTGTAATACAGATTACAGCTCTTAGAAGAGATGTGGATATAATGAGTAAAAAATTAAAGCCCTTGGGACTTATAAGTACTTCGAGAACAGGGGCAGTTGCTATGACTAGGGGTGCGAAAATATTTAATTAATTTAAAAGGAGAAAAAAATGAAAATGTTTTATGAAAAAGATGCTGATGTAAATTTAATTAAGGAAAAAAAAATAGCTATTTTTGGATATGGAAGTCAAGGTCATGCCCATGCGTTAAACTTAAAAGATAGTGGAGTTAAAGAAATAGTTGTAGCACTTAGAGAAGGTTCGTCAAGTGCTGCAAAAGCTGAGTCAAAAGGATTAAAAGTTATGACAATGTGCAGAAATAATAGCCTTATCAATATTTGGAACATTATTTTTAATGTGTGTAATAGTTCTAGCAAATTCTTCTGGTATAGAATAGCCAACTGTATCAGGAATATTAATTGTTGTTGCACCACAATTAATCGCAAGTTCAATAGTTTTACACATAAAGTCTAATGTTGTTCTGGTTCCATCTTCACATGACCATTCAACATCATCTGTGAATTTTTTAGCATAAGTTACGCTTTCTTTTACTGCGTCTATAACCTGTTCATCTGTCATATTAAGTTTATGCTTCATATGAACTGGACTAGTAGAAATAAAAGTATGAATTCTAAATCTTTTTGCATGTCTTAATGACTCATAACATGCATCAATATCTTTTTTTTTAGCTCTCGCTAATCCACAAGGAATTGAATTTTTTAAACCTTTACTTATTGCGGATACAGCCTCAAAATCACCAGGAGATGTAATTGGAAATCCAGCTTCAATGATGTCAATCCCCATATCATCAAATACTCTAGATATTTGAATTTTTTCCTCTACACTCATTGATGCACCAGGTGATTGCTCACCATCTCTCATTGTAGTATCAAAAATATATACTTTGTCCTTATCGCTCATATCTTTAATTTTTTGAAAACTATAATACAATCTATAAGAGAGATTGCAAAATAATAAGTAAATTTATTAACTAAAATAGACCATTTTAGGCTTAAAAGAATTATCTATAAA
Organism: uncultured Pelagibacteraceae bacterium; assembly: GCA_902622655.1. GTDB lineage: Bacteria > Pseudomonadota > Alphaproteobacteria > Pelagibacterales > Pelagibacteraceae > Pelagibacter. Next base: position 12,634 of record CACNQY010000017.1, on the reverse strand, counting down.
TAGACTCAATTTTTGGCATGAGACGTAAAAGTTCCTTAGTATATGGATGTTGTGGTTTTACAAAAAGATCCTCTGTGTTTGTAACCTCACATAATTTTCCTTCTTTTAACACTCCAATTCTATCACACATTTGTCTTACAACTGGTAAATCATGACTTATAAATAAAATCGTTAAGTTAAGCTGTTCTTGTAAATCTTTAAGTAAGTTTAATATTTGAGCTTGAATACTTACGTCTAACGCTGATGTTGGCTCATCACATACCAGTAGTCTTGGTTGTGTGGCTAAAGCTCTTGCAATAGAAATTCTCTGTCTTTGTCCACCAGAAAATTCATGTGGATATCTTTCTGAAGAATTTTGAGAAAGTTCAACAGAATCTAATAAATCAAAAATATAATCACTTAAATCAAAATTGGTTATAGAGGGATTGTGAAGTCTTATTGGTTCAGCAATAATCTCTTTAACTTTTAGTCTACCATTTAATGATGAGTAAGGATCTTGAAATATCATTTGTATTTGTTTTCTAAATTTCATCATTTCAGTTTTATTTTTTATTTTTGTTATGCAAATATTGTCAAAAAACACATCTCCAGAGGATGGTTGGAATAAATTCACTATCATTTTCGCAATAGTAGATTTTCCACTTCCACTCTCTCCTACTAAACCAAAAGACTCTCCCTCATTTATTTTAAAAGACACATCATTTACCGCCATTACTGAATTATTGGTATTTTCAGTAAAAAAATTATCATCGAAACTTTTACTTAAATTTTTAATATCAATTAGGTTTTTATTGGTAATCTGTTTTTTTTCCCACCTATTTAAAATTTTGATATTATTTTCTAAATTATTTTTGATATCTTTTTCAATAATGACAAATCTAGAAATTTTTTTATTTGTTGGAGGTACAGAGCTAACTAAACTTTTTGTATAAATTTCTTTTGGTTCTGTAAGTATTTCTTTTGTATTTCCAATTTCTATCAAGTTTCCATTTTTCATAACTGCAACTCTATCTGTAGTTTCAGCAATTACTCCCATATCATGAGTTATTAAAATTACTGCAAGATTCCTTTCTTTAGTAAGTCTTTTTATTAAGTCTAAAATTTGAGATTGAATTGAGACATCCAAGGCTGTTGTTGGTTCATCAGCTATTAAAAGTTCTGGCTCACAACACAATGCAAGTGAGATTACCACTCTTTGTCTCATACCTCCTGAAAATTGATGTGGATAATTATTAAATCTTTTTTTGGCATCTTTAATTCCAACTTCTTGTAAAAGTTCTATAGATTTATTTTTTGCTTCTTCTTTAGTATAGTTAAGATGCGTTTGAATAGTTTCTATTAATTGTTCTCCAATTGTAAGTATTGGATTAAGTGAGGTTTGGGGATCTTGGAAAATAAGACCAATTTTTTTTCCTCTGTATTTAATTGAATTTGTTTGATCTTCATGAATATTAATATCACCCAAAATAACTGATCCACTAGAAACTTTTCCTGGAGAGTCAATCAAATTAATAATGGCATTTCCTACAGTGCTTTTTCCAGAGCCTGACTCACCAACTAAACCTAATATTTCACCCTTATTTACTTGGATATTTACATTTTTAGCGGCATTAACAGTTTCTTTTCTCATAGGATAATCAACGCTTAAATTTTCTATTTTTAAAAAACTCATTTTTTTAATTTCGGGTTTAATGTGTCTCTCATCCAATCCCCTAAAAGGTTAATTGAAAAAGCTAAAATTACTAAAAAAATTGCTGGAAAAAAAGTAATCCACCACTCACCGGAAAACAAAAAGTCATTTCCTAATCTTATAAGTGTTCCCAAAGATGGTGTAGTTGGTGGGACGCCAACACCAAGAAAACTTAATGTGGATTCTGCAATTATAGCGAGCGCTAGACCTATTGTTCCAATTACCAAAACAGGTCTCAAAATATTTGGTAAAATATGTTTAAACATAATTATCAAACTTGAAACTCCAATTATTGTTGAAGCAGAAACATAATCTTTATTTTTTTCAACTAAAGTTGCGGCTCTTGAGACTCTCGCAAATTGTGGCCACTCTGAAATTCCAATTGCGAATATTAAAACATAAATTGCCATTTCATCGTGCATTTCTCTTGAGATCAATCCTCTTGCAATTCCATCAACTAGTAATGCCATTAGAATACTTGGCACTGTAAGCTGAACATCAGTTAATCGCATGACTATCATTTCATATTTTCCACCAAAGTATCCTGCGGTTAATCCTAATCCTACACCAAGAATCAAACTAAATATAATTGCAGAAAAACCAACAATTAATGAAATTCTAGAACCATAAAGTATCGTTGATAACATATCTCGACCCTGACCATCAGTTCCTAAAATGAATTTTGCTACACCATCATCAGTCCATGATGGAGGTGTAAATGCATCCATTAGAGATAAAGAAGATGGATCAAAGGGATTATATGGAGTTACAAATTCAACAAAAAAAGAACAGAAAAAAATTATTAATAAAATAACTGATGATATTATTGCTGTGGGCGATTTAATAAAGCTGTTATAAATATCACTATCTTTAACTCTTTCCCATGTATTTAAAGCTCTACTATCCACTTGCTGCATCTCCTTTAATTCTAATTCTTGGATCAATAAAATAATAAAGAATATCAACTATAAAATTTATCATAACAAAAACAAAAGCTATAAAAACAAGATATGCAGACATAATTGGTATATCTACAAATTGTACCGCTTGTATAAATAAAAATCCCATTCCAGGCCATTGAAAAACTGTTTCAGTAATAATGGAAAATGCAATTAGAGTTCCAATATTAATACCTGCAATTGTAATTACCGGTATTAACCCGTTTTTTAACGCATGTTTATATTTTATACTTTTTTCACTTATACCTCTTGCTCTTGCAAATTTTATGTAATCTGTTTGCAATATTTCCATCATCTCAGCTCTTACAAGTCTGATAATATAAGTCATTTGAAAAAGGCTTAATGTAACTGAAGGAAGAATAATTGCTTTAAGCCCAGACGTTGTTAAAAAACCTGTTGTCCAAAAACCTAAATCAACGACCTCTCCCCTTCCAAAGGATGGTAATATGCCTAAAATAACTGCAAATAAATAAATAAATAAAATACCAATTACAAATGTGGGGAGAGAAACTCCTAGTAGAGAAACTGCCAAAATAAGATCACTTAAAAAACCTTTTCTATTAATTCCAGTATACACTCCTAACAAAGTCCCTGTAATTAATGCTATTAATGCAGAAATAACTACAAGCTCAATGGTTGCTGGCAGTCTCTCAACTATTAACTCAGAAACAGGTCTTCTTAATTGGTATGATATTCCAAACTCACCTTGAGAAGCATTGACTACAAATCTCGAAAATTGAACATGAATTGGATCCATTAATCCTAAAGTTTCCCTCAATTCAGCTCTTTCTTCATCTGAAGTTTCTTCACCAACCATATTATTGATTGGGTCTCCAACAAAATTAAATAAAGAAAAAGATACAAAGGCAACAACTAGCATCACCAAAGCTGATTGAAACAATCTTTTAAAAAAATATTTTATCAATTTATGAAGGTTTTAATTTACAAGCCCTTTAAATAATAAAGGGCTTGTAATAATTTTATTTAATTAAAGCTAGCAGTTCTAAATAATGGTTCGTTATTTGGTCTTATAGGAACATTAACATTACTTTTAGCTGCCCAAGAAATTACCTGGTGATGTAAAGGAAGATAAGAAATATCATCTTTTACAATTTTCCAAGCTTTTGCTATCGCAGCATTTCTTTTATCTAGATCAACTTCACCTTCCATAACTCTAATTGCAGAATCTACATCCGAATTACTGAAATTTACTTTATTCCAGCTGGCTCCGGTTTCATATAAGTAATGGAAAACATAGTGACTGTCTAAAGTTGGTACACCCCATCCTAACATATAGAAATCACCTTGATCATCTTTAAGCTCTTTAAAATGTTTGCTTTTAGTTTGAGCAAACAAATTAACATTAACTCCAATTTTACCAAGCATTCCAACAACAGCTGTACAAATTGCTTCATCATTTACGTATCTGTCATTTGGACATCTCAACTCAACATCAAAACCATTAGGATATCCTGCGCTAGCTAAAAGATTTTTGGCTGCATTAACATCATAAGGTAATCTTTTATCAAGATCTGTTGTATAACCATTTACACCAGGAAAAGTTATAATACCCGCTGGTTCACTTAAACCTCTCATAACTTTTTTCTTAATTGCTTCAATATCAATTGCTTGGTAAAGAGCTTGTCTTACCTCTTTTTTCTTAAATGGATTATCTCCAGTATTACCAGTTCTAAGTTTATCTGCTGCTTGATCCATACCTAAGAAAATTGTTCTCATTTGAGCAGTACTCTCAACTTTGTGACCCGATGAAGAACCAATTCTTTTTAAATCTTGAACAGGTGCATCAGTAACTAAATCGATTTCTCCAGATAACAAAGCTGCGACTCTAGTAGCAGCATTTTTAATTGGAAGTAATTCAATTTGAGTTACTTTTTTATCTTTCATTTCTCCCCACCAATGTTTATTTCTTTTAAACACTGTTTTAGTATTTGGTTCTCTTAAAGTAATTTTAAAAGGACCAGTTCCCATAGCATTTGTAGCGGAAAAAGTTTCTTGACCTGCGTCCCAATTTTGTGGGGACATTGCAAAGTTCTTCTCAGACCAGGACTTAGACATAATAAATATGTTTGATAACTGGTTTAGAAGAATTGGATTAGGTTTACTTGTAGTGATTTTTACTGAGTAATTACCTACAGCCTCTACATTAGAAATTGTACTAATGTACTCTTTAAAATCTGATGTTCTTTGTTTAGCTCTTAAAATACTAAACACAACATCAGCAGATGTCATTCCTGATCCGTCAGAAAATTTTGCATCTTCTCTTAAAGTAAATATCCAAGTATTGGGATCTGTAGCTTTCCACTTTGTTGCCAAAGCAGGTCCTATTTTCATATCTAAGCCTCTTTGAACAAGAGCCTCGTATACCTGTCTAGAAACCTGTGTAGTTGGACCTTCATTTTGTGCATGTGGATCTAGTGTTAAACTGTCTCCTTGCATAGACCACTTAATAGTTTTTGCCCACGCTGAAGAAAATCCAAATACTAGAACTAATGACAATAATATTCTTACTATATTTTTAGTCTTCATTATTCCCCTCATTTTTAAATTTATTTAAAAAAGTATAAGTGAAATAAAGGAAATATTGTAGCAATAATTTACTGATAAAATTTAACTTTTATCGCTATCAACTAATTTTTTCTTCCCAATCCAAGGCATCATTGCTCTTAATTCTGCCCCAACTTTTTCTACTGGATGCTCGGCTAATTTAGCTCTCGTAGCAAGAAAATTCTTTTGACCATTTTTACACTCATCCATCCACTCTTTTGTAAATTTTCCAGATTGAATTTCAGATAAAACTTCTTTCATTCTTTTTTTAGTTTCCTCTTTGTTAACTACTCTAGGTCCTGATTGATATTCACCATATTCAGCTGTATTCGAGATAGAATAATTCATGTTTGCAATTCCACCTTCATAAATTAAATCAACAATTAGTTTGACTTCATGAACTGTCTCAAAATATGCCATCTCTGGTTCATAACCTGCTTCAACTAAAGTCTCATAACCATTTTTTATCAGTTCAACAAGACCTCCACATAGAACCGTTTGTTCACCAAACAAATCTGTTTCAACTTCATCTTTAAATGTTGTTTCAATTATGCCAGATCTTCCACCACCTACTGCAGATGCATAAGACAATGCTAAGTCTCTTGCTTTACCAGAACCATTTTGGTGTACAGCAAACAAACAAGGAACTCCACCACCTTTTTGATATTCACTTCTTACTAAATGACCTGGTCCTTTAGGAGCAACCATAAATACATCTAAGTCTTTTCTTGCTTTAATTAAATCATAGTGAACATTCAAACCATGAGCAAATGCAATGCTTGTTCCTTCTCTTACTCTTTGCTCAATATGATTTTTGTAAATTTCTGCTTGCAATTCATCTGGAGTAAGTATCATAACAACATCTGCCCATTCAGCAGCATCAGACAAATTCATAACTTTTAATCCTTTTGACTCAGCTTTTGCAGCACTTGACGAACCTTCTCTAAGTGCTACAACTATTTCTTTAACTCCACTATCTTTTAAGTTTAACGCATGGGCATGACCTTGACTTCCATATCCAAAAATAGCTATTTTTTTTTCCTTAATTAAATTTACATCAGCATCTTTTTCATAAAACATTTTCATTTTTTTCTCCTTTTAAATTAATTAAATATTTTCGCACCCCTAGTCATAGCAACTGCCCCTGTTCTCGAAGTACTTATAAGTCCCAAGGGCTTTAATTTTTTACTCATTATATCCACATCTCTTCTAAGAGCTGTAATCTGTATTACAGCTGATGATTTTGTTTCATCTAATATTACGGGATTAAATTTTTTACAAGCATTTAAACATTTCTCAATTTTAATTCTTTTTCCAACAACTTTAAATAATGCCATTTCTTTAAATATAACGTTTTTATCCTCTCTTTTAAATTCAGCAACTTTATGAACAGGAACTAATTTTGTTAATTGCAATCTTATTTGCTCAATTACTTGTGGGGTCCCAGTAGTAACAATTGTTATTCTTGAAATATTTTTTACAGCATCAATTTCGGCAACTGCTAATGACTCAATATTATATCCTCTTCCAGAAAATAAACCAACAACTCTTGCCAGAACACCGGCTTCATTATCGACCCAAACAACAAATATGTAAGTATCTGATTTCTGTTTTCTTGTAGATATACTGTAAGCTGATTTTGATTTTGGCATTTTTTAAACTAAGGCTTTGCCTTTTCCTTTAATTTTATTTTCTTGTTGGTCATTTGGACCTAAGATCATCTGATTATGTGGTTTTCCAGATGGGATCATTGGAAAACAGTTCTCATTAGGATCGACATGACAATCAAATATAACTGGCCCATCATAATCGACCATTTCCTGAATTTTTTCATCAAGACTCAGCGGATTTTCTGCTTTAATACCTTTGCAACCATAAGCTTCTGCCATCTTCATAAAATCTGGTAATGCCTCAGAATAACTTTCTGAATAATTCTTTTCATGTAACAGCTCTTGCCATTGTCTCACCATTCCCATGTATTGATTATTTAAAATGAAAATCTTTATTGGTAGATTATACTGAATAGCAGTCGACATTTCTTGCATTGTCATTAAAACTGAGGCTTCTCCAGCAATGTCAATTACCAATTTTTCTGGATGAGCAATTTGAACACCTACTGCAGCTGGTAAACCATAACCCATAGTACCTAATCCTCCAGACGTCATCCATCTATTTGGTTTGTTGAACTTATAATGTTGAGCAGCCCACATTTGATGTTGGCCAACTTCTGTAGTTACGTAAGTATCTTTATTTTTAGTTAATTCGTAAAGTCTTTGTACTGCAAACTGAGGTTTGATTGTTTCATTGCTATTAATAAAATTTAATGAATCTTTTTTTCTCCATTTTTCAATTTGCTCCCACCACTTTGCAATGTTTGACTTATTAGATTTACTATTCCCATTTTTGCTTTTAAGTATTGTTTTATTTATTTTATTTATCACACTCGAAACGTCTCCAACTATAGCAAGATCTACTTTTATTATTTTATTTATTGATGAAGGATCAATATCAATATGAACTTTTTTAGAATTTGGAGAAAACTCATCTATTTTTCCGGTAATACGATCATCAAATCGTGCTCCAATGTTTATTAACAAATCACAGTCATGCATAGCATTGTTTGCTTCGTAAGTACCATGCATTCCAAGCATACCTAAAAATTGATTATCATCACCTGGAAAAGCTCCAAGACCTTGTAAAGTAGAAGTAATTGGAAAACCAGTAAGATTGGCTAATTCTCTTAAAGCTTCACTTGCTTTTGGACCGGAATTAATTACTCCTCCACCACTATAAATAATAGGTTTATTGGATTTTCGTATCAATTTAATCAACTCATCAATTTCATTTTGAGAAAATTTATTATGTGATTTTCCGTTTAATTTTTTTTGTGTTTTTGGTTTTGTGTATTTTGCTTTTGCAAATTGAATATCTTTTGGAATATCAATTAGTACTGGTCCGGGTCTACCAGTTGTAGCTACTCTAAATGCTTCATGTATAATGTTTGACAAATTGTTTATATCTTTAACTAACCAATTATGTTTAGTACATGGTCTTGTAATTCCTGTTGTGTCACATTCTTGAAAAGCATCTGTACCTATTAAATGAGTTGGAACTTGACCAGAAATACAAACAAGGGGAACAGAGTCCATGTACGCATCGGTTAATGCCGTTACAACATTTGTTGCTCCAGGGCCTGAAGTTACTAGCACTACCCCAGGTTTTCCAGATGATCTTGCATATCCCTCGGCTGCATGACCAGCTCCTTGCTCATGTCTAACTAGGATATGTTTAATAGATGAATGATTTTTTAGCTCATCATAAATTGGCAAAACAGCACCACCAGGATAACCAAAAATATGCTCCACCTTTTGATCCTCAAGGCACTTAAAAACAATTTCTGCTCCTGTAAATAAATTTGGCATTTCGCAATCTAGCTGAAGTTGTACTCATTGGTCAAGTTTTAGTGTGAGAAATTTAAATTTTTTTTAAAAATATTTTGAACTCTTCTGGCTTTAATTTTTTCCAGCTCATCATATTGCCTCTAGCCCAAGTGCTTTGTCTTTTTGCGTATTGCCTGGTTTTTATTGATATTTTATCTTTAATTTCATCAAGCTCTTTTTTTTGGCCTAAATATTCTTTGATCTCACTTATCCCTATTGCTTTTAAAACACTCTTATCCTTTTTTATATTTAGTTTTAGAAAGTTTTTTACCTCTTTAATGGCACCTATTTTAAGCATCTCCTCAGTTCGCATATTTATTCTTTCAATCAGTCGATTACGTGGGAAATCAATATAAATTTTGAAAAAATCCTCTTTAAAGAAGTTTGATTTAGTATTCTTAAACCATTCGTGTAGTGATCTTTTGGTAAATTTTTTGACCTCATAAGCTCTTATTGACCTTTGAGAGTCTGTTGGATTAATTTTTTTTCGTGACAGTGGATCAAGTTTTAAAAGTTTTTTGTAAAACTCTTTCTGACCCAATCTTTGATGTAAAGTTCTAATTTGATTTCTAAATTTTATTGGGATATTTGGTATCTTCACAAGACCCTCGGTTAAAGCTTTAAAATAAAGTCCAGTACCACCCACAATTATAGGTGATCTGTTTTTTTTTTGAACTTCTTTTATTTTTTTATTAACAAGTTTAAGCCAATTACCAGTCGAGAAACTTTTTCTAGCATCATGAAAACCATAAAGATGATGTTTTATATTTTGAAACTTTTTTGGATCTGGTCTTGCTGATAAAATCTTTAACTGTTTGTAAACTTGCATACTATCAGCATTAATTATTTCACCATTAATTTTCTTAGCAAGTTTTATTGCAAAAATAGATTTTCCAGACGCGGTAGGTCCTGAAATTAATATAATCTTGGATTTTAAATCCATGATTAATCTAATTTAACACCAATATATCTTCGTTGATTCTGGTTATTATAAATAGCAAGCAATAAAGTTTTTTGATTTGAGTTAAGAACCTTCTTAATTATTTTTCTTAAATCATTAGCTGATTTAATCTTTTTCTTTTGTGCTTCGATAATGATACTATTCAATTCTATTGATTTAGCCAAAGGACTATTTTTTGCGATTTTTGTAATGACTAATCCAGTTGTTTGGTTCGGTAATTTACGATTTTTTATATCCTCTTTATTCAAAGGTCTTACTGCTATTCTCAAGTTTTCTATTATTTCATCAACATTTTGCTTTTCATTTTCTTTATTTTTACTAATTTTGAAATCTTCTGAAGTTTCTAATCTTCCTAATATAACATTTTTTATAATTTCTTTTTTATCTCTCCATATTTTTACTTGCACATCTTTTCCAACTTCAGTTCGAGCAACTATAGCTGGGAGTTCCTTCATTTGATTTATTTTTTTTCCATTAAATTCTAATATTATGTCACCAGCTTTAATTCCGGCTTTTTCTGATGGACTATTCTCAGCAACACTTGCGACTAACGCTCCTCTTGGTTTATCTAATTTTTCAACTTCAGCAATTTCTTTTGTAACGTCTTGAATTCTAACTCCAAGCCATCCTCTTTTAGTTTCTCCAAACTTAATTAATTGATTGATTACAATTTGTGCACTATTTGAAGGAATTGAAAATCCTATTCCAATGGAACCGTTTCTACCTAAAATAGCTGTATTAATTCCTATAACATTTCCATCCATGTCAAATAGAGGTCCTCCAGAATTTCCTGAGTTAATAGATGCGTCTGTTTGAATAAAATCTTCATACCTTGATAAACCTATTGATCTGTTTCTGGCAGATATAATTCCTGCTGTAACTGTGCCACCTAAACCAAATGGATTTCCAATGGCCAAAACCCAATCTCCAATTCTTGCTTTATCAGAATTTCCAAATGCAACTGGTATAAATTTTTCATCTGTTTCTAGTTGTAAAACAGCTATATCCATTAAAGGGTCTGCTCCTAAAACTTTGGCCTTGAATTCTTGGTCACCATTAACTCTAACAATGATACCATCAGCATCCTGAATCACGTGATTATTTGTTACTACTATTCCTTTTTCATCAATTATAAAACCTGAGCCTAAAGCTGCAGACTGTCTTTCTTGAGGAGAGCCAAATTCTTTAAACATATCTTCAAATGGAGATCCTGGAGGAAACTGAAAAGGAAATGAATTATTGTTGGTAACAACTGTTGTTGTTGTTGAAATATTTACAACCGATGGCATTAATTTCTCTGCTAAATCTGCAAAAGACGATGGAACAGACTTTGAATATGAGTTTAGTGAAGAACTAAAAGATAAAATAAATGTAATTAATATAATTTTAATTTTTCTCATTTTAACTTTTAACATAATAAATTATTACAAAACCTATAATTGCAAATACAAGCCCACCTGATCTTAATTGGCTATCTTTAACCATTTTAAGTTTATTTAACATATTTTTCATTTTTGATGGAAATAAGGCATATAAAATACCTTCAATAAAAAGTAAAAGACCAAAAGCTATAACTAGCTCGCGCATTTAAAAGTTACTGTTGGATTTCAGGTTTTATATTCCCAAAAAATTTAAAAAATTCACTATCTGGAGATAAAATTAATGATGTCTCCCCGCCAATTAAAGCTTTTTCATAGGCCTGCATTGCTCTATAAAAAGCAAAAAATTCAGGATCTTGACCAAAAGCATCTGCAAAAATTTTGTTTCTTGCACCATCACCTTCACCTTTCATTATCTCAGACTCTTTTTGAGCATCTGCTAAAATCACAGTAACCTCTTTATCTGCTGTAGAAGTAATTGTAACTGCCATTTCTGCACCTTTTGCCCTAAATTCTTTTGCTTCCCTCTCCCTTTCAGTTTGCATTCTTCTATAGATTGCATCACTGTTAGCTTGAGGAAGGTCTGCTCTTTTAATTCTAACATCAACTATGTTTATTCCAAAATTCTGTGCCTCATTATTCACACCTTCTTTAATTAATGACATTTGCTTGGATCTATCTTTGGATAATAATGTTTGTAGTTCCTCTTGACCTAAAACATTTCTTATTCTTGAATTTATAATTGTAGATAATCTTGATCTTGCAACTCTCTCATTACCTACAGATATGTAAAATTTTAATGGATCAACTATTTGAAATCTTGCAAATGCGTCAACAATTAATCTTTTTTGATCAGATGCAATTACCTCTTCTGGTGGAGCATCTAAATTTAGTATTCGTTTATCTAAGTAAACTACATTTTGAATAAAAGGTATTTTGAAATTTAAACCAGGCTTCATAATTATTCTCTTTGGATCACCAAATTGAAGAATAATAGCTTGGTTAACCTCTTTAACTATTATTATTGATAAAAAAGCTACAATTCCAATTGCAACTAATAAACCTGCTATTATTTTTCCAGCTTTCATTTTAGTTTGTCGCTTTCTTTTTGAGTTCTGGTAGCGGCAAGTATGGAACTACTCCTGATCCTGCATTTTTTTCTATTATAACCTTATCTATATCTGCTAGAACTTTTTCCATTGTTTCTAAATACATTCTCTCCTGAGTAACTACCTTGGCATTTTTATATTCATTATAAATCGCTAAAAACCTACTAGCTTCACCCTCTGCTTTTGCCACAACCTCTTTTTTATAAGCTTCAGCTGCTTGAAGAATTTTTTGCGCTTCTCCACGTGCTCTTGGTATTACATCATTAGCATAAGCTTCAGCTTCATTTTTAGATCTCTCCATATCAGCTCTTGCTGCTTGTACATCTCTAAATGCATCTATAACTTGATCAGGTGGGTCAGCTTTTTGAGTTTGCACTTGTGTAATTTGAATTCCACTTTCGTAGTCATCTAAAATATTTTGAATAATTTCCTGTGTCTCAACTTCTATTTTTGATCTTCCTTCAGTTAAAATTGGTTGAATATCACTTTTAGCAATTACTTCTCTCATTGCAGTTTCTGCAGCTGCTTTGA
>CACNQY010000016.1 GCA_902622655.1 uncultured Pelagibacteraceae bacterium | reverse complement strand
AATTTAATCAAAATATTAATATGATTATGAACAATGTGATTTTAAATGATAATAAGCTTCAAAATAGAATATATTTAAAAAATTTACTCAATGAAGCTATTAAGTCTTATGCTGGATAAATCATTTTTTTTGGGTCAACAATTTTTTTATAATCTTTTTCACTAATCAATCCTGTTTTCAAAGTTTCAAATTTAAGAGTGGTATTATTTTTTAATGCTGTTTTAGCAATTTTTGCAGCATTGTCGTATCCTATATGTGGTGCTAAAGCAGTTACAAGCATTAACGAATTATCAAGATGTTCTTGTATTTTCTTTTTATTAGCCCTTATTCCTTTGACGCAATATAGAGCAAAATTTTTTGTGCTGTCAGCTATCAGGTCTATTGATTGCAAAATGTTATGAGCGATTAAAGGTTTGAAAACGTTCAACTCAAAATGTCCATGTGAACCAGCCATGGTTATTCCATTATGATTACCAATTACCTTCACACAAACCATTGTAACAGCCTCACATTGAGTTGGATTTACTTTACCTGGCATTATTGAAGATCCAGGTTCATTTTCAGGTAGAAGTAATTCTCCATATCCAGCTCTGGGCCCAGAACCCAAGAAACGTATATCATTAGATATTTTCATTAGAGCTACCGCACAAGTGTTCAATGTGCCTGAAAAACTTACGATTGCATCATGAGCAGCTAGTTCGGCAAATTTATTTGGTGATGGTTTAAATTTTATTTTTGTAAATTTTGCAATTTCATTAATAATTTTTTTGTCGAAATTTTTATTTGAATTTAACCCAGTACCAACTGCTGTACCTCCTTGAGCAAGAAATAATATTTCTTTTAAAGCATATTCTATTCTTTCAATACTTTTTTTAACTTGAAAATGATATCCTGAAAATTCCTGACCAAGAGAAAGAGGTGTTGCATCTTGTAGGTGGGTTCTACCAATCTTAACTATATTTTTAAATTCATTAGACTTTCTTTTTAATTCTTTCTCTAAAAGTTTCAAACTTGGTAACATTTTACTAACTGTTTCTTTTGCAATTGAAATATGCATAGCAGTCGGAAAAACATCATTTGTAGATTGAGATTTATTGACATGATCATTAGGGTGGACTGGTTTTTTACTTCCCAATTTTCCACCTAAAATTTCTATAGCCCTGTTAGCAATTACCTCATTTACATTCATATTGGTTTGTGTCCCAGAGCCAGTTTGCCAAACTTTTAAAGGGAAATTTAAATCTAATTTTCCTTTGATTACCTCGTCTGATGCTTTAATTATTGCTTTTGAAATTTTTTTTTCAATTAATTTATCTTTTGCATGCACTAATGAAGCTGATCTTTTAATAATTGCAATAGATTTAATTATAGAGATGTTAACTAAAATCTTCCCGATATTAAAAAATTTATTTGATCTTTGTGTAGATGCGCCCCAATATTTGTCTTTTGGGACATTTACACTTCCAATACTGTCAAATTCTTTTCTAAATTTCATTGATTAATTTGTAAGTAATAAATAATTATTAACATACAATAAATTTTAAAAAACTTACAGGAGCAATATGTCAAATTTTAGCAAAGTTGGAATTTTTATGAAAACATTTGGTCAAGAAGTCAAAACTTCACCATCACTTAGCACAGAAAAAATTAATAAATTAAGAATAGACTTAATTAAAGAGGAGTTGGAGGAACTCACAGAGGCAATGAATAACAAGGATTTATTAGAGATTGCTGATGCTTTAACAGATATTTTATATGTTACTTATGGAGCAGGGCATGCATTTGGAATTGATTTAGATAAATGTTTTGAGGAAGTTCAAAATTCAAATATGAGTAAGTTAGACGAAAATGGTAAACCAATTTATAATGATTCTGGAAAAGTTATGAAAGGACCAAACTACTATAAGCCTGATTTATCTAAATTTATTTTTTAGATTTCTAATTTTAAATCGATCGCAGTTGCGCTGTGTGTGATACTTCCAACAGAAATTCTATCAACCCCAGTCGCTGCAACAGATTTTACTGATCTTAAATTGATATTACCTGATGCTTCTGTTTGATATTGCTTTTTTGCAATTTTAACACTCTTTCTCAAAGTTTTAATATTCATATTATCAAGTAAAACTGTATTAAACTTAAGTCCTATGATAGACCTAAGTTGATTTAAATTATCAACTTCGACTGTAATTTTTCTACCTTTTTTATTTTTTATAGCCTTTAAAACTAAAGATTTTAAATTTGAGCCAGCTATATGATTATCTTTTATTAAATATTCATCACTCAAATTGAATCTGTGATTAGTACCTCCACCTAATTTTACAGCATACTTTTGTATCACTCTTAAATTAGGAATTGTTTTTCTTGTGCAGCAGATTTTTGTTTTTTTTCCAGCTAGTTTAACAAATTTATTTGTGCTAGTAGCAATACCAGATATATGAGATAAAAAATTTAATGCTACTCTCTCAGCTATTAATATATTTTTTACTTTACCTTTTATAATTGCAATCAAAGAACCTTTCTTTACTTGAGAACCATCTTTTTTTTTTGAAATAAATTTAATCTTACTATCAATTAATTCAAAAGCTTGTTTTGCAAATAATAATCCTCCAATTACTGCATTTTCATTTGATAACAGTTTAAAAGTTACTATTTTATTATTTTTGATTAGATTGGATGTTATATCTCCTGAAGGATAAAGGTCCTCATTTAATGCCAGCCTAACTGTATTAAGGATAAATTCTTTACTAAGTTTTATTTTTGACACTTACTTATCTACCGATAGTAGCCATTCTTTCAACCGGTATTCTTGCTTTTTCAATTGTTTCTTTATCCATTATTATTTCACCAGTCTCATTTTCTAAACAATCTAATATTTTTGGAAGTGTAATTTTTTTCATATGAGGGCATAGATTACATGGTCTAATAAATTCTACATTAGGATTTTCAACTTGAATATTATCACTCATTGAACATTCAGTAACCATCATAACTTTTTTAGGTTGATTATTTTTTACATAATCAATCATACCACCAGTTGATCCAGCAAAGTCACTAGCCTTGATTACTTCTGGGGGGCATTCAGGATGAGCAATGATTTTAATACCTGGATTATTTTTTCTAATATCATGTATTTCTTTTTCATTAAATTGATCATGAACCATACATATTCCTTTCCAGGCTATAATTTCTACATTTGTTTGAGAGGCAACATATTTTGCTAAGTAATCATCTGGTAAAAAAATAACTTTTTTAACACCTAAAGACTCTACAATTTTTACTGCATTTGCGGATGTGCAACAAATATCAGTTTCTGCTTTAACATCTGCTGATGTGTTTACGTAAGAAACTACAGGTACACCTGGATATTTTTCTTTAAGAAGTCTTACGTCTTTTCCTGTTACAGATGATGACAATGAACAACCTGCTCCCATATCTGGAAGTAGAACTTTTTTTTCTGGACTCATTAATTTTGAAGTTTCTGCCATAAAATGAACTCCGGCCATAACTATTATGTCGGCACTTGTTTTTGATGCCTCAATAGCAAGAGCCAAAGAGTCTGCGGCAACATCTGATATACCATGGTAAATTTCAGGAGTTTGATAATTATGCGCAAGAATGATTGCATTCTTCTCTTTTTTTAGCTGATTGATCCTATGAATGTAAGGAGCATGCACAGACCACTCTATCTCCGGCATTATCTTTGAAATCTTTTGATAAATAGGATCTGTAGCTTTACGCACTTCTTGTGTAAATTCCATAGCGTTTTTTACCAATTTGAAAGATGATTGTCATTCATTTATTATGACACATACAGCGGTCGTGCTGAAATTGGTAGACAGGCACGGTTGAGGGCCGTGTGGACTTAGTCCATGAGAGTTCGAGTCTCTCCGACCGCACCAAAAAAATTTTTATAGGAGTTTTTTAATGGATAAATTACTTTCAGTCATATTTATGGTTGGAGTTTTACTTTTAGTCCTTCCAGGCTTTTTACAATCAAATTCCCAGTTAAAACAGTTTTTTAAAAATTTAAGTATTTGGGTTATTGTAATATTAATAACTATTTTAGTTATTTATTTATTTAAATAATTTGTCAGTTTTCTATCCAGCTAGGCCTTTTAATTTTTATTGAAGCGTCTTTAGTATTAAAGTCAGAGTTATTATTAAAATTTTCATCTAAATATTTAATTAGAGCAAAAGGGTAATCTTTATCAATTAGTACTTTTCCAATCTCATTTTCTTTATAATAAATACTTTCTCCTTCAGTTAATTCACCTTTAATTATATTTATTGGAAATAATCTTTTTGACAGTTTATTTTTTAATTTAATTCTAGCCGTATTTTCTTGGCCAACATAACAACCCTTTTTAAAATCAATACCATTTAATTCTTCATAATTGCACTCAATACCAAACAATTTATTTTGTAATTTATTTAAATCTTTTGGAACGATCCCAAGTTTATGACTAAATGAATAGTACTCATCTCTATTTGCATCATGTAAATCTAGTTTTTTTAATGATAAATACAGTTTTTCTAAATTGATAATTAATCTTGCTCCTAATTGTTTATTTCTTGGATCAAGAAAAATAGGATCCTCTCTATACTTTAAAGTAAAACCAGAAATATCTTGGGCTTCCTCAAAAGTTAGAAATTTTTCTTGGCTAAATGCGGCAACAACAAATTCATTACTAAGGTTAAGAATTTCTACTTTGGATCTTAATTTATAAACACTTAATTGTTTATATAAACCGTCAGCTTGAGACTTTTCACAATCAATTAAATAACCAGATTTATGTTTAATTATTATAAACTCATATAAAAATTTACCTTGAGGAGTTAACAATGATGTAAAACAACTGTTTACATCGCTTACTTTATTTATGTCGTTACTGATAAGGTTTTGAAGAAATACTTTTGCATCTTCTCCATTGATATAAAGAATTGCTCTGTCATCTAAAATATAAACGTTTTTAATATTCATAATTGATTAATTATAAAATGTAATATAATAACATTTTCTTAAAATGTTAGATCTTATAATTAAAAATGGACAATGTTACATCGACGGTGAATTAAAAGATGTTGATGTTGCTGTTAAAGATGGAAAAATTCATAAAATTGGTGACATTTCTGAAGAAGCTAAAGTAGCTATAAATGCTGAAGGTCAAACAGTTTTACCAGGATGCATAGATACACAAACTCATTTTAGGGAACCAGGATCAACTGACACTGAAGATTTGCACTCTGGGAGTAGAGCTGCAATTGCAGGAGGGATTACTAGTGTATTTGAAATGCCTAACACTAATCCACCCACATCTAATATGAAAGAGTTTCAAAGAAAATTAGATCTCGCAAAAAACAGAATGTATTGCAATTATGCTTTTTATTTTGGAGCAACAGCTGATAATGCAAATGATCTTGCAAGTTTGAAAGACTTAGAAGGATGTTGTGGCATTAAACTTTTTGCTGGATCATCGACTGGAAATTTATTAGTTGCCGAAGAAGACGACATAGATAAAGTTTTTCAAAATGCATCAAAAGTCGTTGCTGTTCACTCTGAAGATGAGGCAATTTTAAAGGTAAATAAAAAGTTAATTAAAGAGGGTGATGTTCATACCCATCCAGTATGGAGAAGTGCTGAGTGTGCAATATCATCTACCAGAAGAATTGTTCGAATAGCTAATAGACATAAGAAAAAAGCGCATGTTCTTCATATAACAACAAAAGAAGAAATTGACTTTTTATCACAACATAAAGGCAATATCACTTTTGAAATAACTCCTCAGCATTTAACAATTTATGCACCAGACTGTTATGACAAACTTGGAACTTATGCTCAAATGAACCCCCCTTTAAGAGATAAATCTCATTATGACCGATTATGGTATGGGGTAAGAAATAATTTGAATGATACGATAGGCTCAGATCACGCTCCACATTTAAAAGAAAATAAAGAAAAAAATTATCCTAACTCACCATCGGGTATGCCTGGTGTTCAAACATTAGTACCAGTTATGCTTAATCATGTAAACGATGGCAAACTTACCCTTAATCAATTAATGAATTTGGTATGTGAAAACCCAGTTAAAATTTTTGGAATACAACATAAAGGTTTTATTAAAGAAGGTTTTGATGCTGACTTTACTATTGTTGATATGAATAAAACTATTGAGATTAAAAATGAAAATATTGAGAGTAAATGCGGCTGGACTCCTTTTAATGGAGATAAATTTAAAGGTACACCTACCCATACAATTATCGCAGGAAAAATTAAAATGCAGGATGGAAAAATTTTAGGCGACCCTGACGGAAAACCTCTTTTGTTTAATCAATAATTCATTAAAATTATATCAACTACAAAGTCATCTTGATTGTCATTAAAGTTGGCAACTACTAAAATTCTATCAGATACATATCCCCCAATACAGATCGATCCTAATTCGCAATTTTTCTGATTACCCTGTGTAGACCCTGGTTTACTAATATCAAAAGTATTTTTCCAATTATTTATATTATTAAAGTGATTTACAATCACCTTTGCTAGGTTTCTAGTTGTCGAACTTCCTGGATTTAAAACTCTAGTACACTGATCAAACTCTGTACCTCCATTTAAATATAATTCTTGACCAAGATTACATTTCTCAAATTCAGCCATAAGAAATTTTACTGCTATATTTTGTCTACTGATTAATGCATTTTTTTTTGCACTCGATGTATAACCATTATAAGCAACAACCCCCACAGCAGATAAAATACCAATGATGGCAACCACCACCAATAATTCTATTAAAGTAAATCCTTTAGGCTTCATTAATAAATAAATATTATTTTTTTAAAAAAATTCAAATTTATAAGTTGATCATTTTGGGCTAAATACTTTTAACCGAAAAAGAATTGACAAGCACAACACCAATAACAATAAGAAATAAACCCAAAATTGCCTGCCATGCTAAAGTTTGTTTGAAAAAGATATAACCTAATATCGCAATGGAAAATATGCCAAGACCACTCCATGTAGCATATACAATCGCTATTGGCAGCTTGTTTACAACAAAAGTAAGCAAATACAATGCACTTATATAAAAAATTGCAAGTAAACTGGTTGGAATAAATTTGGTAAAGTTTTGCGACAGGGGCAACAACATAGTTCCTGCTACCTCACAAAAAATTGCACCGATTAGAAATAAATAAGTTTTAAGCATTATTTAGAATATTATTTTTGATTAAATCCTCTTTGATCTCATCTAAAATAGCAGGATCATCAATTGTTGGAGGCATTTTATATTCAACACTATCAGCTATTTTTCTTATCGTTCCTCTTAAAATTTTACCAGATCTTGTCTTTGGTAGTCTTTTAATAACAATCACTACTTTAAATGCTGCAACTGGTCCAATTTTATCTCTTACCATTTGTACACATTCTTTAGAAATGATTTCGTTATCTTTATCTACTCCTGCTTTTAAAACAATTAATCCAATAGGTAGTTGACCTTTTAATTTATCAGCTATTCCAAGAACAGCACATTCAGCAACAGATTGATGTTCAGATAAAACTTCTTCTATCGCACCCGTAGATAATCTATGACCTGCAACATTGATAATATCATCGGTTCTAGACATAATCCAAATGTAACCATCTTCATCAATGTGGCCTGCATCATAGGTTTGATAATACCCTTCATAATTTGACATATAATTTTCTTTATATCTTTGATCTGCATTCCATAGAGTTGGAAAAGTTCCTGGAGGCAAAGGTAATTTTACCACAATGTCTCCCATCTCATTTGGCTTAGCTAAAGTTTGGTCTGATTTTATAATTTTAACATCATAACCAGGCACAGCTTTACAAGCTGAGCCATATTTTGTTTTCATCATTTCAATTCCAGTACAATTTGAACTAATCGCCCAACTCGTTTCAGTTTGCCACCAGTGATCAATTACTGGAACTTTCAACAAATTTTCTGCCCACTTGATTGTATCTGGATCCGCACGTTCTCCTGCAAGAAATAAACTTTCAAATTTACTTAAATCATATTTAGAAAAGAATTTTCCTTCAGGATCTTCTTTTTTAATTGCTCGAAAAGCTGTTGGCGCGGTGAATAAAGATTTTACTTTATAATCAGAAATTATTTTCCAGAACGCTCCAGCATCAGGTGTACCCACAGGTTTACCTTCAAACAATACAGTGGTGCACCCTTTGAATAATGGAGCATAAACAATATAGGAGTGGCCGACAATCCAACCAATATCACTTGCTGACCACCAAATATCATCTACATCAATGTTATAAATATTTTTCATCGTCCATTTTAATGCAACGATATGACCACCAATGTCTCTAACGATACCTTTTGGAGTCCCAGTAGTACCTGATGTATAAAGTATGTAAGCAAACTCATTTGAATTCATTTCAACACAATCAGTATCTTTGGCATTAGTATGGGCTTCATCCCAACTTATCTCCATTGGCGCATTTAATTTTACTTCGTGATCTTTTCTTTGAAACAAAATCATCTTACTAATTTTATGTTTAGCTTGTTTAATAGCTTCATCTACTAGAGGTTTGTACTCAACAGTTCTGCCTGGCTCAAAACCACATGAAGCTGTTACCAATATTTTTGCTTTGCTATCGTCTATTCTGCTTGCAAGTTCATTTGAAGCAAATCCCCCAAATACAACAGAGTGTATTGCGCCAATTCTGGCACAAGCAAGCATGGCGATTACTGCTTCAGGTATCATTGGCATGTAAATAATTACTCTATCGCCCTTATTAGTCCCCTGAGCTTTTAACGCTCCAGCAAATTTGGAAACTTTTGACCTTAACTCTTCATAAGTTAATTGACTTTTATTACCTGTAATTGGACTATCGTAAATTAAAGCTGTCTTTTGACCTCTGCCTTGGTCAATATGAATATCTAAAGCATTATAACAGGTGTTTGTCACTCCATCTTCGAACCATTTATAGAAAGGTGGGTTTGATTTATTTAAAATTTTTGTTGGTTTTTTAAACCAAAAGATATCTTCAGATGCCTCTTGCCAAAATTTTTCAGGATTTTTTAATGAATGGTCGTAAATTTCTTGAAGTTTCTTTGACATAAAGATTTGATTCGAATTCCTTATTTTTTTTGATTTTTAACTTATAAATTGTATTTAATTTTAAAAATTAAGTAAAATCAATGCTAATTAGTGTTAATTAAGTCTTCATATATCTAATTTAATTTGATATTTAACCACGAATTGACTTAGGGAAACCTAAGTCTAGTTTATATAAACTAATAAAAACTAACGAAGAGGGAGTTTTTTATGAAAAAACTTAAATTGTTTGCTCTAGCAGCTATGGCCCTGATTGGATTTTCAGGTATAGCTATTGCAGCAGACGCAACGATGTTGATGCAAGATGACTTCGTAGGAATTTCATTTTGGGTTATCTCTATGGGAATGTTAGCAGCTACTGCTTTCTTTTTCATGGAAGCAGGCAATGTCGCATCAGGCTGGAGAACATCAGTAATTGTTGCCGGTCTAGTAACTGGTATTGCATTCATACACTACATGTACATGAGAGAAGTATGGGTTGCTACTGGAGATTCTCCAACAGTGTACAGATACATTGATTGGTTAATCACTGTACCTTTACAGATGGTAGAATTTTATTTAATTCTAGCAGCTATTAACAAAGCTAACTCAGGCATGTTCTGGAGATTGCTAATAGGTTCATTAGTAATGCTTATTGGTGGATACTTAGGTGAAGCGGGATACATAAATGCTACACTTGGTTTCATCATTGGAATGGCAGGTTGGGTATATATTCTTTATGAAATATTCTCAGGAGAAGCTGGTAGAGCTGCAGCGAAAAGTGGTAATAAATCTTTAGTCACTGCATTTAATGCAATGAGAATGATTGTTACTGTAGGTTGGGCGATTTACCCATTAGGTTACGTATTTGGTTACCTAACTGGTGGAGTAGATGCTGACTCACTTAACGTTGTTTATAACTTAGCTGACTTCATTAACAAAATTGCATTTGGTCTAGTAATCTGGGCTGCTGCAACTAGTTCAAGCGGAAAAAGAGCTAAGTAATAAGCTTTTAAAAAATTAAATTAAGGGCAAGTATTTTTATACTTGCCCTTTTTTTTTGTGTAAAATAAAATTTGTTATATCAGCTATTCATAATTTATACCCATGGACGTAAAATTAGATAAATGGTTTAAATGTCAGGTTAATAAAGAGACTCTCAAAGAACTTTCACAAAAATCTGATCTAAAAGGTTTTCAACATGTTTCTGTATTTTTTGGTTTATTAATTCTAACAGGATTTCTTGCATTCATTTTTTGGGGATCAATTTGGGGAATTTTTTGGATTTTAATTTATGGAAATATATATTGCTTTTCAAATGCTCTTTGGCACGAAACAGGACATAAAACTGCATTTAAATCAAATCGTATAAATGAAATTTTTTATTATATATCATGTTACATGGCTTGTTTTGAGCCTGTAAGATGGAGGTACTCACATTTTATTCATCACGGCAACACTTATTCAACAGAAAATCCGTATGATCATGAAATTGAATATGGAAATGATTTAAAAAAAACTTTTACAAACTTATTAAGAGAAATCATTCCTTTTGGTAATTTAGTTTTTTTAAATAAAGATATAACTTTTGAAATCATTAAGCATTCTTTAGGAATAGAAACAAAAGTAATGAAGGAATGTATTCCTGAAAAGGCTAAAAATAAAAGTATTTTAATATCAAGAGGGTATGTAATTATATGGACATCTATAGTAGTCATCTCAATTTACATGAATTCTTTATTACCTGTTATGTATTTTGTTTTACCTCATTTTTATGGCAAAACTTTACATAAATTAGTTGCGTTTACTCAACATGCGGGGCTTGCAAGAAATATTAAAGACCACAGGCTTACATCAAGAGAAATGTACCTTAATCCTATTTTAAGTTTTTTGTACTGGAAAATGGAATATCACTTAACACATCACATGTTTCCGACAATTCCTTCATACAATCTTCCTAAATTACATCATCATATTAAACATCAATTACCAAGGACTAATACTGGCCTTATTGATGCTTACAAAGAAATTATTCCTGCTATATTTAGACAATCAAAAGAGAAGGATTATTATTTAAAAAAAAATCTTCCTGAACTCGAAGTATTAAAAGGCAATTTCAATTAAGATTTTAGATACTTGTTCTATATTTTTAAGTGATTATATATAATTTATGCCAAAAATAATCTTCAATACACATGACAATAAAACCCATACCGTTGAAGTTCAAAATGGATTAACTGTTATGGAAGGTGCTGTTCAAAACGATATTCCTGGGATTGATGCAGATTGTGGTGGTGGAATGGCGTGTGCGACGTGTCACGTTTATGTAGAAGATAGTTGGTACGACAAGTTAGCACAAAAAGATGATGGTGAAGAAGATATGTTGGACATGGCTTTTGAACCAAAAAAAAATAGTAGATTAAGTTGCCAAATAATTGTTTCGGATGAATTAGATGGTTTAGTTGTTAATATTCCGTCAAAGCAAGGTTAAAGTATGAATAAAACAGATGCATTAATAATTGGAGCAGGTCCGACGGGTTTGTTCACTGCTCACCAGCTTAAATTAATTGGTTTAGATTGTGAAATTGTAGACAACCTAGACAAAATTGGTGGTCAGTGCATTGAACTATATCCTGATAAACCTATTTATGATATTCCAGCAGTCCCTGAATGTACGGGGGAAGAACTTACAAATAATTTAATTAATCAAATTAAACCTTTTAATATTAAGACCCATTTAGGCGAAAGAGTTGATGAAGTAAAAAAAGATGGAGAAAATTGGTTTGTAAAGACCAATCAAGGTAAAACTTTTTTAACGCCAAATGTAATAATTGCTGGTGGAGTTGGTTCTTTTGAGCCACGCAAATTTCCACCTAAAGAGTGTGAAAAATTTGAAAATAAGTCAATTTTTTATTCCGTCAAAGATAAAACAATTTTTGAAGGTAAAACTGTTTCAATATTTGGTGGAGGAGATAGTGCTTTGGATTGGGCTGTAGAATTGTCAAAAACTTCTCAAGTAAATTTAATACATAGACGTGATGATTTTAGAGGCGCTCAAGCAACTGTAGATAAAGTCTATGAGTTATCAAAATCAGGACAAATTAACCTTTATACAAAATATCAGCTTACCAATGTTAACGGGGATAATAATTTAGAAAGTATTGAAATTAAAAACGACAACAAAGAAATTAAAACAATTAAAACAGATTTTGCTCTAGGTTTTTTTGGTTTAATTATGCAGCTTGGTCCAATAGCAGATTGGGGACTTAATATAGATAAAAAAACAGTTACAGTAGATACTGAAAAGTTTGAGACTAATCAAAAAGGAATTTATGCTGTTGGAGATATTTGTTCTTATCCAGGAAAGTTAAAATTAATTTTATCTGGATTCCATGAAGGAGCTTTAGCTGCTCGTGCATGTTTTAAATTAGCTAGACCAAATGAAAAGTATAGATTTGAATTTACAACTTCTTCAAAAACTATAAAAGATAGACTTGGTGTAAAGTGATTGAGTTTTTTTCTGCTAATACTCCTAATGGTTGGAAAATTAGCATAATGTTGGAAGAAATTAATTTTGATTACAAAATAACAAAAGTTGATATAGGCAAAGACGAGCAATTTGCGCCTAATTTCTTAAAGATGAGCCCTTTTGGAAAAATCCCAGTAATAATTGATCATGACAATAATAAAAGTGTTTTTGAGTCTGGTGCAATTTTGATGTATTTAGCAGACAAAAGTGGCAAGTTTTATGATCAAGAAGATAGATTAATTATTAACCAATGGCTTATGGCTCAAATGGGAACCGTTGGTCCTATGATAGGCCAACATCATCAATTTCACCATTATAACTCTGGAAAAAGTAAATTTGGTGAGGAAAGGTATTTTAAAATAACAAAAAGACTTTACGGTGAGTTGGATAATAGACTATCAGTCTCTAAATTTCTTTCAGGATCTAAGTATACAATTGCAGATATAGCCACATGGCCGTGGATAGCAAGGCATGAGTGGCACGATATAGGTCTAAAAAATTATAAAAACTTATCTAGATGGTACTCTGAAATAGCTGAACGTGAAGCAGTTATTAAAGGTTATAGTTTTATGGATAAGAATGCTCAAATACCAAAACCTTAAAAAATTTATCCAAACAATCTATAAAGAGTGCTTAGTATTCCATAGCCAGAGAGTTCAATAGCCAAAATTATTATTATTATTAAGATTAATTTTTTATTCATTTTAAAAAAAGATACAATAAAAGCAAAACCCAAAAAAAAGGATAGTAAAAATAAATATACTTTTTTGCAAAAAGTGATGAAATTGAATTTTGCTTAGATAATTTTTTTTTCATTTTAATCATCTGCATGGACTTTTTCATCTTTTTCATGCTTCTCTTGTGCTGAAATAGTATATTTTGCAACAGGTCTTGCCATTAATCTTTTTAAACCTATTGGTTCAGCGGTATCTAAACAAAAACCATAAGTATCTTCTCTAATTCTCATCAACGCTTTATCGATTTCTGATATTAATTTTATTTGCCTATTGATAGCTTTCATCTCTACATTTTTATCAATATATGAGCTTGCTTGATCAACTATATCTGCAGAAATATTATTATCATCCATACTTCCATTGTATAAAGCTTCATTATTAGCTTTTATCAATTCTTTTTTCCATTCAGTAAGTCTCATACGAAAAAAAATCTTATGTTTTTCGCACATATATTTTTCAGTATCTTTAGGAACATAAGTTTTTGAAATTTTTACAGGTCCTTTAGAGATGACTTTAGATGAAGCTATTTTGGGTTTGCTTACAACTTTAGTTTTTGGTTTTGATACTTTTTTCTTTGCTTTTGCAGTTTTTGGCATAGCTTAATTTTAATCGACCGGAGTATATTCAGCAAATTAGGGGTGTCAAGCGAGCTTAATTAATATAAATATTTGTAAATGACCAATAATAACAAAAATATTAATAACGTTTTTTATATTTTTGTTATAGTTCATCTAATTTTCTGGACTTTGATTCCATCACTTACAAATCATAATCTACCATTAGATACAATTGAGCATTTAGCGTGGGGGAGCAACTTAGACTGGGGGTTTAACAAACATCCTCCTATGGTAGCATTTGTATTAGAAATTTTTTTTCAAATTTTTGGATCTAGAGACTGGGCATATTATTTATTAAGTCAAATTTGGGTAATAATTGCGTTTTATTTCGTTTTTAAATTCTCAAAAGAAATTTTAAAAAAAAATTTATTAGGCTTAATTTCAGTATTATTAATAGAATCTATTTATTTCTATAATTTTACTACTCCAGAATTTAATGTAAATGTATGTCAGTTACCTTTTTGGTCCTCAACAGTTTATTACTCGTGGAAAATTTATAATGAAAAAGAAATTAAGTTTTTAGATTGTTTTTTGGTAGGTTTATTTGCAGCTTTTGGATTTTTATCAAAATATTTATTTATCTACTTAGTAGTTTCTATAAGTATTTTATTTATTTATTTAATTTTTATTAAACGTGAGAGAAAATTTGATTTTAAATATTTAATAACACTTGAAGTTTTTATAATTATTTTAGTTCCACATTTAATTTGGCTGAATAATAATGATTTTATAACTATTATTTATGGATTAGATAGAACTGGAATTAATAATTGGTCTTTAGTGGATCACATAAAATTTCCAATAAACTTTGTGTTAAAACAAATAGGAATTCTTATTCCTTTTTTAATGTTATCATGGTTACTTGTTAAAAAAATTAAATTGAAATTAAATTTTAAGGATAAAAATTTACTTTTTTTAATATCAATTAATATTTTGCCAATTTTTTTGATTATTTTTACCTCATTTATAATAGGTTCAAAAATAAGAACTATGTGGATGACACCGTTCTATTTATTTTTTGGAACATTATTTGTTTATCTGTATCAAAAAAGAATTAATTTAAATAAAATACAAAAATTTTTGATTGGATTTACTTTTTTTTTCTTTTTATCCCCATTACTTTATGCCTACGTTTCAATTTCACAAGACGATAAGAGAACAGATTATCCAGGTAAAGAAATTGCAATAAAAACGCAATATGCTTGGGATCAACAATTTAATTCAACTATAAATGTTGTTTTAGGTGATGAATGGAATGCTGGAAATCTATCATATCATTTAAAATCAAGACCTATCTGGATAGGTTCTGTTAACAGAGAAAAACTAGATAAATTGAAAGACTATATGTGCCTTGATAGTATTTGTGTAGGTTCAAGATAAATGAAATACGTAATTTTAATCCCAATTTATAATGACAGAGAATCTTTAAAGTTATTGTTAGAAAATATTAATTCTGAAGTAAAAGATTTAAATCATGAGATATCTATAGTTGTGATAAATGATGCATCATCACAACAAATAATTGATAATTATCCAAATATAGAAAATATCAGTTCTTTAGAAATAATAAATATGAAAGCAAATAGAGGCCACACAAGATGTATTGCATCTGGGCTGAAATATATATTTGAAAAAAAAGATTTTGATTACGTAATTCCAATGGATGGCGATGGAGAAGATAGACCAGAAGAAATCAAAAATTTTATTCAATTTTCAGAGCAATCAAATGATAAATCAATAATCGGTGAGAGAGTTAAGAGATCTGAAAGTTTATTTTTTAAAATTTGTTACCAATTTCACAAGCTTTTAACTTTTGTTTTTACAGGGCAATCAATTAAATTTGGTAATTTTACTTGTTTATCTAAATCAACAGTTAAAAAATTGTTAGATGAAAAATCTACATGGAACAGTTTTTCTGGATCTTTAAAAAAGATAGAAAAAGATTTGCTTTCTATACCATCTATTAGAGGTGAAAGGTATTTTGGACCATCTCAAATGAGCTTTTTTAATTTGTTAAAACATTCACTATCAATAATTAGTGTTTTCAGAAAGACAGTTCTAATTAGATCGGCTTTATTTATAGTTTTTTATATTTTGTTAATCAAAAGCTATGCTTCAGTAATAACTTCAATACCTTTAGTTCTATTGTTAATGATGATTTATTGTATTTCTAGTTTAGCTTTAAGAGAAAATATTGAGGAATTTAATAATGCTTTAAAAAATATTAACGATATTGATAAGGTCAAATAGTAGTAAAATAATAAGGGTATGAAAAACTTTTTTAGAAAAGTTGCTTTTGGAATAGGTCCTAATGAAGATGTTCCATCAGATCCATTAAAATGGGCGCTTGATCAATTAGATGAAGTTCCAAATTTGAGCTGGAAAGGTAAAATATATTCAGAAAAAGAATTAAGAAAACACTATAGAGATTATGTTTATGGTGACAGAAAGGTTTTAAGAAAAAAGTATAAAGATAACAAAACATTATATAAAACTCACAAAAATATTCTAAGACATAAAACAGGACAAAAGTTTTGGGAGTCTTTAGAAATTTCAATTAGACATAATGAGGGAATTAATAGTAAAAATCCTGTTCTAGCTAAACTATGGATGTTTTGGGGTAATTTTTTTGCGATCAGTCACAAAGATTATTTAGCAAATTATTCAACTGGCCCATATCAAAGAGAAATAATTAGACCAAATTTAAATCAATCTTTCGAAAAAATGGTATACGATGTAACAACATCATGGGCAATGATCCACCACTTAGATAATAGCGAGAGCGCTGGTCCAAAAAGTGTTACAGCAAGTGAAGAGTGGAGAAGGCGAAAAAAAGAACCTGCAACTATAAATGAAAATCATGCAAGAGAACTATTAGAACTTCACACCGTATCACCCAAAGCGGGATACACGCAAGAGGATGTAATTCAACTTGCATATATCATGACTGGCTGGCAACAAAGATGGAGTAAAAAACACTTAGAAACAGGAAATGTTTGGTTCAATTCTGAATATCACCAATTAGGTAAAAAAAATGTTTTAGGAAAAGAATATAAGAAAGGAAAAAAAGGACTAGCAAATGTCATAAGAGACCTTGTTAATCATCCAAATTGTAGAGACTTTGTTGCAGAAAGACTTTGTAGATATTTAATTACAGATGAACCAACAAAAGAAATGAAACAACCAATTATTGATGCTTTTAAAAAATCAGATGGATATTTGCCAGAAATACATAAGGCTGCACTAAAAGTAACATTTGAATTTAACAAAAAATATAAAAAATTTCAGACACCTGAAAACTGGTTTATACAAGTTGCAAAAATTGGAGATTTGCAATGGCCACCTTCAAAAGAAATAATGAATGCATATGAATTAGGTTTTAAACCTACAAGAAAGCAGAGATTTCCTGAAAAAATTTTACGAAGACTGGGGCATCACCCATATAGAGCAAAGCAACCTAATGGATGGTCAGATCATTCTGAAGATTGGATTTCACCAGAACTTTTAATTAGAAGACTATTTTTTGCTGACAGAAGTTATAGTTTTATAAAACCAGAAAATGACAACAAAGAATTTATTGAAAAAATAGTAAACAACAATTTTGACAAACCAGATTTAATATTAGATTATATGTTCAAAAATATGGTTCATCGAAAAAGTGAGAGAAACGTATTATTATTCAACCATCCTGAATTTTTAAAAGCATGAAAATAAATAGAAGAGATTTTTTAAAAACAACAGCATTAACTTCTTTATATTTTGCTGGTTTTGGATCACCAACATTTGCTAC
The DNA here is from genome assembly GCA_902622655.1 of uncultured Pelagibacteraceae bacterium. GTDB lineage: Bacteria > Pseudomonadota > Alphaproteobacteria > Pelagibacterales > Pelagibacteraceae > Pelagibacter. Next base: position 6,986 of record CACNQY010000016.1, on the reverse strand, counting down.
AGATGGACCAAAAAAAAATTTAGTTGTTATTATGTTAAGGGGTGGAATGGATGGATTATGTGCAATTCCAGTTAAAGGAGATAAAAACTTTGAAAAACTGAGAAGTAAAATTAATCTTGATAAAACACTTAAATTGACTAGTGACTTTGATTTACACCCAGCACTCAAAACATTTAAGAGATTGTGGGATCAAAATTTAGGTGCTGCTGTCCATGCAACCAATATACCTTACACTGGAAGATCGCATTTTGATGGACAAAACTTAATGGAGTCAGGAGGAAAGATACCATATCAAGTCAAGACAGGCTGGCTGGGCAGGGGAATGAAAACTGCTGGATTAACTGGGGAAGGTTTAGCTCTAGCGCTACCTATGCCGTTGCTGATTAGAGGTGTAAGTATGAATAATAATTACTTTCCAGTAGGGGATAAGCTGCCATCCAAAACAACTCTAGAATTAATTCAACAAGCTTACAAAGATCATGATGAAAAATTACTGGGTGAAACTTTAAAAATCGTAATGACAAGAGATCTTAAAAACTCAGGTAGTGATGAAAATTGGTCTCTAGCATCAAATGCTGGAGAACAATTATCTAAACCAAATGGACCAAGAGTTGCAGTATTTGAGGTAGATGGATTTGATACTCACGCGGCACAGGGAGCTACAAATGGAGCACATGCAGATTGTCTATCTGATTATGACAGGATAATAAGTGGTTTAAAACAAGCGATGACTAGTGAAGCCTTTGATAATACTTTAATCGTAACATTAACTGAGTTTGGTAGAACAATTAAACAAAATAGCAGCAATGGAACTGAACATGGCTATGGCTCGGCTATTTTTTTAGCAGGTGGGTTAGTTAAAAAAGCACAAGTCCACACTGATTGGCCAGGACTAAAGAAAAAAGAATTATTCGAAGGAAGAGATTTAAATTCAACAATTGATGCAAGATCAGTTTATGCTTCCGCAATGTCCACTGTTTTTGATGTAGATTTTAAATTGTTACAAAAAGAGGTTTTTTGGGGAGAAGGTTTACAAAATTTATCTGATAAGTTATTTAAAGCGTAAATGAAAAAAATTTTATCAATATTATTAATTCTCTTATTAGTTCCTTCAATCTCGTATGCAAATAAATGGCATACAAAAATGAAAAAAAAAGAAAAAAAAGATTTTGCTCATTATGTACTTAAAGCACAATCAGATAATAAAATGGTTTTTAATCCTAGAAATGTTCCTAATCGGCCGGGTTTAATAAAATTTTTTGACAAAATAGAGGACAACATGGGTGTAGCTGAAAAAGGAATTGAAATAAATTTAAGCTATTCCGATGTAGGAGATAAGTTAGATTGGAGTAGATTGGGAGAGCCTGGTTTTGCTCAAAGATTTAATATTATGGAGCCATATAAGCACACAACAAAAAAAGGAAAAACAAAATGGTATAGAGTTGGTTATTTTATTCCTGAAGATACTAGAACTGATAAACATACATTGACTATATTTGATTTTAAAAAATTATATGGAAAAGGAGAGAAAACACCTGATGCGACTTTTAGATTTACAAATAACGAATTATCATGGCAATTTAATTCAACAAAATACATAGTGGAAAAAAATGAAACAGGTGACGAACAATTTTTCTTTGAAAGCTATGTTGTTAATTTTGATCCACTTTTTTCTCCTTTAAAAGGTAAATGGGTAAATGTTTTGTTAAATGCAAAATGGGCTAAAGATGGTTTTTTACATCTGTGGATAGATGGAAAACTTAGATCAAGTTACTATGGTGACACCATGTCTGACGCAACAAGCGCAAGATTTAAATTTGGACCATATAGACATCATATGACTCAAGCCACAGATAGTGGTTTCAAAATCCCAGATGTTAAAGTCAGATATTCCAATGTTGGTAAAGCTGACAAGTGTGAAGATTTATGGAGTGGTTGTTCTGAAATAATCAGTCAATTAACAGATAAATCGCAACTTAATGGAGTGAGGGTTGTTGTTTACTGTAAATCAGCCTTTAAATCAGATGGTGGGGCATCTTGCAGGAACTTAGGATATCCAAAAAATCAAAGACCTTTTTGATTTATTTTGTTTAGCAACAACCGCAGCTTTTTTTAGCAGCTTTTGGTTGATTGTCTGTTTTTGTAGCTTCTAATTCTTTTTGTTCGTCTTCGAGAGCTTTTTGTTTCTTTGAAATCTTGTCTTCAAAGTACTCATATAGAGATGCAAAGCCTAATTTAGTAGCTCTTTTTTCCTCATAGTTTCTTCGCCCTTTGAGGTTTTCAATTATTTTGACTATTTCTTGGTTTTGCATGCTCTCTTTTTATTAAAAAAGCTAAATAAATCAAGCTCTAATCGTTGGTAAACAATAAAAATCAGCTGTATCAATTTTAGAAGAATACTGTCTTCTCATATTCCATTTTTTATGAACCCCAGCACTCGCAACACTTAAAGTAGATCTCCCATATCGATGATTAGTATTATCAATTGATCGCATCAAGCTATTTATTTTTTCATCTTTCTCAGATGTAAATAAATTTGTTTTGTCACTAGCATTAGATAATCCTGTAAGCATCACTCCTGCTTTTTGATAACGGTAACCATTTTTAAAAATATGCTCAAGTATTGAAACCGCTGTCTTAACTGTTTCAATACTATTGTTTGTTGCAATTGGAAAATCAACTGTCTTTGCATTTGAATAATATCCAAAGTTTCTTTGAAAAGGGCTGGTTCTTACAAATACAGTAATTGCTTTTGCAACTAAAGACTCTGATCTAATTTTTTCAGAAGCATTCAAACAATAATTTGCAACTGCTTCTTTTAATTCTTGAAAAGTTTCTATTCTTTTACCAAATGATCTTGAAACGACACAACTTTTTCTTTTAGTTGTAGTTGTCTCTAAACTTATACAAGGAACTCCTCTAAGTTCCATTGCAGTTCTCGAACTTAAAACATTTGACGATTTTTTAATCCAGGTATTAGATTTATTTTTTAACTGTTTGGCATTATAAATTCCATGTTTTTTATAAAACTTAGTTAATTGTCTTCCAACACCCCAGACATCATTGATTTCTACTTTTTCTAAAATAGGATCTAAATTTTCTATTCCAATTAAACTTGTCACCCCTGATTGTTTTTTCTTGGCAATATGATTTGCAACTTTACTTAAAGTTTTTGTTTTTGCGATCCCAATACTTGTTGGAATACCAGTCCACTGCAAAACTGTTTCTCTAATTTCCTTTCCAACTTTTTCTATATCTTCATCAGGAAAATTAGATAAATCTAAAAATGCTTCGTCAATAGAATAAACTTCTATTTCTGAATTAAACCTTTTAAGAGTTCGCATTACCCTTCTAGATAAATCACCATACAAAGAATAATTCGAGGAAAAAACCTCAACTTTATTTTTAAGAATAATATCTTTTGCTTTAAAATAAGGTTCACCCATTTTAATCCCTAAAGCTTTAGCCTCATTAGATCTTGAAATAATACAACCGTCATTATTGGATAAAACAACAACAGGCTTTCTTCTTATTTTAGGATTAAATAATCTTTCACAAGAAACATAAAAAGAGTTACAATCAATTAATGCTATTTTTTTAGTACGTAGAATGGATGACATAAGTAACAACTCCCCAAATAAAAATATCTTGCTCTTCATTAATTAAAATTCTGTCAGAAAATTCTTTAGAACCAGAAGTTAAAAATTTTTTATCTCTTTCTTGAACTAAAGTTTTAACTACAAGTTCATCATGAACATTTGCAATCACCGTTGAAAAGTTTTTTGGCTTTAAGCTTTTATCGACAACTAATAAGTCTCCATCATTAATTCCAACATCCACCATAGATTTACCTTGAACTCTGATGATAAAAGTTGCTGGAACATTTCTTATCAAGTGCATGTTTAGATCAATGTCTTCTTCGATATAATCAGTAGCAGGGGAAGGAAAACCAGCGCCTGCTTTATGCAAATAATAAGGGATTGTTAGTTTCATGTTCTTGTTTTGTTCTAATTTATAGCCTATTTATTTAATACACTCAAGAGGTTGTATTTTGAGTCTGTAACTGAATCAAAAGTGAATCAAAACGTGAACATCCAAACTACATTTTGTATGCTTGTGGATAACTTCAACCACTAGTAGTTTAAGTTGGTTATTAAGTTATATAAATTTTAATTTAATTATGAGTATTTTAGATTTTGTAATGGTTGGTTCTAATGATTATAAAAAATCAAGCGAGCTATATGATGCTGCTTTTGAACCTTTAAAATTAAAAAAAATTCTAACAACAGAAAAATATATTGGTTATGCTCATTCAAGCGAACCTGAGAAAGTAATATTTTATATAACCAATCCAGTTAATGGTAAACCAGCGACGATGGGTAATGGATCACAAGTAACACTGTTAGCAGAGTCTAAAGAGGCAGTAGAAAAGTTTTATAAAATTGCAATTTCGAAAGGAGCAATAGATGAGGGGGCACCAGGGGTTAGAAAAGATGGAAATTACTATGGGTATATCCGCGACTTAGACGGAAATAAGATTGCAGCAAAAAGTGTTTTAAAATAAAAAGGAGATATATGAAATTAAATTGCCATTGCGGAGCTGTTGAAGCAGAAATTAATGCTACAGTTAGTGAATTAGCAAAAATTGTAAAATGTAACTGTTCTATTTGTAAAAGAAAAAATGCAACAATGGGTATGGTTAAAAATGAAGATTTTAAAGTTACTAAAGGAGCAGATAAATTAAAACTTTACCAATACCATACCAAAGTTGCTAACCATTATTTTTGTACTGAATGTGGAATTTACACTCATCATAATCCAAGAAGTGCACCTGCTATGACTGGTTTTAATTTAGGATGTGTCGATGAAGTTAAAGTAGAAGATTTAAAGGAAGTAGTTAACTTTGATGGTTTAAACCATCCAATGGATCAAGAAAAATAAAAGTTCAATGAAATTAACTGAAGAGTGTTTTAAGAAAGTTAAAAAAGATTGTTTTAAGTTTATTAAATCACAAGAAACATCAAATGAAAAGTTTGGCAATAAAGAAGGAATGATTAAGAACTTTTTAATCCCAATAAGTTTTTGGATAGCAAAAAAAGCAGTTAATAAAAAACCTTACTTTGTTGGATTAGCAGGGGGGCAGGGTACTGGTAAGACAACTACAAGCTCGATAATAAAAATTATATTAGAAAAGTACTTTAAATTAAAAGTTTTTAAAATTTCTATTGATGATTTTTATAAAACTAGAAAAGAAAGAATAGCTTTATCAAAAAAAGTTCACCCAATGTTGCTTACTAGGGGAGTTCCTGGAACTCACGATATTAATATGATGTTGGATTTCTTTAAAAAATCTAAAGCAAAAAAATTCAAAAAAATGAAACTACCAAATTTTAATAAGGCAATTGATGACAGATTTCCTAAAAGTAAATGGAACAAAATTAATAGAAGACCAGATATTGTTATTTTTGAGGGATGGTGTGTAGGCGCCAGAGCAGAAACTAACAATACATTAAAAAAAACAATTAATTCTATGGAAAAAGCTAATGATCAAAAACTGATTTGGAGAAAGTATGTAAATCAACAATTACAAACTAAATATAAAAAGCTATATTCTCAGTTAAATTGTATGATTTACTTAAAAGCAAAAAACTTTAGTTTATTGCAGAAGTGGAGATTAAAGCAGGAACGTAAACTGTGGTTAAAAACAAAGAAAAAAGGTGTTCATAAAATAATGAGTAAAAGGGACGTAATAAATTTTATGCAAACTTACCAAAGAATTACTCAGAACATGTTTAAAAATACACCTAAATATGCATCTATAATTGTAAATTTAAACAGTAACCATCAAATTAAAACTGCTGTATATAAATCGAAATGAAAAAAATATTTATCGTATTTATCGCATCAATATTCTATTTTAGTAACGCTTTTGCAGTTACCCTTCTCGATGCATTAAATCAAACTTATCAAAATAATATTCAATTAAATGCTGAAAGAGAAAACATTAAAGCATCGGAGGAAGATGTAAATATTGCTAAAAGTGATTATAAACCTTCATTAACTTTAAGTGGATCTCAAAGCTTTGAAAATACTAATAAACTTACCAACCAAAGTGGAGGTGATGCAACTATCAATGATGTAGATCCATTTTCAACCTCAATTAAATTAGAGCAAAAACTTTTAGATTTTGGTAGAGATTTAACTCTTAAAAAAAATATTACAGCTTTAGATTTAGCAAAAGCACAACTTGTTAAAAAAGAACAGGATATTCTTCACAATGCCATCTACGCATATACAAACTTAATTTTTGCAAGAGAAACACTTGAAATTAATTCTAAAAATTTAAATTTATTAATTAGACAAGTTGAAAATGATAAAATCAGAAGAGACAGAGGTCAAATTACAAATACTGACCTAGCGCAATCAGAATCTTCACTAGCAGGAGCACAAGCTCAATTTGCAAAAGCTAAAAGTGACTTATTAATTAGTAAGCTTAATTATGAGAATATAATTGGAAAAATAAGTGATCCAAATCAACTACAAAAGAACACAAATGCAATTGTTTCTTTACCGTCAACTTTAGATGAAGCATTAAATCTTTCAAAACAAAATAATCCAGATATTTTAATTGCAAAATTGGACTTAGAAAAATCTGAAAAAGAATTAGAAATTTCTGAATCTGATTTAAAACCTACTGCATCATTATCTTTACAAAGAACTTATACAGATGATTTAAGTGCTACCGTAGATGAAAAAGAACAAGATGTATTAAAAGCCACTCTTAGCTGGCCTTTTTATTCAGGTGGAAAAAAACGATCAACAATTAATAAAAATTCAAATCTTACAAATCGAAAAAGATTACTTTTAGATGATGCTGTAAGAACTAATGAAACCAATGTTGCAAGTGCATGGTCAAGTTTGCAATCTTCAGAAAGTTTTCTAAACTCAGTTAAAGTTCAAGTAAGTGCTGCTGAAATAGCTAACGA
>CACNQY010000015.1 GCA_902622655.1 uncultured Pelagibacteraceae bacterium | reverse complement strand
AGAAGAATAATTTATTAAATCTTTTATTTTAAAATCTTTTCTATTTTCAACTATTATTCTAATTACCCCTGATGCTAGTCTTCTAAGAGCATATGGATCTTTAGAACTTGTTGGCTTTTGATTTAAACCAAAAAAACCAACTAGAGTATCTATCTTATCAGCTAACGAAAGGGCTATGCTAAATGGTTTTTTTGGAACTCTTGACCCTGAACCTGTAGGTAAATATTGTTCGTTTATAGCTAATACTAAATCTTTATCAAAACCTTGTGCATTAGCAAAATGACCTCCCATTACGCCTTGGAGTTCAGGGAATTCACCAACTAATTCTGATAATAAATCAACCTTACAAAGTGATGCTGATAATTCAACTTTTTCTTTACTTATTAAAAGTTCATCGGAGATCATTCCACCTAATTTTCTCATTCTTTGAGCTTTGTCGAAATAATTTCCTAATCCTTTAAAATAATTCATTGATTTTAAATTAGTAATATTTTTGACCATGTTTTTAGATTTATCTTTTTTCCAAAAAAATTCTGCATCACTCAATCTTGCATCAACCACTCTTTCATTTCCTAATTTAATTAATCCCTTTTTATCTTTATTGTTTGCAACCACTAAAAATTCATTTGTAATATTTTTTTTATCATCAAATATAGGAAAATATTTCTGATGATGTTGCATAGTAATGATTAATATTTCTTTAGGAATATCTAAAAATTTTTTATCAAATTCACAAAGGATAATGTTTGGTTGATCTGTTAAATCAACAACTTCATTTAATAACTTTGGATTTTCTAGAATCTTAATATTTTTATTTTTTAATATACTATTAAATTTTTTTTCTATTAAATTTTTTCTCTCATTGTGATCTATAATTATGCCTAATTTTTTAAAAAAACTTTTATAATTTTTAAATTCTAAGAATGACTTTTTATTTTCCTCAAATTCTTTGTCAATAAAGGTTGAGCTAGAAGATGTTAGATGATGAAAATTAAAGTTTAATTTTTTTTTATCGAAAATAGCTAGAATTGACTTTAATGGTCTACCCCAATTTAGCTCAAAGGTCCCCCAACACATTGATTTATTCCATTGTATTTTATTTAATAATATCGGGATAAATTTCTCTAGTAATTCATGGGTATACAATTTCTTTGATTTTGTCTTAAAAAAATAAAATTCTCCTTTATCAGTTTTCTTCTTATAGAGATCTTTTTTTAAGATTTTATTTGACCTCATGAACCCCTCTAGTGCTATTTCTGGTGACTTAATATTTGGACCTTTTATTTCCTCTGATTTTACTACAACATTTTTTTGAACACCTTGAAATAACACAACTAGTCTATTTGGTGTAGAGTATGACGAACTTTTTTTAAATAAAATTGATTTCTCTAAAAATAATTCAGTAAAGCTTTTAAGTAAATCTTCTCTTAGGTTTTGTTGAAGATTTGAAGGTATTTCCTCACTAAATAATTCTAGAAACAATTCTGACATTATTTTTGACTATCTAACCAAACACCTGCCACGAATTTTGTAATATCTCTTATTCTGGAAATATAACCTGCTCTTTGTGCAACACTAATCGCACCTCTAGCATCTAAAATGTTAAAAATATGGCTAGCCTTTAAACATTGATCATATGCTGGTAAAGAAATCTTTTTTTCTACCAGAGCTTTTGCTTCCGACTCGTACATTTCAAACATTTTTAAAAGAGCTTCTACATTTGCGTACTCAAAGTTATATGCTGAAAATTCTTCTTCTGCTTGATGAAAAACTTCATGATATTTTACACCTTCATCATTCCATAATAAATCATAAACATTTTTTTCATTTTGGGTGAACATGCAAATTCTTTCTAAACCATAGGTGATTTCGACTGATACAGGTTTACAATCAAATCCAGCCATTTGCTGAAAGTAAGTGAATTGACTAATTTCCATTCCATCACACCACACTTCCCAGCCCAATCCTGCTGCACCTAGCGTGGGACTTTCCCAATCATCTTCAACAAATCTTATATCGTGATCGTTATGATCTATTCCTATAGTAGATAAACTATTTAGATAAAGTTTTTTAATATTTTCAGGAGAAGGTTTAATTAAAACCTGAAATTGATAATAGTGTTGTAACCTATTAGGGTTATCTCCATATCTTCCGTCTGTTGGTCTCCTTGATGGTTGTACATAAGCTGTTTTCCATGGTTTAGTACCAAGTGATCTTAGTGTAGTGGCTGGATGAAAAGTTCCTGCACCAACTTCCATATCATACGGCTGTAGAATAATACATCCCTTTTTACTCCAAAATATCTGAAGATTTAAAATTGTTTCTTGAAATGTTTGAATTTTTTTTTTTATTTTTTTTACTTTAGAAGCCATATCTCTGCCAAATTGATCTTTCATCTAAAATATTTGCTATTTGATCTACTTGATTGCTCGATGAAGAGAGTTTTTGACTTAACCATCCTTTTGATTTTTCAAATTTTTTAATAGTTACATCCTCACCAAATTTTTCTTTTAAAATTTCATGTGCGTTACCTATTCCATCAATCAATCCTAAATTTTTTGCTTTACTTCCTGACCAAAACTCACCTGAAAAAAGTTCTACTTCAGATTTATTTAATTTTGATCCTCTGCTTTTTTCAACTACATCTATAAAATCTTTATGAAGATCCAATTGAATATTTTTTAATCTTTCAATGTCTTCGTTTTTTTCTTTTAAAAAGGGATCAAGTGTACTTTTGTTTTTACCAGCAGTATGGACTCTTCTTTCAACTCCAATTTTTTTTATTAACTCCGTAAAACCAAAAGAAGAATATATAACTCCTATGGATCCAATAATTGAACTCGAATTTGCATAAATTTCGTCTCCAGCACAAGAAATCAAATAACCCCCAGAAGCTGCCACATCTTCAGCGAATACAATAACTTTTTTTTTATATTTTTTGGCTTGTTGTCTAATAAAACTGTAGATTAAATGAGATTGAACTGGTGATCCTCCTGGAGAATTGATTGATATAGCAACACATGAAGCTTTTTTAAGGGAAAAAGCCTTTTTAATTAGTTCTTCTTGACCTGCAAAATCAATACCTTGTTTAAATTTTCCAGCATTACCAATAACTCCGCTTAATTTTAAGTGAGAAATAATTTTTTTCTTTTTAAAAAAAGATAACATAGCTAAGTCTTATAGAATTATTTATTGAATATAAAGACTACTTATAATTGAAGAAACTGGTGCGTCAATTGATAAGTAATATAAATAACTAAATTATACTAATTTAAAAATCTTATGGGAACAGTTGTACAGCTTAAAAATCAGATAAATGATTCATATTTTCAGCTCAAAGACTCAGTTGAAGAAAAACTCATTTTGACCGAGGAAAAAATAAAATCCAAATTATCTAGTGAAGTGCAGTTAGTTGAAAAAATGACGGATTATCACATAGAGACAGGGGGAAAAAGACTAAGAGCTTTATTAACATTGGGTAGTGCAAAGTTATGTGGTTACTCAAAAGGCTCTAGAGATATAAATTTAGCTGCATGTGTTGAATTAATTCACAGTGCAACATTAATGCATGATGATGTAATAGATGAAGGCACTGTTAGAAGAGGAAAAGAAACTTTAAACAAGGTTTGGGATAATCATTCCTCAGTATTAATTGGCGATTATTTGTTAAGTAGATGTTTTGAAATGATGGTTGAGGATGGAAATTTAGAGGTTTTAAAATTATTATCTTCTACTTCATCTAAAATTGCTCAAGGAGAAGTTCTACAACTTCAACATAAAGGTGAGGTTGATATGCTGGAAGAAACATATTTGAAAATAATCTCAGCTAAAACTGCTGAGTTATTTGCAGCAGCAACTAAAGTTGGCGCAATTTTATCTGATGCGGAAAATAAAGAAAAAGATGCTTTAGAATTTTATGGAAGAAACTTAGGTTTAACTTTTCAAATAGCAGACGATACTTTGGACTATAATTCTGAGCTTAAACTATTTGGTAAAAAAATTGGACAAGATTTTTTTGAAGGAAAAATTACATTACCAATAATATTACTTTACCAAAAATTAGGAAATGATGAAAAAAAAATTCTATCAAATTTGTTTAATAAAAGATTAAGAATTAAAGATGACTTTAATGAAGTCATTACTCTTATAAATAAGTATAAAATAATTCAGGAATGCTATCAAAAAGCACAACACTATATAAATTTAGCTTCAAATTCTCTTAGTGTATTTGAAGACTCTAAAGAAAAAAATATTCTTAGAAAATTAACATCATTTAGTTTATCAAGAAATTTCTAAGGACTTAATAAAGACTTTACCCACTTTCCTAAATTATCTTTATTATATTTTAATCTCTCATGAATTCTATTTTCGCCATCTAACCAAAATTCAATACTATCTGGAGATAAAATCCACCCAGACCAGTGACTTGGTCTTGGGACATCGGATTTGTTACTAAATTTTTTTTTGTAATTTTGAATAGATTTTATCAATTCGTCTCGTGAATTTAATTCCTTACTTTGCTTAGAAGCCCATGCTCCTATTCGACTTTCATATGCTCTAGATGAATAATATTCATCAGCAACTTGATCAGAAACTAATGAAACCTTTCCACTAATTCTTATTTGTCTTAAGAGGCTTTTCCAATGAAAACACATTGCAGCATATGGGTTTTCATTTAATTCATTTCCTTTTTGACTATTTAAATTAGTATAAAATACAAATCCATTTTTGCTGAAATCTTTAAGTAAAACCATTCTGACCGAGGGTATGTTTTTTTGATTTGATGTTGCTAAAGAAACAGCGTTTGGGTCATTAGGCTCTGTTTTCTTTGCTTCCTCCATCCATTTATGAAATAATTGAATTGGATCATCTAAATCTAGAAAGCAACTATCAAGACCTAAAGAGTTTTTTTGATTCATAATTTAAACAAAATAATCTATATAATATAAATAATGTCATTTAATACTTTTGGAAAGCTATTTCGTTTCACAACTTGGGGAGAGTCTCATGGGCCTGCAATTGGTTGTATTGTTGATGGCTGTCCTCCAAACATAAATCTTAAAGAGCAGGATATTCAGATAGAATTAGACAAAAGAAAACCAGGACAATCTAAATTTACAACCCAGCGAAAAGAAGATGATAAAGTTCAAATATTGTCAGGAGTATTTGAGGGTAAAACCACAGGAACACCTATTTCTCTCATAATCTACAACAAAGATATGAGATCCAAAGATTATAGTAATATTAAAGATAAGTTCAGACCAGGTCACGCAGATTTTACTTATTTTAAAAAATATGGAATTAGAGATTACAGAGGTGGTGGTAGATCTTCTGCAAGAGAAACGGCAGCACGCGTTGCTGCTGGTGCAATAGCAAAAGTTGTGCTTCAGAAAAAATTAGGTAAAAAATATAAAGTCATTGGTGCAGTAACACAGTTAGGAATTCTTGGATGCGACACGAACAACTGGAACGATAAAGTAATTTCAAAAAATCCATTTTTTTGCCCTGATCAATCTATGACTAAATTATGGGAAAAATATTTGCTTAGTGTTAGGAAATCAGGATCCTCATGTGGAGCAGTGATTGAAATTAGGGCAAGAGGTATCCCAGTTGGTTTGGGTGCTCCAATTTATTCGAAATTAGATACTGACATAGCTTCGGGTTTGATGAGTATTAACGCTGTCAAAGGTGTAAATATTGGAGCAGGAATGAACTCAGCGCAATTAAGTGGAGAAAAAAATTCAGATGAAATTTCTTCAAAAGGCAAAAAATTGAAATTCAATTCAAATAATGCTGGTGGTATCCTTGGTGGAATTTCTACAGGACAAGAAATAATTGCATCTTTTGCGGTAAAACCAACATCATCAATTTTAACTAGCAGAAAAACAATAAATAAATTTGGTAAAAATACCTCAATATCTGTAAAAGGTAGACATGATCCTTGTGTAGGAATTAGAGCTGTTCCAATTGGTGAGGCAATGTTTAACTGTGTTTTGCTTGATCACTACTTAATGAATAAAGCACAGTGTGATTAATATAAATTAATTTTTTACAACTCTTATGGTATCTTTTTGAAAAAAAATATCAGAAATTTTCTTAGAAATTTGCGAACTATTTAGCCCAGCTTTATCATACATTTTTTTTAGATCATCTTGCTCTATAAATTCGTCTGGTAAAGTCATTGATCTAAATTTTAAACCTTTATCAAATACTCCTTTTTCGGCTAATAAATTTTTTACATGTGAACCAAAGCCTCCTATAGATCCTTCTTCAATCGTAATCATAAGCTCATGTTCTTTAGCAGATTTTAGTATAAGTTCTTCATCCAAAGGCTTAGCAAACCGAGCATCAATCAAAGTTGTTGAAATTCCTTTTGCTTTTAATTCTTCTACAGCTAACTTACACTCCTTAAGTCGAGTACCGAGACTTAACATACAAACTTGCGTTCCTTGTTGTATAATTCTTCCTTTACCAATTTGAATTTTTTCTTCTATTGATGGAAGATCAACTCCAACTCCCGTTCCTCTTGGATATCTAATTGCAGAGGGTCTATCATTTATGCCTACTGAAGTATTAATCATTTTAACTAGTTCAGCTTCATCACTTGCTGCCATTACTACAAAGTTAGGTAAAGTTGATAAGTAAGTTATATCAAATGAACCAGCATGTGTTGATCCATCAGCACCAACTAATCCTGCTCTATCTATAGCAAATCTAACAGGTAAACTTTGAATGGCGACATCATGGACTACTTGGTCATATGCTCTCTGTAAAAATGTCGAATAAATTGCAGCATATGGTTTATAACCCTCTGTAGCTAAACCAGCAGAAAAGGTTACCGCGTGTTGTTCTGCTATTCCTACATCAAACATTCTGCTTGGAAACTCCTTTCCAAAAATATCCATACCAGTCCCTCCCGGCATAGCTGCCGTTATTCCGACTATTTTGCTATCTTTTTTTGCATGTTTCACTAACGTGTTAGCAAAAACTTTTGTATAAGCTGGAGAATTAGATTTACTCTTTAACTGCTCTCCAGTCTTAACATTAAACTTTGATACTCCATGATAATGGTCATTTGCTTTTTCTGCGTAAGAATAACCCTTCCCTTTTTGAGTTTTAATATGGATCATTATAGGACCATCATGTCTTGAGTCTTTTGCATTTTTTAAAATTGGTACTAAGCTTGATAAGTCATGACCATCTATAGGTCCTGCATAATAAAAACCAAGTGAACTAAACAATGTACCCCCTGTAACCGCTGACCGGAAAAAATCCTCCGCTTTTCCAGCCTTAGCACTAAATCTTTTTGAAAATGCAGATGTAATTAACTTTATGGTTTCTCTTAGACTAAAATATATTTTACCAGTAAATAATTTTGCTAAGTAAGTTCTCATTGCTCCAACTGGTTTTGCAATTGACATGTCGTTATCATTTAAAATAACAATCATTTTTGTCTTAGATGCTCCAGCATTATTCATAGCTTCGTAAGCCATGCCTGCACTAATTGCCCCATCTCCTATGACAGCAATTACATTAGAAGATTTATTTTCTAATTTATTTGCTTCAGCAATTCCTAATGCAGACGAAATAGATGTCGAGCTATGAGCTGCTCCAAAGGGATCATATTCACTTTCAGATCTTTTAGTAAAACCTGATAAACCATCGCCCTGTCGTAAAGTTCTAATTTTATCTTTTCTGCCAGTTAAAATTTTATGTGGATAAGATTGATGGCCCACATCCCATATTAATTTATCATTTGGTGTGTCAAAAACGTAATGAAGCGCCACTGTCAATTCAACCACTCCCAAACCAGCACCTAGATGACCTCCAGTTTCTGAAACAGCTTCAATCATTTCCTCCCTCACCTCATCTGCAACTTTTTGTAAATTATTTTCAGAAACTTTTCTTAAATCAGATGGAAAGTTTATATCATTTAAAAATTTATAATTTTTTTTCATTTTTTTCTATTCAATATATAATCTAAAGTTTCATTAATTTTTTTAGACCTTGAACCGTATTTGCTTAAATTCTTATTAATATTTTTTATTATCTTATCACAATACTTAACTGAGTCATCATAGCCTATTAAATTTATGAGTGTTGCCTTGCCTTTTTTTTGATCTTTTCCTGTTTTTTTTCCAGCTTCCTTAGAATTACTTTTCAGATCAATTAAATCATCAGCTATTTGAAACAAAAGACCAATCTTTAATCCAATATTCTCAAAAAATTTAATTTCTTGAATCTTTTTTTTCTTAATTATTGCTGGAGCCGCACAACAAAAACCAAATAACATTCCAGTTTTTTTTATTTCCATTTCTAATATTTTATTTTTTGATATTTTCTTTCTCTCGTAGTTTAAATCTAAATACTGCCCCCCAGCTATCCCTAGGTGACCTGAACACTCTGATAATTTTTTGATTAAATCTATTTTAATCGTTTCATTTAATTTCAATTTGGAATTTGATAAAATTTCAAAAGCTAAAGTTAATAATGAATTTCCTGCTAGAACTGCTGTAGACTCACCAAATTTAATGTGAGTTGAAGGTTTGCCTCTTCTAACGTTATCATCATCCATACACGGTAGATCATCATGAATAAGTGAATAAGCATGAATACATTCGACAGCTGAACCAATTATTATTAATGTTTTATAATCAATTGAAAATAATGACCCCAAATCAATTAAGATTTTAGATCTAATTTTTTTTCCACCTGGAAATAAACCGTACTTCATGGGAGACATTAAATGAGAATACTTTTGTGAATTAATATATTTTTTAAGATAAATATTGGTATCTTTAGCAATTTTATTAAGCTGTTTTTTCATTTTTTTTAGTTATTTCTTTAATCTTTTTATTTGTCTCTTCCCCAATAGATTTCAAAGTTTTATGAAATTTCTTTTCGATAATATTGTTAAGTTTTATAAGTTCTTGATAATTCTCAACTGAATTATTTAAATCTTTTTCCTTTTCTAGAGACTCTATAATCTTATTTGCCTTTTCTGTAAGTTCCTCAACTGAGTACTGATCATAATCAAGTGGTAATATTTTATCTTTCATATAATAATAATTATTAATACATGAAATCTATTCAATCAAATATCAAAAAAGCAAAAAAATATTTAGATAATAATCATTGTATTGCAGTACCAACTGAAACTGTTTATGGACTAGCTGCTAACGCATACTCAAATATTGCCGTAAAAAAAATATTTGGTCTTAAAAAAAGACCTTTTAACAATCCACTTATCGTCCATTACTATAATATTCAAAGACTTAAAGATGATTGTGATATCAATAATAATTTAGTAAAACTTTACAAAAAATTCTCTCCAGGTCCAATTACCTATATTCTGAAATTAAAAAATAACTCAAACATATCAAAATTTGTCACTAATAATAAAAAAAGTATTGCCGTACGTTTTCCTAAGCATAAATTGTTCAGAAGTTTATTAAAAAATTTAGATTATCCACTAGCTGCACCTAGTGCAAATATTTCCTCAAGATTAAGTTCCGTTGAACCATCCGATGTAAAAGATGAATTTGGTTCAAAAATTAAATATATTTTAAATGGTGGAAAATGCAGAATTGGAGTTGAGTCTACAATATTAAGTCTTTTAGAAAAACCTTCCCTCTTAAGATATGGAGGTCTTGACACAAAAAAAATTGAAAATTTTTTAAAAAAAAAATTATTAATTAATATAAATTCAAAAAAAAAATTATCTCCTGGTTTATTTCCATTACATTACTCGCCTGGAATACCCCTAAGAATTAACGTAAAAAAACCAAAAAAAAATGAGGCTTATTTACTAATAAAAAAAAGAAAATTAAAATTAAGAAACTATTATTATTTATCCAAAGTAAAAAATATTGAAGAAGCTGCAAAAAACTTATACTCAACTTTAAGAAGAATAAAAAACGATGGTTTTAAAAAAATTGCAGTTGAGAATATTCCAAACAAAGGACTTGGCAAAACTATTAACGATAGATTGAAGAGAGCATCAAGATATCAATGACTAATTCCATTGAAGTAATAAATCTTTCTAAAATGTATAAAGATAAAGAGGCAGTAGCTAATATAAATTTTAAAATTAATGAAAATGAAATGGTTGGTTTATTGGGACCAAATGGATGTGGTAAAACTACAACTATTGGAATGATTTTAGGATTATTAAAACCAAGTAATGGAGAGGTTTTAATCAACGGAATGAATATTGAAAAAAATAAAATTTCACTTCTTCGGAAAATGAATTTTATTTCACCCTATATTGAATTACCTAAAAAACTTAAGGTTAAACAAAATTTAATCGTTTACGGAAAATTATATAATATTCAAAATTTAAATGACAGAATAGATCACCTTGCAAATAAACTTAGATTAAAAAACCTTTTAAACAAAATTACTGGAGAACTTTCCTCTGGACAAAAAAATAGGGTAAGTCTTGCAAAAGCTTTAATAAATGATCCAACGGTACTTTTGTTAGATGAACCTACAGCTTCATTAGATCCTGAAACAGGTGATTTTATAAGATCTTTTTTAGAGGATTACAAAAAAGAAAAAAAAATATCAGTTTTGCTTGCCTCTCATAATATGGCGGAAGTGAAAAGATTATGTAGTTCTGTTTTAATGATGAAAGAAGGTTTAATTGTTGATAGAGGAACTCCTGAAGATTTAATAACAAAATATGGACGAAGAAATTTAGAGGAAGTATTTTTAGAAATAGCGAGAAAAGAAAAATGAATTTAATTAGAATTTATGGTCTTTTTTTAAGACACTTTTATTTAATAACAAGATCATTTCCTAGAATATTAGATTTAATTTATTGGCCATCAATTCAAATTACTCTTTGGGGGTTTATTTCTAATTTTTTTGCAACCCATAGTTCTTACTATAGTGGCGCAGTGGGTGTCATACTTTCGTGTGCAATTCTTTATGATTTTTTGTTTCGAACTAGCATTGGCTTTAATATGTTATTTTTAGAAGAAATTTGGAGTAGAAATTTTACAAATCTGTTTATCGCGCCGATGAAAATTAGTGAGATAATTGTTTCTCTTGTCTTCACTGCTTTAATAAGAGCATTAATTGGATTAATTCCTGCAATATTATTAACTTCTCCATTGTTTGGTATATCTTTGTTAAAACTTGGTCTTCCTTTATCATTTCTTTTTTTGAGTCTATATTTGTTTGGAATTACTCTTGGTCTATTTGTTTCAGCGGGATTGTTAAGATTTGGCCCATCTTTTGAGAATATTGCATGGTCAACTATGTTTTTATTAGCACCTTTTGGCTGTATTTACTATCCTGTTGAGATATTACCAGAAATCTTCCAATCAATCGCATTCGCACTTCCACTTGTTTATATATTTGAAGAGACTAGAAATATCTTAGTTAATGGGATTGTAAATTATAAAAATATTCTTACTGCAATTTATCTAAATGGATTTTATTTAATTTTATCCATTTTTGTATTTTATTACTCTTTCGATAAAGCAAGAGAAAAGGGGACATTAATAAATATGGGTGAATAAGTTGGTGCGCCTGCTAGGAGTCGAACCCAGAACCTCCTGATCCGAAGTCAGGCGCTCTATCCAGTTGAGCTACAAGCGCATATAGTATTAATATTATATTTTATGGAAAAAAACATTAACTTTATCGTCAAAGAGGATGAGAAGAATTTAAGGATTGATGTTTTAATTAACAAGAGAGAGGAATTAATAAGTAGAACTAGAATTAAAAATTTAATTTTAAAAGATAAATTAACATTAAATAATGAAATAATTAAAAGTCCATCAAAAAGGGTCTCAATTGGTGACACAATAAATCTTAAGATTCCAAAGCCTGAAGTAGCATCTCTTAAACCTTACAAATTTAAATTAGAAATAATATATGAAGACAATGATTTGTTAGTTATTAATAAACCTGCTGGGATAATCATGCACCCAGGGGCTGGAAATTATGACAAAACAATTGTTAACGCATTGATACATTACGATAAAAACTCTTTATCTAGTATAGGCGATGAGTTAAGACCAGGTATTGTTCATAGAATTGATAAAAATACATCTGGTTTAGTTGTAATTGCAAAAAACAATCAGACTCATGAAAATTTATCAAAACAATTTAGTGATCACACAATTATTAGAGAATACAAACTTTTAATTTGGGGAAAATTAAGACCATCATCAGGGAAGATTGAAACATTTATAACTCGTAGTTCAAAAAATAGACAGCTTATGGAAGTTAGTAGTTCCAAAGGAAAGAAGGCCATAACAAATTATAAAACAATTGAAATTTTTGAAAATAATAATACTCCAACTTTAAGTTTAGTTGAATGTAAATTAGAAACAGGAAGAACGCATCAAATTAGAGTTCATATGAATTTTAAAGGAAACAGCCTAGTTGGAGATGATAAATATAAAAAAAAATATAAAAAATTAAAAAATATTGACTTAACCATTCAAAATTCGATTACTAAATTAAATAGACAATTCTTACATGCAAAAACTTTAGGTTTTATACATCCACGTACCAAAAAAGAGATGATTTTTTCCTCACTTTTGCCACAAGATCTAAATAATATTTTAAAAATGCTTAGAAACACTGAAGAATAAATTATTGAAATTTAATTATAATTAATTAAATAAACACTTCTATGAGTACAACAATGAGCAATAATCTACCAACTCTATCAAATGAAGGTGGGCTATCTGCATATCTAGATCAGATTAAAAAATTTCCGATGTTAGCTGCAGAAGAGGAATATATGTTAGCTAAAAATTGGAAAACGACCGGTAATATTAAATCTGCAGAAAGATTAGTCACAAGTCACTTAAGACTAGTAGCGAAGATTGCTATGGGTTACAAAGGATATGGGTTACCGATAAATGAAATGATTTCAGAGGGAAATGTGGGTCTTATGCAAGCTGTTAAAAAATTTGAACCTGAAAAAGGTTTTAGATTAGCAACCTATGCAATGTGGTGGATTAAGGCCTCAATTCAGGAATATATTTTAAGATCTTGGAGTCTTGTCAAAATTGGAACTACTACTGCTCAAAAAAAATTATTTTTTAATTTAAAGAAAATTAAAAATCAAATTTCTCCAGAAACTGAGGGAGACTTAAGAGAGGAACATGTTAATCATATTGCAAATAAGCTTGATGTAAGTAAAGAAGAAGTGGTTTCAATGAATAGAAGACTTTCTGGAAAAGAGTTCTCATTAAATGCTCAAGTTGGAGAGGATGGTGATGAATGGCAAGACTGGTTGGTTGATAAAGAGCTTGATCATGACTTAAAATTTGCTCAACATGAAGAGATGGAGCAAAGAAAAGATTTATTAAGAAACTCTATTAAAGTTCTTAATGATAGAGAAAGAGAAATTTTATACTCAAGAAGACTAAATGATGACCCAACAACATTAGAAGATTTAAGTAAAAAATACAAAATTAGTAGAGAACGTGTTAGACAAATAGAAAATAAGGCTTTCGAGAAACTCCAAAAACATATGCTTCTATTAGCAAAATCAAAAAATCTTTTACCCGCAAACTAAACTTCAAAAGGGTTTTCAATCAAAATAGTATCATCTCTTTCTGGACTTGTTGAGATACTTGATACTTTTGCACCGATAAAATCCTCTACCGCAAAAATATATTTTTTTGCATTTTCAGGTAATGAGTTCATATTTTTGACTCCGCTGGTAGAAACTTTCCAACCTGGAAAAGTTTTATAAATTGGTTTTATTTTTACCTGGTCTTCTACAGCAGCAGGTAAATAATCTAATCTTTTACCATCAAGCTCATAAGCAATACACATTTTAATTTCATCTAATTCATCAAGTACATCTAATTTTGTTAAAGCGATACCATCAATCCCTGAAACTTTTATAGTTTGCCTCACTAAAACACCATCAAACCAACCACATCTTCTTTTCCTACTTGTCACAGTTCCAAATTCTTTTCCACGCGTTCCTAAAAGTTCACCGATATCATTAGTTAACTCTGTGGGAAAGGGGCCCTCTCCAACTCTTGTTGTATAAGCTTTTGTAATACCAAGAACATAATTTATCGTATTAGGACCACAACCAGTTCCTGTAGCTGCACTTGATGCTACGGTATTTGAAGAAGTTACAAAAGGATAGGTTCCATGATCCACATCAAGCAAAATACCTTGGGCACCTTCAAATAGAATTTTCTTTTTTTGTTTTTTAAATTGATCAATTTTTAGCCAAACTGGCTGAGAAAATTCTAATATTTTGGGTGCTATTTTAAGCAAATCAGTTTTTAGCTGATTTTTTTCAAAAATTTTTTTTCCTAAACCTTTTCTAATAGCATTATGATGAATTAAGACAGAATCTAGTCTTTTATCTAAATTTTTTTCGGATCTTAGATCCATAACTCTTATAGATCTTCTTCCAATCTTGTCTTCATATGCTGGTCCGATTCCTCGTCTGGTAGTTCCTATTTTGCTTTTTCCTGCTGCATCTTCTCTAATCTCATCCATTTCCCTGTGAAAAGGCAAAATTAAATTTGCAGACTCTGAAATAATAAAATTATTTATGTTTACTTCTACGCCTTTAGTTTTTATTTCATCTATTTCCTCTAATAAAGCCCATGGATCTACCACAACTCCGTTGCCAATAATTGAAATTTTACCTTTTCTAACTATTCCAGATGGCAGTAATCTCAATTTATATGTAACTCCATCAATCACTAAAGTATGGCCAGCATTGTGACCTCCTTGGAATCTTATTACCACATCAGCCTGTTCAGATAACCAATCAACAATTTTTCCTTTACCTTCGTCACCCCATTGAGATCCAACAACAACTATATTTTTCATTATTTAAATTTTCTATTTACTTTTAGGGAAGTGAGATGGTTAATTGGGCCATTACCTTTTCCATATTTAGGGTTTGATTTAATTGCAGAATTTACATACTTAATTCCTAGCTCACAAGATTTCTTTATTGTTTTTCCACATGATAAAAAAGTCGTAACTGAGCTAGATAAAGTACAACCTGTGCCATGAGTATTCTTTGTTTTGTAACGCTTGCTTTTGAAGATCTTTATATCTTTTG
This sequence comes from uncultured Pelagibacteraceae bacterium, assembly GCA_902622655.1. Classification (GTDB taxonomy): domain Bacteria; phylum Pseudomonadota; class Alphaproteobacteria; order Pelagibacterales; family Pelagibacteraceae; genus Pelagibacter. Next base: position 12,697 of record CACNQY010000015.1, on the reverse strand, counting down.
TGTTTATTAAAATATCTATTACATTTTTATGTTTTAAATGGCCACCTTTTATCAATACATTTTTAGCTCCTAATCCTATAAGTTTATTGGCAGCATAAATCATATCATCTTTTGTTATAATTTTTGTTTTAGTCAAAATTTCTGCCTCAGGGATGTTGGGGGTAATAAGTAATACTTTTTTAATTAGTTTTAATTTTAACAATTGAGTTGCTTTACTATCTATCAGTTTAGCCCCTCCTTTAGCAACCATCACTGGATCTAATACAATTTTTTTAACTTTAATTACATCCAAAGCTTTTAGTACCATTCTAATAACCTCTGAAGAATGTAGCATACCAATTTTTATTGCATCAGGTCTTATATCTTTGCAACTATAAACAATTTGATTAAAAATTTCTTTTGGATTAATCCCAACAATTGATTTTACACCAGTGGTATTTTGTGACGTAACTGCAGTTATTGCTGTCATTGCGTAAGAGCCTAGAGCGGTAATAGTTTTAATATCTGCTTGAATACCTGCTCCGCCAGATGAGTCAGATCCTGCAATAATTAAAATTTTAGAATTTGGTTTCAATTTATTTAATTTTTTTTGTAATCATATTCACACATTTATAAAGAAGAGCTTTATTTTCGCTTTCTCCCATTACTCTTATTTTGGATTCTGTTCCTGATTTTCTTACTAAAATTCTTCCCTTACCTTCAATTAAATTTTCTGCAATTTTTATAATTTTTTTTATCTCTGGTTTTTTAATAATATTTCTATCTTTTACTTCGATATTTTCTAAGAGTTGAGGAGTTTTCTTAAATTGATTAAAAAATTTACTTGCTTTTTTTCCCTTTCTTAATGCAAAAAGGGCTTCTAACGCGACTAGTAAACCATCTCCTGTTGTTGCAAATTTACCTAATATAATATGCCCAGATTGTTCACCACCTAAATTAAAATTATATTTTTGCATTTTTTCTTTAACATATCTATCTCCAACATTTGCTCTTACAAATTTTATTCCTTTTAATTTAAAGTATTTTTCTAATCCATAATTTGACATTAATGTTCCCACAACTCCTCCTTTTAACATTTTTTTATTTTTCCATCTTGTTGCTAAAGCAGCTATAATTTGATCTCCATCTATTATGTTACTTTTTTCATCACACATAATAATTCTGTCAGCATCTCCATCTAGAGATATTCCGATGTGAGCTTTATATTTTTTTACAGCAGATCTAATTTGTTTTGGAAAAGTTGATCCACAATTTTTATTAATATTCAAACCATTTGGTTTAATACCTATTGCTATGACTTTTGCTCCTAATGATTTCAATAATTCAGGACCTGCCTTATAACCGGCACCATTAGCACAATCGATTACAATTCTAAGTCCTCTTAGATTGAACTCTTTTGTAAAATTTTTTTTTAGTATTTTAATATATTTATTGGTACCTGTTTCCAACCTTTTAACTCTTCCTAAATTCTCAGAAAACGAGAGGTTTTTTGAGATTTTCTTATCTATAAGTCCCTCAATTTTTTTTTCTATTTTGTCTGATAATTTCATTCCATCAGGACCAAACAATTTCAAACCATTATCAAAATGTGGATTGTGAGAGGCGGTAATCATTATGCCCATATTAGCCTTCATTTCTTTTGTAAGCATAGCCAACCCATTAGTTGGTAGAGGTCCTAGGGTATAAACATGCATACCAGCTGAAGCCAATCCTGAAACAAGGGCTGGTTCAAGTGTATATCCTGACAATCTCGTATCTTTTGCAATTATTGCTGTTTGTTTCCTTTTTTTTTGAGATTTAAAGTATGTACCACTAGCAAGTCCAAATTTAAAAAACATGTCTCCGTTTATATATTTGCTATTAACAGCTCCTCTTATTCCATCTGTTCCAAAATATTTTTTTGTCATTAATTTTTGACCATCTCGTTAAAAACTTTAATACCTTGTATAACTTCATTAACATCATGAATTCTTAAAATCTGAATTCCTTGCATTAAAAGATATATTGAGGAGGCCATAGTTCCACCGATTCTTGTTTTGCTATCATTTTTTTTTGATATATCTTTAATAAATCTTTTTCTTGAATTTCCTACTAGTATAGGAAAACCTAATGAATGAAAAATAGAAATATCTCTTATAAGACTCATATTATGTTTCAAATTTTTTCCAAATCCAATTCCAGGATCTAAAATTATATTATTATGTTTAATACCTTTAGATCTTAGTAAATTAATTTTATCTTCAAAATAATCATATATATCTAATAATTCATTTTTATATTTTGGATTCTTTTGCATATTTTCTGGTGTGCCGACTGAATGTTGTATTACCAATGGAATTTTATACTTTTTTAAAACATTAATTGTTTTGGGATCATAACTTAATCCTGAAACATCATTAATAAGTTTAACCCCCATTCTAATACCGTTTTCCATAATTCCGGACTTTCTTGTATCTAAAGATATCGGTATTTTTTTTACAATTAATTTTAATATTTTATTAATTCTATTCCATTCTTGCTTTTTATTTACAGCCTTTGATCCTGGCCTAGTAGACTCCCCACCTACATCTACCAGGGATGCACCATCTTTATATAAATTAATAGCATGACTAATGCCTTTACTTTTTTTATTAAATTTTCCTCCATCTGAAAAACTATCAGGTGTAAGATTTAACACGCCCAATATATTTGGAATTTTTTTAAAATTAAAATTTGAAAAGTTTTTTTTCTTTGATTTAATTTTTTTTATATCTAAATTTATTTTTTTCTTTAAGGTTTTTGGTAGTTGCTTGATTTGATTTATTGAAATTCTTTTTTTTGTTTTTCTTGTAATTATCTCAATTTGGTCAAATGATATTTCTTTGATCTGATGTAAAGGGATTGATTTTTTTTTATTTACTAAAATTTTCGATTGATTTCCAAAATAGAAATTACACGCTCTTGTGTAATATCTTCGCATTAGTTGTTAATGAACAATTTTTGGTTTCAAACCCATAGCACCCAAAGCAGAGTCTTGATCATTTTTTGTTTCTGGATTATCTAAAACTTTATCTTTAGGATATAAATTTTTGTTAATAATATTCTCTATTTCTTCACCAGTTAATGTTTCATAAGTTATTAATGCCTTAGCAATTTTATGCAAATCCTCTATTTTTTCAGATAAAATTTTTTTTGCTTGATTGTATCCTTCATCAACAAGTTTTCTTATTTCCTTATCTATTTTTTGTGCAACTTCTTCAGATACTGACTGTGTTTGTGTTACTGACCTACCTAAAAATACTTCCTCTTGATTTTCTCCGTACTCTACAGGTCCCATTTCCTCGCTCATTCCATATTTGGTAACCATCGCTCTTGCTAACTGTGTCGCTTGATTAATATCAGAGCCACTACCCCCACCTGCACCTGTTGATATATTATCTTTTCCAAAGATTAGCTCTTCTGCAACTCTGCCGCCAAAGCACACTGCTAATCTGGCCTTAAGATATTTAATAGAATATCCATGTTTGTCTCTTTCTGGTAAATTCATAACCATCCCTAAAGCTCTCCCTCTTGGAATAATTGTAGCTTTATGAATCGGATCGTAACTTGGCATGTTAAATGATACCAAGGCGTGCCCGCCTTCATGGTAAGCAGTTAATTTTTTCTCTTCTTCAGTCATAACCATTGAACGTCTTTCAGCTCCCATCATTACTTTATCTTTGGCCTCTTCAAACTCTAATAAAGTCACAATTCTTTTATTCTTTCTTGCTGCTAATAGAGCAGCCTCATTTACAATATTTGCTAAATCTGCACCTGAAAAACCAGGAGTTCCTCTTGCAATAGTTCTTAAATTTACATCTGGTGCCATTTTAATTTTTTTAACATGCACTTTTAAAATTTTCTCTCTTCCGATTATATCTGGATTAGATACTACTACCTGTCTATCAAATCTACCAGGTCTCAACAATGCAGGATCTAAAACGTCAGGTCTATTAGTTGCTGCTATTATAATAACCCCTTCATTTGTATCAAAACCATCCATCTCCACTAATAATTGGTTTAAAGTCTGCTCTCTTTCGTCATTACCACCACCAAGGCCAGCGCCTCTACTTCTTCCAACTGCATCAATCTCATCTATAAAAATAATACATGGTGAGTTTTTTTTTCCTTGTTCAAACATATCTCTTACTCTTGAAGCACCAACACCCACAAACATTTCAACAAAATCTGATCCAGAAATTGTGAAAAAAGGCACTCCAGCTTCTCCAGCAATAGCTCTTGCTAATAAAGTTTTACCTGTACCAGGTGGTCCAACTAATAATGCTCCTCTCGGAATTTTACCACCAAGTCTACTAAATTTTTTAGGATCTTTTAAAAATTCTACTATTTCTTCTACTTCTTCTTTTGCTTCCTCTACTCCAGCGACATCATTAAATGTAACTTTTCCCTTGAGTTCGTTCATCATTTTAGCTTTAGATTTTCCAAAGCCCATTGCACCACCTTTACCGCCTTGCATTTGCCTCATGAAGAAAATCCACACAGCTATCAATAATAACATTGGGAACCAAGACAAAAGCACACCAAACAAAGAAGGCATTTTTTCATCTAATGGTGCAGCCGATATACTTACACCTTTATTTGACAACTTTTCTATTAAATTAGGGTCATTAGGAGAATATGTAGTGAAAGAATTCCCGTTAGAATAAATTCCCTTTATATTATTCCCTTGTATCTCTACTTTTAGGACTTCACCGTTTTCTACTGATTTTAAAAAATCTGAGAATATAATCTGATTTCCACCCCTGACACTAGTTTGTGGATTTTTAAACATATTATATAAGCCTATAGTAAGAAAAACTATTATTCCCCACATAGCTAAGTTTTTTAGATTCATTAGTATAAGATAAGAATTTTTATGTATTTAACAAGTGACAAAATATCAGTAAATTGCAGACTTTAATGCTCTTTTGTTACAATTACAGATCGATTAACTTTTCTGATAATGCAGCTACCAAGAGTTAATTTAAAAGACCTATTTAGCTTCATTAGATGTAATAAATTATCTATTTTTTTTCCTCTGGGTGAATAGTATTTTTCACCAATTTTTCTTATTACACTTGTAAATGATCTAAAAACCACCTCCTTTGGACAATTAAAAAAATCATCATTCAAAATAGCAGATTTGTTTTTACTGAAAAAGTATGAGTTATCTTTTATATTTTTTTCTGTAAAATATTCTATTGAATAGTTTGCAAGTTTTAAATTTTTTATTGTCAAATCAAACTTATCAAAATTTAAACCTTCCGCTTGTAAACTCTTAATTAAATTTCTCATTTTTATCCTTTTAAATTTTTCTTGTTCATTGGATGGATCTTCGACATAGGTATCAAAAATATTTTTTGAAATATAAATTAAATCTTTTTTATCAAATTTTAATAAAGGTCTAATTAGTTCAAATTCTTGAATTTGAGAGTGTTTATCAAAAGAAACCAGTCCTTTAAGACCACTACCTCTAAGAATTCTAATAAAAAAATTTTCATATAAATCGCCTTTATGATGACCTAATAAAATAATTTTAGTCTTTAATTTTTTAGCCGTATTAATTAAAAGTGAATATCTTTTAGACCTAGCAATCGATTGTATATTACTTTTTGGTTTTTTGCCTATCCAATGTAAAATATTTAACTTAACCGATATTTTTTTCAATAAAGCTTTAACAAGCTTTGCCTCCTTAAGAGAATTTTTTCTTAAATTGTGGTTAACAATAAAATATTCAACGTTTATTGATTTTTTTATTGAATAAATTTTTGTTAAAAAAGATAAAGCCAGGCTATCTGGTCCTCCTGACACAGCAACAATAAAACTTTTATTTATCTTTAAATTGTTTTCAAATTTATTATAAATTTTTAAAATCTTTTTATCTTTTAATTTATTTAATAAATGCTTATGAGTCTTTTTTGATACACTCAAATTTCTTCGACTCATATTTTGCTTTTTGTATTACTGATTGATTAGCGTTAGGATATTGTAGTTCTACACCATTTATCATTTTACATCCTTGATCTTTTTCACCAATTTGAACCATAGATACGCCTAGTTTTAATAAATTGATAGGTGCTTTTTTTCCTTTAGGATATTTTTGATAACCTTCTAAATAAGCTGATGCTGCATCTGTATATAATTGTCGTATTCTAAATGTTTCTGCATACCAATATTGTGCGCTTCCAGCTAATTCATGATCTGGGTTATAAACAACAAACTCTCTGAATGCTCTTTCAGCAGTACTATAATCTCCAACTTTTAAAAAACTAGTCGCAAATTCATATTGCTCTTTAGGACTTAAATCCTGAGGAAGTATTTTTTCTTCAGACTGAAAAACTTCTGTCACTACAGAGGCAGTAGTGTCTACAGATTGAATTTGTTGTGAAGTTTCTGATGTCTTTGTATCTTTATAAGAAATAGTTCCTAAATCCTGGGGTTGTGAACTACCAGGTAAAATCATTTCATCAGTTTTTGGAACTGAAGCTTTTTTGTTTTCAACATTTTTAATACTACCTAAGTTAGTACTTACTGAACTAACCGAGTTCTCAATATCTTGAAATCTAATTTGATTGTCAGCTTGAATTTTAGATAATCGAGTTGAAAGCTTGTCTAATTTAAAATTAATTTCTTCAAATTTATTAGTAAGTTGTCTGAATTGATCCTCCACTTCAGATAATTTTAATAAATGTCTAGTGAGCACATCCTCAGAATTTGTGTCTAAATTAGAAACACTATTCTTATTTTCTGAATTTTGTAATTCAATCGACCCAGAGTAAACTGCTCTTTCAAGTGTCTTTAGATCATTTTTTATAATTTCTAATGTTTCATAAATATTATGATTATCTGCCAAAGAAAAGTTAATAAAAACCAAATTTAATAGACATAATAATTTTATTAATACTAATTTAAGTTTTAGTCTCATCAATTATATAATTTATGATTATAAAAATGGCAAAAAAAAGACCCTAAAACCTTTTTAGGATTTAGGGTCTTCAATTTTAAATAATTAGTTTGCTTTGACAGTAACTGATCTTCTATTTTTAGACCAAGCTAGTGGATTTGAGCCAGAGTCAACTGGTCTTTCTTTTCCGTAACTTAGTACAGTAATTCTGTCAGATGATATACCATAAGTCATCAGGTAGTCTTTTGCAGAATTAGCTCTTCTTTCTCCCAGTGCTAAGTTATATTCTCTAGTTCCTCTCTCGTCAGCATGACCCTCGAGAACTACATTGATGCCTGGATTTTTTCTTAACCAAGCAGCTTGGGCTCTTAAAGTTTCTCTAGAAGCTGTAGTCAATATCGACTCATTTGTTGCAAAGAATACTCTGTCTGGAACACCCTCGGCTAAATATTCAACTGTATCAGTTCCAGTATAAACATCACCTTGCATTTGCCCCTGAATATCTGTAGCAACTTCTTTCTTAGTTGCACAAGCAGATAATACTAGACAAGCAGTTAATACTAAAAGTGTGTTTTTTAAAATTTTGCTTAATGTCATTAAATTGCTCCTTACGCTAATTTCAATTTCTTAACTTTTTCATAACTAGATAGAGGTTTCAAGTATAAAAATCAAGAAATTTAGAAGAATTAATCTATTAATTGCTTAATAAAGATGACCATGATGGGTCTGATGCATCTGTAGGTGTATTTATTTGACGTTCATTGTAACCGGTTAAATCTATAGACCATAATTTTGCTGAAAAGCCTTCACCTTTAGAGTTAGTTTTTGTTTCTCTATAAAATATTAATACCCTTCCATTTGGGGACCAAGATGGAGCTTCCTGATAATAATTTTCAGTCAATAATCTTTCACCACTCCCATCAGTTCTCATCACACCTATGTAAAATTTACCTTTGTGTAACTTGGTGAATGCGATTAAATCTCCACGAGGAGACCATACCGGTGTACCATACAAACCATTGCCGAAAGAAATTCTTTTCACATCACTTCCATCACTCCTCATCACATAAATTTGCTGATAACCACTTCTATCAGAATTGAATGTAATAAATTTACCATCAGGGGAATAAGATGGTGAAGTATCAATTGAGGGATGGTTTGTAATTTTTTCAACTATTCTATTTTCTAAATTCATAGTGTAGATATCAGATTTACCATCTTTAGCAAAACTCATAATGATTTTTTTTCCATCTGGTGAAAAACGTGGTGCAAAAGTCATTCCGGGAAAATCTCCAACTACTTCTTGTGTACCCGTTTCAATATCTAATAGATAAACTCTGGGCATATTTTTAAAATAAGATAAATAAGTTACCATCTGGCTTGCAGGATTAAAACGAGGAGTTAGAACTAATTCATTACCTAATGTTAAAAATTTATTATTAGCACCATCTTGATCCATTATTGCTAATTTTTTTATTCTTTGTGTCTTAGGACCTTCTTCAGAAACATAAATTATTCTCGTATCAAAATAACCTTTTTCTCCTGTTAATCTTTCATAAATTTTGTCAGATATAATATGACCTACTCTTCTCCAATTATTAGGTACAGTCGTAAAAGCTAAAGCCATCATTTCCTTACCAGCCAAAACATCCCATAGCCTAAATTCAACTCTCAACTTATCTTCAATATAATTTACCTTACCAGTTATAAGTGCTTGTGCCTTAATTAGATTCCAATCTTCAAATCTTGGTTTTAAATTTGCAATGTCGGGAGCTTGTAAGAAAGCTTTTTTATCAAGAGGATTAAATAAACCTGATATTCTTAAATTATTTTCAACTATTATAGATATCTCGGAGCCAATATTTTCTTTCTTGAGTAATTTTTCAAATTCTTTTCTGGATTTTTCATCTATAGATAATGGAGAAACGGCTAGAGGAAGTGGATTCAAATTTCCCCTAGTTATATCAACCTCAATCAAACCGTAGGCATTGAATGGTATTAAAATTAAAAATAAACTTATAATTTTTCTTATCATCCTAAATATATTACCCTTCTAACATCTCTCTTGCATCAAAATTTAATTGTAACTCTTTCCATCTTTCGTAACCAGTAGTTGGAACTCTCAATGGTTGACATAACTTCACAGCTCTCAACGCACTTTCTGCCAATACTTTATAAAAACCTTGGCCTGGTTTATTCATTCTTGCATGATCTAAAATTTCAGTTTTAGTTATAGTTCCATCAGGTTTTAACTTTAACTTTATTCTTACCAATAAATTTTCATTATAAGGTAATCCTAATGGAATACTCCAGCAACCAAATATTTGTGCTTTTAACGCGTCTTCCTCACTTAAGGTTAATCCTGTATTTTCTACATTTCTCTCTTGATCTTGTGTTATATCATTATTTTGTTTTAAGATTTCAGCCGTATCCTCTTTTGATTTATCAATTAAAGCTGCAATATTATTTGGATCAAATAAGTCTTTTTTTTCAAATTCAGATACTTGTTTCACTTCTTCATCAACCTTTTCTGGATTTTGTTTTTTCTCCTCTTTGGGTTCAATCTTTTTCACTTTTTTTTCAGGCAGAGGAACAGCCTGTGGGGTTTGATTTTCAATTTTTTTATTATTTGTATCTATCGATACTACAGTTTTTGTTTTTGTTTTTTTAACTTTTTTTGGAGGTGCCTGTTCTGAAACAAGTTTTTTTTCCTTTTCTTTGACTTTCTCAATTATTTTTTTTGCTTTTGGTGCGAACGGAATGTTTGTTTTTTCTGCTATTTGAATTAACTCTACTGAGACAATTGGAGGAATATCTAAAGGTTTTTTTGCTAAAAAAGGCAAGCTCATCGCTGTAATAAAAATTAATAATACGTGCAAAACAGAGGAAATGAATATACTTCTATTCAATTAATTACCTTTGTTTAAATGGTTCTGAAATTAGAGCCACTTTAGTAAAACCAGATCCAGATAACAGTCCCATAATTTCTAATACTCTTCCATAATTTATGGTTTTATCGCCTCTAACATATATTCGTGTATCAGTCCTATTTTTTGATACCGCCAAAACCTTTGCAATTATATTTTCATACTCAACTTTTGATTCTTGAATAAAAATTTCACCTTTTGCATTGATTGATAAAGTTAATGGCTCTGTTTCTTCTGGAAGAGAGTCTGCAGAACTTTCTGGCAAATCAACTTGTACACCAACAGTTAATAATGGAGCTGTCACCATAAAAATAATTAACAAAACCAACATTACATCTACGAATGGAGTTACATTAATTTCACTCATGGGTTCTTTCGTATTGCGATTTAATTTAAAGGCCATTTAAATTATTGTTAAGAATCTTTTTGAGAAGTTTTCTAATTTTTCTGAATATTTTTTTGAGTCATTGTTAAATTTGTTATATGCTACAACTGCAGGTATTGCTGCCAAAAGACCAAGAGCTGTTGCAAATAAGGCCTCGGCTATACCTGGTGCAACGATAGCTAGACTTGTATTTCTTGATATAGCTATAGATTGAAATGAATTCATTATTCCCCAAACTGTGCCGAATAAACCAATAAAAGGAGCAGTTGAGCCTACGGTAGCCAAAAAAGTAAATCCTTTTTCAATTTTTGAAATTTGTTTTTCAATTCCAGCTTCAAGTGATGCACTCATTCTCTCACTTAAATTTGTTCTAGATTTTTTTTTCAATAAACCTTCCATAGCGTCTTGAAATACAATTGACATTGGATCTTCGAGTTTGCTTGGTAAACTATTGTAGAAAGTTTCAGCAGATTTAGAGTTCCAAAATTTTTCCTCAAATTCTTCTGAAGATTTGGTTATTTTTTTAAACAAACGAAATTTTTCAATAATTACAGCCCAAGAGTATATAGAACATAATATTAATATAATCATCACTGATTTAACAATTATGTCTGCTCTAAAAAATAAACTTAATAATGAAAAATCAGTATTTGTTCCTAATTCAACTGCTTTTGCTGTTATATCTGCTTCCATACTTACTCATCACACCTAAATGTGTCATCATTTTGACTATTAATTTGAATTGATTATTGGTCTTTTTTATAAGTTTCAAAGAAAAAACTAGCTATTAAAATAGCGTCTGCTTTATTATTGTCTTTTTTTTTTGATAATTGCCCTGAAAAATATGGAAAAATCTCAATAGCTCTTGTTCTGCTTGCATCTTTTTCTGAGTTAATAAGATTAAAATATTTTTTCCATTTAGCAGGCCTAACATAATAAACAGGTAAATGCATTGCGCTACATATACCTTTTAAAATACCAAAAGATTGACCAAAATTAAACATACTGGTTACTCCTTGACCTGGCATGGCAGAAACTTGTTCAATTACAACTTTAATGTTTTTTTTTTCAATTTTGTTTATTCTATCATTAATTTCATTGAATATCTGAGAACCATTTACTTGTCTCTTATTTTTCTTACCCTCTGTCATGGTTGGCATTTCAACTACATCTTTTATTATGCCATCTTCAAAAAAACAAATCGATCCTGAGATTCCTGGATCAATTCCAATAATCAACATCAAAGACCACCTAAATTAACGTTTGAATAAACATTTTGAACATCATCATCTTCCTCAAGAGTTTCAAAAAAATCTACTACACTATCCTTGTTGTCCTTATTTACTTCAACATTATTTAACGGGACCCATTCAATTTCTGTAGAAATAAAATTTACAATTATTTTCTCAAGATTTTTTTTAACATTATATATCTCACTCATCTGACATTGAACTTCATGATAATCATTATATGACAAACACTCATCAGCTCCAGACTCAATCGCTAATTCTAAAATTTTTTCATCAGATATCTCTTCTTTGTCAATTTTGATTATGCCTAATTGTTGAAAATTATGAGAAGCAGATCCCTGGGTGCCCAAACTTCCACCACTTTTTTGAAAAATAGTTCTAATATTTGATGCAGTCCTATTTTTGTTGTCTGTTAAAGTTTCAACTATAACAGCAATTTTTTCTGGTCCAAATCCCTCATATCTTAAATTTTCAAAATTTACTCCTGTAGCAGCAGAAGATTTATCTATTGCTCTTTCAATATTATCTTTAGGCATATTTGCAGATCTAGCAGCCTGTACTGCAGATCTTAGTCTGGGATTCATTGCTGGATCTTTGTCACCAAGTTTTGCGGCAACAGTAATTTCTTTAGATAATTTTGAAAATATCTTTGATCTTTGCTTATCAGCCTTACCTTTTTTATGTTTTATTCCCGCCCAATGTGAATGTCCTGCCATGATCTTTAAATATTTTTTAGTTGATCTCCGTATACATAGCTTTTGATATCTATTGCCAATCCTGTTTTTATATTACAATCTACTATAACACCACATAAAGTAGCATCACCAATAGCTGGAAAGTGTTTCATTGAATTTTTTTTCAAAAATTTATTTAAAGAATTTTCTTTATTCATACCAATTACTGAGTCGTAATCCCCACACATACCTGCGTCTGTTTGATATCCAGTGCCATTATTTAGTATTCTAGCATCATTTGTTGGTATATGAGTGTGAGTCCCAACCACGAGAGTTGCCTTTCCATCAAATAGATGTCCTATAGCATTTTTTTCGCTAGTAATTTCGCCATGGAAATCAACTACTAGTAAATCAAAATCTTTTTTGATCTCATTTTCTTTTAAAAATTTATGAGACGTTTCAAAAACATCTTCACACTTCTTCATAAAAACATTTCCCATCAAATTAAGAACTCCAATTTTAATATCATTCTTTGTGGT
>CACNQY010000014.1 GCA_902622655.1 uncultured Pelagibacteraceae bacterium | reverse complement strand
TACCATTTTATCATTTAAGCTTACTATGTCTTTAATGTCGATTGCTGGTTCATCACCTTGTATATTCATGATGAAATCAACATCTTTTATATTTGATTTTTTAAGTGCCTCATAAATTCTGTCAGTTCCTGTTTTATGTTTATTGCTAGTTAAAATAGAATTGAAACCATTTCTTTTAACATCATCAACAATTTCTTGGTCCTCTGTAGCAACAATTACATCTCCAATATTGGCCTCTTCAGCTTTTTTGGTCACATGTGAAATAATTGATAAACCATTTATTTCTAACAAAGGTTTTCCTGGCAGCCTAGTTGCGGACATTCTAGAAGGTATAATTACTAAAGTTTTCATTATATTTTCAAATTATTATACCCATTAAATAACTATAGAGGCAAATTTATACATTAAATTTTGTCTTTTTTTTAATTTATCATGCTATACGTTCAATACAAACTTTTGAAAAAATGGATTCTTTTGAAATTAATAAAATAGTTGCTGCAGTTCTAATGGTTGCCCTACTTGTTATAGGTATTGGAAAATTGTCTGATGTAATTTTTCATGTAGAAAAACCAGAAAAGCCTGGCTATTCTGTTGAAGTAGAATCTGCTACCGTATCCACTTCTGCCTTAAGCAAAGACGAAGAAAAAATTGATATAGCAGCATTAATGGCAATGGGAGATATAGCTCATGGCGAAAAAGTATTTAAGAAATGTGCAGCTTGTCATTCGATTGTCAAGGGTGGAAAGAATGCTATAGGTCCAGCTTTATATAACGTCGTTGGAAGAAAAATTGGTGCAATAGACGACTATAAATATTCCAAAGCTTTAGTAGCATATGATAAAAATTGGACTTTTGAGGAACTTAATGGATTTTTAATCAAACCTGCTAAATGGATTAAAGGAACAAAAATGGCATATGCTGGTCTTAGAAAAGAAAAAGATAGAGCATCTGTGATAAAATATCTTAATGAAAATTCAGATAACCCATTACCATTACCCTAATTTTCCAAAACAATATAGTAAAATACTTTTTTGTACATGAACTCTGTTAAGAGCTTGTTGCCATACACGTGATATTTTGCTCAAAAAAACTTCATCACTAACTTCATCTCCACGTGGTAAGCAATGTAGGAATATTGAATTCTTACTTGCAAAACTTATCAATTTTTTATTTATTTTAAATTTTTCAAATTCTTGTATTTTTTTTTTCTTATTAACTTTATCATTTAAAGAAATTACTTTATCTGAAAATATTACGTTAGCACCTGAGACTGCTTTTTTTGGATCATTATAAATGTAAATTTTTCTATTATTTTTTTTTACCCAATTTCTCACTTCTTTACCTGGTTCAAATTTTTTTGGACAACCAATACTCAATTTAAATGAGAATTTTACTGATGCGGCTATTAAGCTATTTAAAACATTATTTGAGTCTCCAATCCAACAAATATTTAATTTTGAGATGGGTTTTTTCATTATTTCCTCTACTGTGAAAATATCAGATAACACCTGAGTTGGATGAGATGATGGACTTAGACCGTTTATTATTGGAACTGATAAATATTTTTTAAAATCCTCTATTTTTTTGTCACTATCAGTTCTCAACATAAAACCATCACCATAAGTTGAGAGAATTTTTGCAGTATCAGCGATACTTTCTCCACCCTGGCCAAGATGAAGTTCGTTTGAACGTAGCGTTAAAGTTCCTCCTCCTAGTTGCTTAATAGCTAAGTAAAAACTTATTCTTGTTCTTGAACTGGCCTTTTCAAACATTTGTATCAAAATCTTACCTTTAAGAGGTGCTCCTTTATCAATCTCAAGAGTGCTCATATTTTTTCTTTTGGTTTTTCGTCTTTTTGCATCGCTAATAATCTTTCTCAAATCTTTAGCAGGTATATCTTTTAAATTAATAAAATGCTTCATGTTAATTAAACTCTGAACATACTTTGTCGATAATCTTTAACGCTTTGTCTATTTCATTTTTTTTAACATTTAAAGGTGGTAATATACGAATTACATTTTCAGCTGCACGAATAGTCAATAATTTATTATCCATTAATTTTTTTATAAATAATACTTGATCTTTAAAAACTTTCATTCCAATTAATAAACCTCTTCCTCTAATTTCTTTAATAATTTTGGGATACCGATTTTTAATTTTGTTAAGATTTAACAAAAAATATTTTGAAGATTTTTTTACATTACTTAAAAATTTTTTTCTTGAAACAATACTCATAACAGTATTGCCTACAACCATTGCTAGCGGATTACCTCCAAAAGTTGATCCGTGAGTTCCAGCTGTCATTCCACGCGCGACTTTTTTATTCATAAGGACTGCCCCAATTGGAAATCCTCCTCCAATACCCTTTGCTACAGGGACTATATCTGGTTTTACTTTTGATTTCTCAAATGCAAAAAAATCACCACTACGACCTATACCACATTGAACTTCATCTAAAATTAATAATATTTTTTTTTCATTACAAATCTTACGTAAATAATTCAAGCATTTATCAGGGATCGGTTTAATGCCTCCTTCTCCCAATATAGTTTCAACCATTATTGCTGCTGTATTTTTTTTGATTTTAGATCTTAATTTTGGAAATCTTGGTATTGATTCTTTAAACACAATATGATCAAACCCTGGAATTTTAGGTCCAAAACCTTCAGTCATTTTTTTAGATCCACTTGCATAAATTGCCGCAAGTGTTCTTCCATGAAATGAATTTTTTATACATAAAATTCTATTTTTGTTTTTTTTGCCTATGGAATAAAAATATCTTCTAGCAACTTTTATTGCGGCTTCGGTTGCCTCTGCTCCACTGTTTTGAAAAATTACATAATCAGCAAATGTTTTTTTACATAAACTTTTGGCTAATTTTTCTCCCTCTGGAATTTGAAATGCATTAGAAACATGCCATAATTTTTTTGATTGATTTTTTATGGCTTTAACAAGTTTTGGATGTGCGTGCCCTAAAGAATTAACTGCTATACCTTGAACAAAATCTAAGTATTTTTTATTTCTAGTTGAATATAGATAACTTCCTCTTCCATACTTAAAAGAAATTTTTTTTCTATTATAATTTTTTGCTAAATAGCTCATATATTAATTTTGTTTTATAAATTTTAATTATTAGATACAAGTTCTGATTGAAAGTGTATTTAAACTTAGTTTAATTTATTTTTGTTGATAACTCTTATTTTTTGATTGTTTAATTTAAGATTATATCAGTATATTGTTATTATATATAACTAATATACAACATATTGATATATGAGCTGGACTGAAGAAAAAGTAGCAAAATTAAAAGAACTTTGGGGACAAGGAAACACCGCAAGTCAAATAGCAGAAATTATTGGAGGTGTTAGTAGGAATGCAGTTATCGGAAAGGCTCATAGACTTAATTTGTCCGCGAAAATAAAAACAAGAACTGCACCATCAAATCAAACTTTTGAAAACTCTGCAGAAAATAAAAATTTAAAAAACAAAAGAGGTCGTAGAAGTAAATTTAAGTCATTAATAATAGAAAAAGATTTTGAGCCAGAAAATCCTAAACAATTAGAGGAACTTGATGAAAATTCATGTAAATGGCCTATTGGTCATCCAAATGAAAAATCATTTTATTTTTGTGGTAGATCATCTTTAAAAGATTTCTCTTACTGCAAATTACATTTGCTTTACGCCTACCAACCAAAAGGTAAAAAAGAAGATAATTCAGAAAAAGAGGAAGTTCCAGAATTTATTGAAAAAAAAATACAATCAGCCTAATTATAATAAATTTAATTTACCGAGTCCCTTTTTGACATATACTTTTCAGTCGAAAATTGTCCTCCATCTCTCCACATAAAACAATATTTTTTTACTTCCTCTTCAAAATATCTTACACTTGGTACACCAATATCTGAATTTGTTTTATATTTTCCTGATGCTACATTGTCATATTTTAATAGTCTTAATTGATCTCTGGTAAGAAGAGGGTTTGGCATTATTTCAAAAATTCTTGCGGAAATTTTTGCTAAAGATAATGGGAAAGGTAACAAAATTCTTTTTTTACCAATCAGATTTAATAGTTTTTGTAATATATCTCTAAAAGTAATAACCTCGGGTCCAGTACACTCAATAATTTTTGAATAAATATTATTAGAAATTACATAATAAATTGTATCTGTTAAATCTGAGCAATGTATTGGCATAAATCTTGTATTACCTTTATAGTAGAGAGGAAAAATAGGAAGTGCATTGAGTAAAGTCATAAAATTTGTGGTAAAATTATCATCGACAGAATATACTACAGATGGTCTAAGGATAGTGGCTAAAGGAAAATTTTTTAAAACTTCACTTTCCCCATTAAGTTTGCTCTCTGCATAAAGAGAATCTTTTGCCTCATTTATTCCTAACGCTGACAAATGAATAAAATGTTTTAAATTATATTCTTTAGAAAGCTTGGCTAATAGAGATGGAAAAATAGTATGGATATTTTTAAAAGAGTTTCCATTTTTTTTTTCAAACAAAATACCTATAAGATTTATACATATATCAGCTTTTTTGAATAATTTTCTTATCTTTTGTTCATCAAAAATATTTGCTTCTACTATATCAATATATCCGGCGTTAGCTTGAGTTTTTATTATATAACTTTTTTGATGAATGTTTCTTGTCACTACTGTAACTTTATAGTTGCTCTTGGTAAGTTTTCTTAATAAGTTTCTACCAATTTGGCCACTACCGCCAAAAATTAGACAATTTTTTGCTTTCATATATATATGTTTAAAAATGAACAATAAAATTCAATTGCACAAAAATGACTTACCAGATGATTTGGAATTAGGCAATATAATAGCTGTAGATGGAGAATTTATGGGTCTTAATACTAGACGAGATCCACTTTGTCTAATTCAGGTGTCGTCAGGAAATTCAGAGGCACATATAGTACAATTTGATAGAAAAAATTATAAATGTCCAAACTTAGTTGAATTATTGGAAAATGATAAAATAACAAAAATTTTTCACTACGGTAGAGCAGACTTGGCTCATATCAAATATTACCTTAAAGCGGATACCAATAATATACTAGATACTAAAATTGCATCTAAGCTAGCACGATCTTATTCAGACAATCACTCTTTAAAAACATTAATAAAAGAATTTATTAACATAGATATAAGTAAACAATTTCAAAGTTCTGACTTTGGTGGAGAACTTACACCTGCTCAACTAAAATATTGTGCTAATGATGTTTTATATTTACATAAAATTCACAGTGAGTTGATCAAAATATTAGAAAGAGAAAATAGGTTTAAATTGTATCAAAATTGTTTAAAGTTTTTAAAAACTAGAGTTGAGCTTGACTTGGCTTTGTTTAAAGATGATATCTGGTCACATTAATGATTAATAAAAAATTTACATCTATAGCTAAAGAAGTAATAAATCTAGAAATAAAAGCTCTGCAAAATTTAAAAAAGAATATAAACAATTCGTTTAATGAAGCTGTGCTACAAATTTCAAAATGCCAATCAAAAATAGTTTTATGTGGTGTAGGTAAAAGTGGAATTATTGCTAATAAAATTGCTGCAACATTAGCATCTGTTGGAACACCATCTTTTAGTATTTCTGCTAGCGAAGCATCTCATGGAGATTTGGGTATGGTCTCAAAAAAAGATATTTTAATATTAATCAGTAATTCTGGAGAAACAAATGAACTTAAAAATATAATTCAGTATGCAAAACGAAATAAAATAATGCTAATAGGTATAGTTTCTAAAAAAGATTCTATCTTATACAAGTCTGCAGATATAAAAATTATTATACCAAAAGTTACCGAAGCTGAGGGAATTGTGCCAACCGCTAGCACTACCACTCAATTAGCTATTGGAGATGCTTTAGCAATTGCAGCCATGAAATACAAAAAATTTGGAAAAATGGATTTTAAAAAACTGCATCCCGCTGGAAGTCTTGGTGCACAACTAAAAACAGTCGAAGATATTATGATAACTGGAAAAAAAATTCCTTTTGTAAGTGAAAATGTTCAAATGGATAGGGCATTAAGAATATTGAGTGAAAAAAAATTAGGAGTTTTAATTGCTAGAAACAAAAAAAATAAAACAACTGGTATTATAACTGATGGTCAAATTAGAAGATTTAGTCAAAAAAAACTTAATTTCCATTTATTGACAGTTAAAAAAATTATGACTAAAAAACCGATTTCTATAGATAAAAATGAGTTAGCTGCTAAAGCTCTTTCTTTAATGAATTCAAAAAAAATTACTTCTCTAATAGTATGTAATAAAAAAAAACCATCAATTACTATTGGAATACTGCACGTTCATACAATTTTGCAATCTAATATCTCCTAAATGTCTATAAAAAAAATTGCTATAATTTTTTTTTTTTCTTTAATTTTTGGAATAATAACATTTTTCGTTTATTCAAAATTTTTTAAGGAGATTAAGACTGTTAAACAAGAGCCACAAATCATAGAGACAGAAGTCTACCAATCAAATATCATCAAAGATATCAATTATACTACAAAAAATGCAGATGGAGATGAATATATTATAAGTGCATCTGAAGCTGAAATAGATTACTCCAATCCAAGTATTTTATTTCTAACTAACGTAACAGCTTTAATAAAATTAAAGAACTCTGAAAATATAACCGTTACATCACATTATGGTAAATATAACACTGAAAATTTTGATACGATTTTTTCAAAAAATGTAATAATTAACTATATAGATAATAAAATTGTAGGTGAATATCTTGATTTTTCTTTAGAAAGAAATTCAATGATAATTTCTAGGAATATAATTTTTACAAATCTAGAAAACATATTGAAAGCTGATGTAATTGAAATAAATATTGATACAAAAGATACCAAAATTTTTATGTATGAAAAAGAAAAAAAAGTAAAAATAAAAACTAAAAACTAAAATGGCAATTATAAAAAAATTTAGAATCAAATCTTTTAAAAATATAAATACAATAATAGAATTTGAAAATATTTCGCTTTCATATGGAAACAGATTAATTCTAGATAATATAAATTTTAAGATTAATGAAGGACAAATATTTGGAATGTTAGGCCCTAATGGTGTCGGTAAATCAACTATTTTTAATTTGATTACGGGGTTAATAAATCCCAGAAATGGAAAAATAAAAATTTCTGGTGAAGATGTAACTAACTATCCTGTTTATATGAGAACTAAAAAATTTAAAGTGGGTTATGTTCCTCAATATGGTGGGTACTTCAATGATTTAACACTGCACGAAAATTTAAAAGCAATTAGCGAAATTGTTATAGATAATAAAAACTATAGAACTGAGAGAATTAATTATTTAATCTCTAAGTTTGAACTTGATAATTTAAAAGACATAAAAGCAAAATTTTTATCAGGCGGTCAAAAAAAAAAATTAGTGATAGCTTTATCTTTATTAAGTGAACCTAAAGTACTTTTACTAGATGAATGTTTTGCGGCATTAGATGTATTAACAATTAAAATGTTGCAAGAAATAATCGTAAATTTACAAAATGAAAACCAAATTACTATTTGTATATGTGATCATCAAGCTAGAGATCTTTTAGCATGTGTTGACGTTGCCATGATATTAAGTAATGGTAAAATTATTGCTGAAGACACTCCATCTAATTTAGTAAAAAATATAAATGCTAAAAATGCCTACTTTGGAGATAATTTTAAAATTAATTAATTTTTAATGCCAAATTTGTTAGCAATAAAAAAAAAAATAAAAAAATTTAAAAAAGTAATTAATGTAAGCGGGGATAAGAGCATTAGTATCAGATGGGTTTTATTTTCTTCTTTAGCCGAAGGCACATCTACAGCAAAAAATTTACTACTTTCCCAAGATGTTTTGGCAGCTTTGAGAGCAATCAACAAATTAGGTATTAAATCAAAAATTAATAATAATGAGTGTAAAGTCTATGGAAAAGGAATTGATGGTTATAAATATAAAAAAAATCTTGTTATTGACGCTGCTAATTCAGGAACATTGGGAAGACTAATACTTGGTATTTTAATAAATACTACTTTTCCAATAAAATTAGTTGGCGATAACAGTTTATCAAAAAGAGATTTTAATAGAGTTTCTGAGCCTTTGAGTAAATTTGGAGCAAATTTTATTTTAAGGAATAATAAAAATTTACCTTTAAAAATATTTGGTTCAAAAAAATTAAGATCAATTAATTATATCGAAAAAAAAGGATCTGCCCAATGCAAAAGTTCGATAATATTTGCTGGGTTGAGAGCAAATGGTACTACAATTATTAAAGCCAAAAAATCAAGAAACCACACTGAACTTTTATGCAAATACTTAAAATTACCTGTCAAAGTTAATGTAAAAAAAAATTACGATCAGATAAAAATTAGTAAATTTAAAAAGATACCTGTATTGAATTACAACATACCGTCTGACATAAGCTCTAGTGCATTCTTTATTGTACTGACCGCTCTTGGAAAAAATTCTGAACTAGAGATTAAAAATGTAAATATTAATAACACTAGAACAGGCATCATTAGTATATTAAGAAAAATGGGAGTAAAAATTATATATAAAAATCCAAAAAATTATAAAGGTGAAAAAATTGCAAATATAAAAATCAAAAGTCCTAAGGTTTTAAAATCAATAAATTGTCCAGCAAAACTAAATAGCGGTGCTATAGATGAATTTCTGGTTATTTTTTTAGTTGCGGCTAAAGCAAACGGTACTTCGTATTTTAAAGGATTAAGTGAATTAAATCAGAAAGAAAGTCCTAGACTTATATGGGGTGGAAAAATTTTAAGTAAAATGGGAGTTAAGAATATTATTACCAAAGACTCTATAAAAATTTTTGGTAATCCTAATTTAAATATTGAAAAAGAAATCGTTATTAAAAATTATTTAAAAGATCATAGAGTGTTTATGACAAGCGTTATTGCTGCATTGTCTTTTGGTGGATCTTGGAAAATTCATGATAAAGACTCTATTAACACATCTTTTCCAAATTTTATGAAAATAATTAATTATATTAAAAAATGATCAATAGAAAAAAAATTCTGAAAATTGCTATCGACTCACCAGCAGCTGCAGGTGCGGGTACTGTAGCAAAAGCTTTATCGAGACATTACAATCTAATATACTTAGATACAGGCAAAATATACAGATACATAGCTTATTTAAAATTAAAATTTCGAAAAAAATTTAATCAAAAATTTATTCGATCAAAAATAAAATCATTAAAAGTAAGTAATCTTAAAAATAAGGTTTTGCTTTCAGATGAAGTTGGTACAGAGGCCTCTATAATATCTAAAAAAAAAAGTATAAGAAAAATGGTCCATTCTTTTCAGTTAAATTTTGCTTACAATCCACCGAAAAAATTTAATGGATCATGCCTCGACGGTAGAGATATCACCTACAATATTATACCTGATGCAGATTTCAAATTTTTTATAACAGCTAATTTGAAAACTAGAGCATTACGTAGGTTTAAAGAGTTAAAATCCTTGAAAAAAAAAACTACATATGAAGAAGTATTAAAAAGTATTAAAAAACGCGACAAAAGTGACTATAATAGAAAAATTTCACCCCTAAAGAAAACAAAAGATTCACTATTGATTAATACAACAAACCTTACTAAAAGGTCATGTTTTTTAAAAATAAAAAAAATTATAGACAAAAAGATTAATATTTAATGGAAATTTATAAAGATTTAACAAATCCAGCATCTCAAGAATTTGAAAAACTACTTAACAGTCAACTTTCTAAAATCCAAATAGAAGAAGGAAAAATTATTGAAGGTAAAATAAATAAAATTACAGAAAAATTTGTATTTCTTTTTGTTGAAGGATTAAAGTCTGAGCCAGTTTTAGACATTAATGAATTAAAAACCATGGGTCTTTCAGAAAAAATAAAAATTGGTGAGAAAATTCCAGTATTGTTAGAAAAAATTGAAGATAAACATGGTGAGGTTTTAGTTTCTGCAAGTAAAGCACAAAAAATAAAAGGTTGGGATAAATTAGTTGAGGCTTATGAAAAAAATGAACCAATAATGGGAAAAATTACCTCAAAATGTAAAGGTGGATGCATAGTAGAGCATATTGAAACAGGATCATTGATGTTTCTACCAGGCTCTCAAATAAGTGATAAACCACTAAAGGATATTAGTCATTTAATGAATGAGCCACAAAAGTTTGCATTAATTAAACTAGATAAGGTTAGAGGAAACGCGTGTGTTTCGAGAAGAGAAATAATTTCATCATTTAAAAAAGAGGATAAAGCAAAAATAATAGAAAAATATAAAGTTGGAGATATTATTAAAGGTGCAGAAGTTAAAGGTTATAGTTCTTTTGGATGTTTCTTCAATGTTAATGGTGAATTAGATGTTTTAGTTCACTTACAAGAAATTTCATATTCAAGAGTGAATCATCCCGATGAAGTATTTAATATAGGTGAAAAACATGATCTAAAAGTGATAAGTGTCGATAAAGAAAAACTACAAGTTGGTTGTTCTGTAAAACAATTATCTCCTGATCCATTTGAACATATAGAAAATTACGAGCTAAATAAAATTTACAAAGTAAAAGTTGTTAAATTAATGGACTTTGGTGCTTTTTGTGAATTAGAGCCTGGATTGACAACACTTCTTCATTCCAGCGAACTAAGTTGGACCAAAAAAAATATATCTGCAAAAAAAATGTTTAAGGTTGGTGATGAAATAGACTGCATTATAACTGAGATAGATAAAGATAAAAGAAGGGTGGCAATTTCACATCGATTAACACAAGAAAATCCTTTTGAAAAATTTGAGAAAAAATATCCTTTAGATAGTATAGTTGAGGGAGAAGTGGTGAACAAAAATGAATATTCATTATTTGTTAAAATCGAAGATTTAGATATTGATGCATTTCTTCACTGTAATGATTTAACATATTTAAATAATGGTGAAGAAGAGCTAACTAAATTTAAGAAAGGTGACAAGCTAAAAGTTAAGGTTTTGGAGATAAAGGCTTCAGAGCAGAAAATTAGAGTTGGTTTAAGACAAACCCAACCTGATCCTTTTGATTACTTTAAAGACAAAAAGAAAAATCAAACTATCACTGTAAAAGTAATATCTACTGACAACAAAGGTTTAACAGTTAGACCTGAAGAATGTGAAATGGATTTTCAAATTAAAAAATCAGAAATTGCTATCAATGCAGCAGACGCACGACCATCAAGATGGACTGGTGGTGAAAAAGTCGATGTGGCAATCAAGGATATCCAAAAAGATAAGAGAAAAGTAGTGTTAAGTATTAAGCTTTTAGAAGAGATGGACCGAGATACAGCTCTAAAAACTTATGGAAGTGAAGCAAGTGGTAAGAACTTACCTTTCAGTTCACTTTCTGATGATTTAAAGAAAAAAGAAGAAAATAAAGAGTAAACAGAAGATTTAAATTGGCTATTGTAAAATCAAAGCTGTTAAAACAACTCTCCGAAAACTATCCTAATTTCTTAAAAAAAGACCTCGAAAAATTTACAAACATTATTTTAAACGAGATTAAAAAAGCTTTAAAAAGAGGTGATAGAGTTGAGCTTAGAGGTTTCGGTATATTTTCAACTAAAATTCAAAAAGCAAGAATATCCAGAAACCCAAAAACAGGTGAAAAAGTCAACACGCCAGAGAAAAAAACTATTCACTTTAAAATGTCAAAAGACTTGTTTAAAAAATTAAATAATGAATAAAAGTAGAATTTTTGTAGCGTGCGATACATCAAATCTTAATAAAATTAAAAAAATAATTAGTCAGACTAAATCGAAGAATTTAAAAATTACTCCAAAGTTTGGGTTGCAATTTTTTTATTCTAAGCAAGGAAGAAAATTTTTAGAAAAATTTAATAATGATTACTGGTTGGATTTAAAAATTAATGATATACCTCAAACTGCAGTTTCTGCTATTAACAGTCTAAAAGATTTAAAAAAGTGTAAATATATCACTGTACATGCAAACGGTGGTATGAACATGCTTAAGGCTATTAAAAGAGAGGCAAAAAAAATTAACAAAGACTTAAAAGTTCTTGGTGTTACAATTTTGACTAGTCTAGATAACAAATCTCTTAAAAAAATAGGTTACACAAAAAGTGTAAAGCAATTGGTTTTAAAACAAGCTAATCTAATTAAAGAATCGGGTTGTGATGGAATAGTTTGCTCAGCACATGAAGCTAAAATTGTAAGAAAAAAATATAAAAACTTATTTATTGTGACGCCTGGAATAAGATTGCCTGGTGATAACAAAAACGACCAGTCAAGGGTAATGACTCCAAGTGAGGCCTTCAAAAATAAAGTTTCGGGTATTGTTATGGGGAGATCACTTACTAAAGGAAATATTAAAATTAATACTAAAAGATTAATTAATCATTTAAATAAATGATTAAGGGTTCTAAGATATGTGGGATTTCAGAACTAAATATTCTTAACTTTATTATTAATCATCCTTACCCACCTCAGTTTATTGGTTTTATTTGTAACTACAAAAAAAGTCCTAGATATGTTGGTGTTAGCAAATTAAAAAAATTATTAGCTCAAGATAAAAAAAAAACTAACTACGTAGCTGTACTAGTAAAACCTGATGAAAATATTTTAGAAGATATAAAACACCTAAATTTTGATTATTATCAAATTTATGATTGCACACCTAAAGAAATTAAAAAAATCAAAAAAAAATACAATAAAAAAATTATTACGGCCTTAACTATAAAAGATAAAAGCGACGTTCAAAAACATACCTTCTTTTCTGAGGTGACTGATATTTATTTATTTGATGGTAAAGGATACGAAAATAGCATGGGTTTTGATCATAAGCTTATTAACAAATTAAAAATAGATAAGCCAATAATGATAGCAGGTAATATTCAAATAAATGATAATCTTGAAAATTATAATAAAATAGCAGATATTATAGATATATCCGGAGGTCTAGAGACTTCTGGGTTAAAAGATAAATCCAAAATAGATATATTTTTAAATAAAATAAATAAAATAAAAAAATATGAGGCTTAAAAAAGGAATTCCATTAATCGATCAGCACGATCAAAACGGCTTTTGGGGGGGTAAATTTGGAGGAAGTTTTATTCCTGAAACTTTGAAAAAACCTGTAGAGGATTTAACAAAAGAATTTAATAAATTAAGAAAAGACAAAAAATTTCTTAAAAAAAGAGATTTTTATTTTAAAAATTATATTGGAACTCCTACGTCATTTAACAAGCTTGATAATTTGTCAAACTATTTGGGAGGAGCACAGATTTGGGCAAAAATTGTTTCTGAAGCAAATGGTGGTGCGCACAAAATATATAATGCAACTGTCCACGCTTTAATATGTAAGGCTATGGGTAAAAAATACATTGTTGGAGATACAGGTGCTGGTTACGCAGGAAAAATGCTTAGTATGGCTGCTAAAAAATTTAATCTTAAATGTAAAATATTTATGGGGGCAAAAGATATTAAAAGACAAAAACCTAACTGTGATGCAATTAGAAAAAATGGAGCTGAAATAGTTCCAGTTTATACAGGAAGCCAAACATTAGTTGATGCAGTTAGTGAATGTATGAGATATTGGGTTTCTAATTGTGATACCACACATATGTGCGTAGGAAGCACTGTAGGTCCAAATATATTTGTTAAAATTTGTGGTTGGAGCACTACACAAATATCAAAAGAGTTAAAAATACAAATAAAATCAAAATTCAAACTAATGCCAAAAAAAATAAAGCTAATTAATTGTGTAGGTGGAGGAAGTTCTGCCTATGGTTTTTGGAGTGAATTTATTGATTATGACAAAAAACAAGTTGAATTAATTGGTGTGGAGGCAGGTGGGCCAGAAAAATCAAAATTTCACGCAGCGCCGTTAAGTAGAAATGCTAAAATTGGAATTTTACATGGTGCAGCTTCCTATCTTTGTCAAAATAGTGAGGGACAAATTAATGAAACAGAGTCTATTAGTGCTGGGTTAGATTACCCAGGTGTTAGTCCTATTCATTGCTATTTAAAAGATACTAAAAGAGCAAGATATACTTTTGCTACCGACGAAGCAGCCCTTAACGCACACGTGATGGTTACTAAATATGAAAATCTAAATCCAAGTTTAGAGCCTAGCCATGCATTTGCAGAAGCGATTAGAATTGCACCAAAGCTCAGTAAAGATACCATCATTATTGTTAATTCATGTGGTGATGCAAAAAAAGACAGAGATATTTTAAAAGAAAGATTGGGTAAAAAGTAATGAGCTCTCTAATAAATCAAGCATTTAAAAATGCTAAAAATGAGAATAGACCAGCATTGCTAACTTATACTGTAGCAGGAGATAGTACCAAAAAAAAATCACTAGAAATTCTTAAATCAATTTCTAGATATGCGGATATTTGTGAGTTAGGATTTCCTCACAACACTCCAATTGCTGATGGTGGTCAAATTCAAACAAGCGCTTATAGAGCTATAAAAAATGGAATTAAAATTAATGATATTTTTTCTTTAGTAAAAGATTTTAAAAAATCAAAAAAAAATAAGCCAATTATTTTAATGGGTTATTATAATATGATTTTTCAATATGGCGAAAATAAATTTTTAGATAAATGTAAAAATATAAAAGTTGATGGCTTGATTGTTGTAGATCTTCCTTATCCAGAAAATAAAAAGTTTGCGTTAAAATGTAAAAAAAGAAGAATTAATTTTATTCAATTAGTATCTCCAACTACATCTGTTTTGAGATTAAAAAAAATAATTAAAGATTCACATGATATGATATATTATATTAGTATGTTATCAACTACTGGGGGTAAATTAAAAGTTTCACCTAAAAAAATATTAAAAAAATACTTTAATATTAAAAAACAAAACAAATCAAAAAACGTTGTTATAGGTTTTGGAATTACAGAAAAGACAATAAAATCTCTCAAAAAAGCCGATGGTTTAGTCGTAGGTAGTGCTCTTTGTAAAGAAATCTCTAAATCTGTTAAAAAAAGACAAAATGCTGTCACAAATGTTACTAATGTTGTTAAAAGATTAAGAAATAAGATTCAATGAACTGGATAACAAAAATTATTAAGGCAGGTGAAAAAATTAAAACTGCTATACGTGAAAGAGCTTCAAAAGAAGATATAGCTAATAGTGATTGGACTTCTTGTTGTAGGGGCCCAATTTTAAAAAAAGATTTGGAACGTAACCTCTGGGTATGCCCAGACTGTAACAAACATCATAGAATTAAACCTAAACAAAGATTTGATATCTTATTTGGAAAAAACAATTATGAAATATTTAAAACTCCTATTCCAAAAGACGATCCATTAAATTGGACGGATTCTAAATCTTATAAAGAAAGATTAAAAAGTGCTAGAAAGAAGACTGGATTAGAATGTGGAATGATGGTCGGTTGTGGTACTATTAATAACATAAAAGTAACTGCTGTTGCATCCGATTTTGATTTTTTAGGCGCTTCAATGGCTGCTGCTGAAGGTGAAGCCTTTTTATATGGAATACAACATGCTATTGAAAATCAAACTCCATTTTTATGTATAAGTGCTGGAGGTGGAATGAGAATGATGGAAAGTTTAATTTCATTATCTCAAATGACAAGAACGACACTTGCTATAAATGAATTAAAGAAAAATGGACTTCCATATTTAGTTTGTATTACTGATCCAACAGCAGGTGGTATTACAGCCTCATACGCAATGTTAGGCGATATTCATATTGCAGAACCTGGTGCTTTAATTGCATTTGCTGGTGCAAGAGTTATTCAAGGAACAGTTAAAGAGGAATTACCTGAGGGGTTTCAAAAAAGTGAATATGTGGAAAAAACAGGTTTTGTTGATTTAATTGTTGAGCGTAAAGACCTTGCATCAAAAATAGGAACTTTATTATCAATATTGTTAAAGCAAAATTCTGTTGTAAGCTCTGATGAAAATGAAACTTCAGAAAATAGTCAGTCGCTTACAAAAGCTGCATCCTAAGGAAATAGATTTAAGTCTAGATCGTATTCAAAATCTCTGCAAAAAATTAAGAAATCCCCAAGATAAAATCAAAGCAATTACAATCGTTGGGACAAATGGAAAGTATTCAACTATCCAAGCTATGTTTTCTATTTTAAAAGAAGCAAATTTCAAATGTAATATCTACACAAGTCCTCATATCAAAAGTATTAATGAAAGGTTTGTTTTTAATAATGAAGTGTTGAATGATGGAGATTTAGCAAGTTTACTTGAAGAGATTGAAAATGCCAACAATGGTGAACCAATTACTTTTTTTGAAATACTGACTGCAGCTTATTTTTGTAAAGCATCTCAATATCCAGATAATATTAATTTAATTGAAAGCGGATTATTCTTTAGATTTGACGCTACTAATATCTTAAAAAATAACCTTGCTAGCGTTATAACTTCTATTGGTCTTGATCATTTAGATTGGTTGCCAGAAAATGAACAAACAGTTGAAAAAATTATTTTTGAAAAAACATCAAGCCTTTTAAACTCGAATATTATAGTAGCAAAACAAAGTACTAATAAAATCACAGATCATATTAAGAAAACAATATCTAATAATAGATCAAATAAAGTTTTTCATAACGAAAATTATAGTTTTATAACGCAAGAGAATGACTTCTTTTATTATGAAGACAAACTTGGGGGAATAAAGTTACCTATGCCAAATGTAAAAGGTCAATTTCAATTAGAAAATGTTTCAACAGCTATCGCAACACTGAGAACTTTAAAAGATTTGAATATTAAAGATAATCACATTAAAAAAGGTGTTTTAAAAATAAGTAGTATCGCAAGATTACAAGAAATTAAGTCTGGCAAACTTAAGGAACTTGTAAAAGATCATCAACTGCTTGTTGATGGTTCTCATAATCCTTTGGGTGCAAAAGTACTAAATGAATACTTAGAAAGTTTAGATTGTGAAAAACATATCATTCTTGGAATGATGGCAAATAAAAATCATAGAGAATATATGAGTTACTTTAAGGATATTGCTTCATTAACAACAATAGATATACCCAATCAACCTAATTCAATTAAAGGAAAAGAGCTAAAAGACAAACTAAATAGCTTTCCAAATATAAATTATAAGGAAAGTATAGAGGATGCTATCAAATCAATCCCAGCAAAGGAAAACGATATAATACTTATAACTGGTTCGTTATATCTTGCGGGTGAAGTTTTAAATTTAAATTAGATATTTTTTTCTAAAAATTCCTTCATATGACTTTCAGGAACTCCACCAACTTTTCTATCTACTTCAATACCTTTTTTATAGATAATAACCGTTGGAACACCTCTGATCCCTGCTACACTCCCAGTATTTATTCCACCATCCTCAACGTCAGCATAATAAAAACCAGCCTTATCTTTATATTCATCTGATAATTTATCCATTATTGGTTTTAGTGCCTTACATGGACCACACCACTCGGCCGAAAACTGAATCACTGAAACTTCTTCATTTTTGATTTTAGCATCAAAATCTTCGTCTTTAAAATTTGTAAGCATATATCCTTTCTATAAATTGCAGTCTTAAAGTCAACTAGGCAATTTCATATTTTTTTTCTATAGACATAATAAATTCATTTATTTCATCCAATTTTTTTAGTTCTTCTTCATCATCTCGATTTGATGCTTGATCTCTCAAGGTATCAATTTCTTGATAAGCCATTCCAATGGTTTGCCATTTTTCTCTGTTTTTACTTAAAATCCGTCTAGCAATTTCACTTTTTATATTTTTATATAAATCTGGAGGTAAAATATGTGGTGCTTCTTGATAGATAATTTTTTGCCCAAACCAACTACATCTTTTATCTTGAAACTTATCCAACATTCTTAATTTATCTTCCCAAGAAGAACTATGCCAAGTTTTAAACAATTGGGTATCTTTGTTAGGAATAAATTTTTCATATAAAGTTTCCTCAGGCAATAAATCTTCCTGGGTTTTAGTTTGAGCTTTTTCCTCAGCTAATTCTCTATTAATGATTTGAATATTTTTACAAAAATTTTCACTATTTCTAACCATTTTTGCTCTTTTTTGAATGGTTTCTAAATCTAAGTCTGCATATGCCTTTTCCTTTAATGCAAACTTTTTATCTAATACAACAGGTGCTTTGTTGGTTTTAATAACTCTTAATGCTTTCGGACTAAACTTTTTTAAATAAACTTTAAGATCATTTATTGATAAATTTAATAATGGTTCAGGATCTCTTCTTAAATCAAATAAATATCCCCAAGATGCATATGATGGATGAAAACAATGATCAGGATGTAATGTGGAAACAAGATACATCATATTTTTTCCTTTAACATTTTCAAAAATTGAATAAATACCTTCGCTTTTTAAAACAGTTTCAACGCTATTTTTCGTAGATGTATTTAGAAAATTTTCCCAATTATCTTTATGTTTATCTTTTATAATTCTAAGAATTTTTAAACTTGTAAATGCATCATGATAAGCAGTGTGTTGTTGAGATGTATCAAATCCCTGTTGTCTAGCCAAACCCTCTAGAGCAAGACTTTCATTGCCAGCCTCTGTTAGTTCAGTTTTTAGTGTTGTTGGATTTATAGTTTGTGCGGCTCTTGCAACGTGTAAACCATCGTGTTCTTTATTGGGTGATGAGTGTGTAATGTAAGGATATCTGTTCCCTTTAAAAAAATTAAAATGAAACATACGCCTATCAAAATTTAAATTGCTCCAACCCATAAACAATGCTGGGGCAGCTTTAGAGAAAAAGTTTTCGACAGCTCCTAAAAAATCATAATGCGAATAATTACCTTTAGTAAGTAAATCAATGCTAGTAGAATTAACTAATAAAGCCTTTGCACTTGGAACTTCACCTTCAGGCATTCTGCCACGAATGTTAAGCTTACCAATCTCTTTTAAATTTTTATCAACAACTACAGCACCTACTTCAATTATTGAGCCCCAAATTGTGCTATTTGTTGTTTCGGTATCGTAAATTACTATTTTATCCATAAAATCTTAAATTAAATTCGATAGCTCATTAAATTTTTTTAATCTTCCCAAAAACAAATTTTGATAAATAACTAAATCGTGTCCTTGAATTTTAAACTCTTGAAATAATTTATCTACTGTGCAAACCAAAATTACACAAGATGTGATATTGGAGTTATACACAATGTTATGTGCTAAAGAATAGGCGCTTGTTTGAAGAAGCCATGAATCTATATATTCGGCTTTTTTGGGTTTATTACTTTGTTTAAAATCAATTATTGTTTCTTTTCCTTCATACACTCCAACACAATCAGCAGTACCTGCATACTTATCTGGGTAATAAAGAGTACACTCAACACCCCAAATTTCATCCAATCTATTTTTCAAACCTTTTTCAATGATTTCTTTAGCCATTAATTTGTATTGTTCGTTATCTTCAAAAAAACTTAAATTTTCTCTTCCAAGTAAATAGGACTCTAAATAGTTATGCATTTGAGACCCTCTACTACTTGCTGCTTTTGTAATTGCTTCAGCTTCTTTTTGTCCAGTTCTTTCTCTCCAGTTTGCTAATGCCGCTTTATCCTCTTCTGACCTTGTTGCATCTAAAATTGAGGTAACACTTGGTAATTTTGCTTCCCCTAATAAATATCTTCTAACACCATCAACAGTTGCCCTTGAAGATGTGGGATAATCGTATTTTTGATTCCACTGCATGAGATTTCTTATAGACGTTATTACAGAAAAAAAGAAATTAATTTTTAAGCTGCCTTTTCTGTTCTTCAAATTTTTCTACGTTTTCAGTTTGTACGGCTTTCTCAACCTGCTCGGGATCTTTAATGTTTTCTAACGTTCTTGAAATTGATCTTGCATCGGTTCCAAATTTATCAACAACTCCCATTGCGTCTTCTAATTTTTTTCTAAGAACTATAATGTTATCAAAATGTTTAGAAAATCTTGTACTGATTGTTTTTAAATGATTGTAAATTTCTGTTGCACCTTTTTGCACTTTCAATGACTGAAAACCCATATGTAAAGACTGTAAGTAAGCAGAAAGAGTATTAGGTCCACATATTACGACTTTATATTTTTTCATTAACTCTTGAGTTAATAATTCTTTTGAACTTGGATCTTGGTATTCAGTTAATTCTTTGTATAAGCTTTCTGTAGGAGCGTACACAATTGCAAAATCAGTAGTTTTTGGAGGAACAATATATTTTTCATTAACGCTTTTAGCTTTTGCTTTAAACGCTGAGGCTAATTTTGCTCTAGCATCTGCAACAGCCTTTTTGTCTTCCGCGTCATGACCATCGGTAATTGCTTTAAATTTTTCAACTGGAAAATGACTATCCACAGGAACCAAAACATCTCCTTGAAGTTTAATTGCAAATTCCACATTTTCACTTGTATCCTCTTTCATTTTTACATTCGTCATGAATTGAGAGGCCGGCAACAAATCTTTAATTAGGGCGTCTAAGCTAAATTCTGCAAGAGTTCCATATTTCTTAACTCCAGCTAAAATTTTGGTTATCCCCTCTTGGCTTTGATTTAGTAATTGAACTTGTTGATTAAAATTACCAACTTTTTCTTCTACTTTAGTTAAAGTCTCAGTCATATCTTTAGTAACCCCAGTTGATAGGTTATTAAATGAAGTCGACATTGCACCAAGTGAGCTATTGATTGTAGTGTTTAAGGTATCTTTTAAACTTGATATTTCTGATTTTAAATTAGCTATTTCCTCAGCTTCTTTGTTTTCAATTTCATCTTTTGGCTTGGTTTTTAAATTTAGATAAAGAATAGCTAAAACGCCGCCTAATAACAAAACTAGTAAAATTAACAATATATTATCCATGATTCTAATTTTTTATTTTATCGTAAATATTTGATTAATGTATTTAAATATTTAAAAATACTTCATGGAACTAATTTTAGTATTAAAAATATTCTTTATTATTTGTGTTATTGTTGCACTTTATGCAATTATTAGA
Organism: uncultured Pelagibacteraceae bacterium; assembly: GCA_902622655.1. GTDB lineage: Bacteria > Pseudomonadota > Alphaproteobacteria > Pelagibacterales > Pelagibacteraceae > Pelagibacter. Next base: position 12,241 of record CACNQY010000014.1, on the reverse strand, counting down.
AATCTAGATATTATCAAAATTATACTAATTTATTGGAAAGACTTAATTTTTAGAAAGTAATTTTACTATTTTTTTAAGACCCATTTTATTATTGGATGACTTAGAAATCATCATGCAGGCCTCTGATCTTAATATTTCTCCATCCTTTAAAATACGTAGATTGTTTGCTTTTAACGTTTCTCCGGTAGAAGTGATATCTGTAATTATTTCCGATGAGCCTGTAAAAGGATAAGCTTCAGTTGCACCTAAACTATCAATTAATTTAAATTGGGTAACGCCCTTAGAAAACAAAAATTCCCTTGTTAAGTTTGGATATTTTGTTGCAACTCTTAATCTTTTCTTTTTCTTGTCTTTAAATTCAAATGCAATTTCTTCTAAATCTGCAACTGTTTGTACATCTATCCATGGATCTGGAATTGCAACTACCAATGTAGCTTTACCAAAGTTATATCTTTTTAAAACATTAATTTTTTTTTGAGTGTTTATTTCACTCTCTTTTAATAAATCAAAGCCAGAAAAACCTATATCCATAGATCCATCTCCAAGTCTTTCGATAATCTCTCTTGCGTGAAGATATAAAATCTTAATTTTTTTATATTGCTTTATTGATCCTAAAAGGTCTCTTTCTCCTCTTTCAGAAATGAGGTTTAATTTATTTTTTTTAAAAATATTTAAAACATCTTTTCTAAGTCTACCTTTGCTTGGAATTCCAATATTTAAAATATTTTTTGTCATTAGTAATTTAAATTTAAAGCAGCACCTACTGCAGGAGTTTTTTTTTTTGATCCTAAGTCTGAAATTAGACCATCATAACGACCACCATTAATAATATTTTTTAATGAGTTTATAGATTTAATATCGATTTTAAAAACCATTCCAGTGTAATATTCTAATTGCCTTCCAAAGGATGCTGAAAATACTACATTTAATTTTGAAACCTTGTTATTAGAAATTGGAAAATATTTTTGATCTACGGCTAAATTTATTCTGTTTTTTTTAAAAAATTTATTTAACTCTATGGCTGCTTTATTTATTGGGCATTTAATTTTTAAAAAATCTTTTATTACTTTTGAAACATTTTTTCCTTTACTAGTTCTTCTAGGATCTTTGATTTTTTGATCGAATCTTTTTAATATTTCGTTAATTGTTCTTCCTGCCACTATGTTTGATAAATCTTCTTTAAGCATTTTCAGATAACGCTTCTTATCTATTTCCACAATTGTTGGATCAACATCTGAATTAGTTTCTAATCTTTTTAATAAATCATTAAAATATTCTTCTCTCCAGAAGTGTCTGGATAATCTTAGCTTCCATCTCTTTGGAATATCCAATTTTGAAATTAACAAATTAAATATTTCAACATTACCAATAGTAAGTGATCCTGAAGAATATTTGATATTTTGAAGCGATTTAAGAGATGTATTTATAATTTCTTTATCGTCATTTTTCTCATCCTTAGATCCTAAAATTTCAAATCCAATTTGATTTCTAATGATTGAGTCTTTTTTATTTTGTGATTTTCGATAAGCTTGACCACTGTAGAAAATTTTTTCCTTACCTTTTAAATTTTTTTCTAAGTATCTTAGGCAAGATGCAATTGTTAAATCTGGTCTTAAACACAACTCGCTTCCATTTTGATCCGTAAAAGAAAAGATAAATTTTCTAAAGTTTTCTCCTGATCTTTGAACAATATGATTAGCCTCAATTACTGAGGGTAAATCAATATATTTGAAACCCTTAGATTTTACAGATCTAAGGATATTGTCAGATAAGTTTTTTAACTTCATCGATTAAATTTTCTTTTGGAAATGTTTTATTATTTTCACCCTTAACACCTTTAAGGCTTTTAATAGTGACTGTATTTTCATTAAATTCATTTTCACCACATATTATTGCAACATCCAATTCGCGTTTATTTGCTAAGGTTAGTTGCTTACCTAAATTTTTTTTTGCATCTAAAAAAATTTCAGCATTGATATTATTATCTCTTAATAGATCTAAAATTTCATAGTAATTTTTAAGATATTTTTCATCCATTACACAAACTAAAACTGGTTTTTGACTATCTACTTTTACTTGATCTAATTGCATCAAAGCAAACAACAATCGATCCACTCCAAAACTAATTCCAGTACCTGGAATATCTACACCTTTAAATCTTGAGATTAATTTTGCATAGGCTCCACCAGAACAAATACTGCCTATATCGACCTCTTTACCTTTATTATTTGTAACTTTAAAATTTAGATTTGTTTCAACAATGAAATCTGAATAATAAGCTAATCCTCTAACAATTGTAAAATTTGTTTTGACTTGGTTTAAATTTGAACTGTAGCCTAATACTTCAAATACTTCCTCTAATTCTTGTATACCTTCTTGAGACAATGGATTTTTTAATGTTTCTTTTAATTCTTTTAGATCTTTAATTTTTAGAAAATTAAGTATTTCAGAAGCTTGTTCATCGTTTAAATCTGCACCCTTAGTGATTGCACCGCTTATATCTTTTCTCTCTTTTTTAAGCAAATCTTCAACACCTTTTAAACCAAAACCTGGTTTATCTAATTTATCAATTGCCCTAATTACTTTTGCCTGCTTTTCTTCTGATATTTTTAAATCATCAATTAATCCTTGAACTATTTTTCTGTTACTAATGTTAATTGTAAATTGATCTTTTTTCAGACCACAATCTAACAAAGTACTTGATATTAAATTACAAAGCTCAGCATTTGCTTGAGCAGGATTAACATTTCCCACGATATCAAAATCTGCTTGCATAAATTCCCTATACCTTCCGTTACCAGCCTTTTCATTTCTAAAGACATTTTGAATAGCATATCGTTTAAAGATTGATGGAAGCTCTTGATTATTTTGAGCAACAAATCTAGCTAGTGGGCTTGAAAGATCATACCTAAGAGTAATACTTTTTTCTCCATCCTGAAATGAAAATACATCAGACATAGGATTAGCTTCATCTTCTGCCAAAAAAGATCCTATATTTTCACTTATCTCAAACGAAGGGGTTTCCAGAGCCTCTGCTCCAAATTTAATAAAATTATTCTCAATAGCTTTTAAAAGCTTTTTTTTGAGAAGAAGTTTTTTATCCCAACGATCTTCAAACCCTGAAGGTAATCCAGGAATTAATTTTTTTTCTTTATTCATTTTTTGGTACCCGGGCTGAGAGTCGAACTCAAACTTAAAGTTCCACAAACTTCCGTGCTAACCATTACACCACCCGGGCTTATCCTCTTTGTTTTTATCTTATTTTATGTGGATTTAAAATTATAATATAAATAAATAGCCTACTGGCTATGAAAACAGTTTCTGTGAGTACTTCGAAAAGTCTTTCTATATGTAATATTTATATTCATGAGCAGTCTTTTAGACAAAATAAATTTATATTCAAGGGCTAAATAAAAAAGGACGTTTATCCATATAATAGATAAAACGCCCTTTAAAATAATTTCTGAATTAGTCTACTTTTTTTAAATTTACAGCCGAGGGACCTTTTGGACCATCTTCTAATGTAAACTCAAGTTTATCTCCCTCGTTAAGATATCTCATGCCTGCCGCTTTCACTGCACTGGCATGAACAAATGCATCTTTCTCTTTGTCTTCTCTTTCAATAAATCCAAAGCCCTTTTTACCATTAAACCATTTAACAGTTCCTTTTAATGTACTCATCTTATTTCTTATTCCTTTTGTTATTTGTAATAAGAATAAAGTTAATTTCTTTTAAGATTATTTCAAGACGAAACTTTGGGGTGGTGGCTGAGGAAGGATTCGCACCTCCGACACAAGCCTTTTCAGGGCTCTGCTCTACTCCTGAGCTACTCAGCCTTAATTATCCTCTAAAGATTATTCTTCCTTTAGTAAGATCGTAAGGTGTCATTTCTACTGTAACACTATCACCTTGCAAAACTCTTATTCTATTCTTTCTCAATTTACCAGCTGTATGAGCCGTCACTTTTGCTCCGTTCTCTAACTCAACTCTGAACATAGCATTTGGAAGCAAGTCAATTACCTTGCCTTTAAATTCTAGTAGATCTTGTTTTGCCAAATTTATTTTCTCCTTATTCTTTTTACTACAGATTGAGCATGTCCGACTAACCCTTCATAATTTGCAAGTGTTATAACTGATGGCCCAAGACTTTCAATACCCTTTTTTGATAAGTTTACATATGAAATCCTTTTATAAAATTCATTTACAGAGATTCCGCTTGAATATTTTGAAGAACCATTAGTTGGTAGTACATGATTTGATCCAACATTATAATCAGTCATAGCCATAACTGCATATTTACCTAAACATATTGATCCTGAATTTTTTATTTTAGAAACTAATGCTTTATAATTTTTAACATTTAATTCTAGATGTTCTGGAGCAATTTTATTTATAACGCTTATTATTTTATTGTCTGAAGAGATATACATTAGAATACCGTTATTAATTAAACTTCTTCTTGCAACAGAGGCTCTTGGAATTTCTTTTAATTGTTTATTTATTTCAACCTTAACTTTATCAAGTAAATTTTTGTCTTTTGAAATCAAAATACATTGTGCAAGAATATCATGTTCAGCTTGTCCGATTAAATCACTTGCAACCCATTCAGGATTTGAGAATTTATCACAAACTATTGTAACTTCTGAAGGTCCTGCAGTCATACCCTCAATTCCGACATCGCCAAAAACTTCCTTTTTTGCTGCCGCAACATATGCGTTACCAGGACCAACTATTTTATGAACTTTTTTAATTTTTTTTGTTCCATAAGATACTGCTGCAATAGCGGAAGGACCCCCGATGGAATAAATTTCTTTTATTTTACATTTTTTTGCAGCGTATAATACTGCAGGATTTTGTTTTCCTTTATGTCCTGGATTAATCATAACTATTCTCTTAACTCCTGCAACAATTGCTGGAATAGCATTCATCAACACACTTGATGGGTACGATGCAGTTGAACCAGGAACATAAATTGCAACAGATTCTAAAGGTACGTATTTATATTCAAGTTTATTTTTTAATTTATCTGTATAAGAAATATTTTTAAATTTTTGAAGTGAATGAAATTTATAAATTCTATTATAGGCTATATCGATTGCTTTCTTTACTTTTTTATCAAGTGAATTTATAGATTTTTTTATTTGTTTTGGGCTTGGAATAATTATATTGTTTTGGTTAAATCTTTTCTCGTATTTTAATAATGCTTTATCTCCATTTTTTTTAACATCTACAATTATATTTGTTACATAAACAGAGCCTAATTGAATTTTTTTTTTTCTCTGTAGAAGCAAATTATCTAATAATTTATCAAAATTTTTACTTTTATTATTTAATATCTTCATAACTATATAATTTCATTTTGATCTTCTAATCTTGCTTCAATAGTTTCAGTAGTTAAAGCAATATGAGCATTATTATTAAAAATAAGATTTATTTCATAAACATCATTATTTTTCAAATAATCTATACCAATTAACTCTAAAACTGTTTCTTGATTTGATTGATCAATGTTCTTTGATCTTACTTTATCAACAAAATCAAACCTACAAATGCTATTGATTTTTTTATCTTCCTGATCAGTTTCAACCTTGGTTCTTTCAATTGACAATAAAAAAACCTTATTAGATTCTAGATATTTTATATTTACAATTTTAACTTTAGCACCAGAACTGCATGCTGAAATCATTTGTAAACCTTCTTGGTCACTGGCTATTATTTTTGCTAGATATTTGTTCATTATTTTAATCTTTTAATTTTAACACCAATTTTTTTTAACTTATTTTCAAAATTTTCATAACCACGATCGCAATGATAAACCCTTGTAACTATTGTATTTCCTTTTGAAACGATACCAGCAAGTACTAATGCAGCTGATGCTCTCAGATCACTTGACATTACCTCTGCTGCTATAAAGTTTGTATTACCCTCTATTTTTGCGGTTCTGTTTTTTATAATTATTTTAGCTCCAAGTCGCTGAAGTTCCATTGTATGTAAAAACCTTCCCTGAAAAATATTTTCTTTAATTGAGCTTGTGCCATTAGCCTTACAAAGAAGGACCATAAATTGAGGAGCAAGATCTGTAGGAAATCCAGGATACTCTTTAGTAGTAATATTTCTTATACTTTTAATTTTTTCTGGTCCTTTTATGTGAATACTACTTTTAGATAATTTAATCTTTGCACCAACTTTTTTTAAAATATTTAATTCGGTTTTAATTAACTTTGGATCAAAATTCTTAATTAACAAATCTCCCTTTGCTAAAGTTGCAGCAACACAAAAGGTTCCAGTTTCAATTCTATCACCCATTACAGAATATTTTGTTTCATTAAGAGTATTTACACCAATAATTTGACAGGTTCTTTTGCCAATCCATTTAATATTAGCACCTCCTGAATTTAAAAAATTAGTTAAATCTAAAATTTCAGGTTCACACGCAAGGTTGCGTAAAATAGTTTTTCCTTTTGCTAAAACTGCTGATGTTATAAGTTGCTCCGACGCTCCGACACTTATCGAAGAAAACTTAATCTTGTTACCCTTTAATTTACCATTAGATTTTGCATGGATATATCCTTTTTTTATTTCATATTTCATTCCAAGTTTTTTTAAAGCTTCCAAATGTAAATTAATTGGTCTACCAGAATTACCATTCAAAACACATCCACCTGGAAAACTTGAGATAGATTTATGATATTTAGCAACTAAAGGTCCGAGTACGAGTATTCCTGCCCTCATTGTCTTAACAATTGAATAAGATGCAAACTGTTTTTGTTTTTTAGTCTTAGTAATTTTTACTGTTTTTTTATTCTTTAAAAATTCTATATTTGACCCAAGAGACTTTAATAAGTTTAGCATTGTATAAATGTCTCTTACCCTTGGAAGATTTTCGATAATTACAGGTTTGTCAAATAACAATGTTGCAGCTAGAATTGGTAAAGCAGCATTTTTAGAACCTGAAATCAAAACCTCGCCTTTCATCACTCGACAAGGACCGGTGATAGAAAATTTATCCATAAATTATTTTGATTTTGCTAAGGTAATTCCTGTTTGACCTTGATACTTTCCATCTCTATCCGCATAAGAGATATCAGGTTGCTCTCCTTTAAAAAATAATATCTGAGCCGCGCCTGCATTTGCATACAATCTTATTGAATTGCTTGTGTGATTTGAAAATTCTAAAACCAAAACACCTTCCCAACCAGCTTCCAATACTGTTGGTGGTACACCCAAACCACATCTTGCATATGTTGATTTTGCAGTTACTAATCCTGTAACATTTCTTGGCATTTTGAAATATTCAAGACTTGATGCAAGTGCAAATGAATTTGGTGGAATTAGAATTGATTCTTCATCTTTTACAGTTACAAAGTTATCTTCACTAAAATTTTTTGGATCCGCAGTAGCTCCTTTTATATTAGTAAAAATTTTAAATTCAGACCCACAACGAAGATCATAACCAAATGGGTTAACGCCATGACTAATTCCATCAGCAACACTTTTATTTACAAAAGGACTAATCATTTCATGTTCCTCAGCTAATTTTATTATTTGCTTATCGTTTAGTATCATTTTTCTTTTTATTCTTTTTTTGAAAAAGCTTTCTTTTCTTCAAATTTTTTCTAAGCGCTAAGCTTAAACGCTCATTTTTGTCTTTTGAACTCATTCTTTATTTGGGTTTGTGAGGAAGTCTAAAGAAATTGGTTTATTAGGATCTAATGCTGGTGTTTTATTTTCCTGTTTTTTTGGGTCTTCTTTGGCTAAACGTTTAGCTTTTTTTTCAGCAAGCTTTTTTTCTCTTTTGGCTTGCTTTTCCATAAGCTTATTGCCTTTGGTTGATTTATAATCGTAATGAATTCCCATAACATTTACCTAAAATAGATATAAATCATATTCATCAAAAAATTAAGGCAATAATTTGAAAAAAATGCTTTATTATCAATAAAATACAATTTGTCTCAAAGCTCCTGTAGTTAAATGGTATAACAAGTCATTGGTAATGACTAGTTCCCTGGTCAGTACAGGGTGGGAGCACCACTAATTTTTGTAAAAAAAATTCCTTAAAAAAAGTGTCAACAAAATTAGAAAGAAAAAAGCTAAAATTGGGACGTATATATCTGGTAAAAATATTATATCAGTTAAACCTGGGACTTTTGCATTTTCATCTACAACTTTTTCTAATCCAGAGCCTATTGAAACAGCTAGAAAAGTTTGTGGAATTATTCCTATTAACGATGCAAAAAAAAAGTTTGTTTTTTTTACGTTGAATAAAGTGGGTAATAAACAGCTCAATTGCCAAGGTACACCCCCCACGAAACGGTAAATTAATAAATATATAAATTCTGATTTTTTAAATTTTTTTTCTAGTTTTCGAAACTTATTTAAAAACCGCTCTCTTATCAAATCTTTTAAAAAAAAATTACCAAAAGTATATAAAAATGTTGCGCCTATACTTAAACCAAAAACAACAAGAGTTGTCCCAATCCATTTTCCAAAAATAAAACCACCCACCAAAGCAACTGGAGACCCAAATCCTAAAAAAGGGAAAACCCATAATATTGTTAGTATCAAAAAAATTAAGGATACAAATAATAAGTTAGAGTTTTTAAGCTCAATAAAATAAGATCTATTATCTTTTAAAAAATCGTAAGAAGTTATCTCTTGAAGACTAAATTTTGAGAAGAAAAAATATAAAAACAAACAAACCATCAATAAATAAGATAACCCAATAATTAATTTAATTTTTTTTGTTTTTTCCATTAATATTGACACTTTAAAGCTTAATCTTCTATTTGCTATTTTTATTATTGCTAATATAAAGGGGCAAAATTTAACAAAATTTAACTAAATCTAATTATGAAAAGAACTTATCAACCTTCAAATGTAAAGCGAGCTCGAAAACATGGTTTTCGTTCAAAAATGAAAACTAAAGGTGGAAAAAAATTATTGGCTAGAAGACGCGCAAGAGGACGTAAGTCATTAACAGTTTCTATTTAGTTTCATGAAAAGCAAAATTCTTGCTCTTTCAAAAAATGAAGAATTCAAAAAGTTACTAAAACATAAAAAAATTTCTAATAAATATGTAACAATATATTTTGGTAAATTATTAAATAAAGATAGCCATAGACTAAACATTAGCTTTGTGACTAAGAAAAAGATTGGTAACGCCGTCAAAAGAAACAAAATTAAAAGAAGATTAAGAAATATTGCGAATGAAGCTGTTAAAAAAATATCAATAAACTTTAATTATTCATTTCTTGTTATCGCTAAGTCTTCTATGCTAAATAATGAATACAAAATTATAAAAGAAACTCTTTTTCAAGATTTTGAAAAAATAAAATAATGAATATAATTACTTTAATTTTAATTAAATTTATCAAATTCTATAAATTTTTGATTAGTCCATTATTGGGTTATTCTTGTAGATATTTACCAACATGTTCTGAATACAGTATAGATGCTTTAAAAGAATATGGTCTTATTAAAGGTTTGTTTATGAGTATTAAAAGAATTTTATCATGTCATCCAATTAAGTTCTTAGGTGGTGGTGGAGGATTTGATCCTGTAAAAAAAAAAATAAAGGATAATAAATAATGGAAACTCGAAATATAATTGCTGCTATAAGTTTATCGGCTGCAGTAATCATTTTATATTCATTATTTTTTGCACCACCTCCTATAACGAAAGAAAATTTGGCTGAAAAAAATAAAACTGAACAGAATTCAGATGCACCTACTCTTGATCAAAAAGAAAATGTGGCTGAAATTTCCCGAGAAGAAGCATTAAAACAAAGTGAAAGAATTAAATTTGAAAATCAAAGTATTATTGGGTCTATTTCATTAAAGGGGGCTGCAATAGACGATCTCACTTTCAAAGAATACAATGTTAGTTTAGAGAGCAATGAAAAAGTAAAATTTCTTGCACCAAGAAGCTCTAAAGAAGGTTATATAATTGAAAGTGGTTTTATAACCACGGATAAAAATATAGATATCCCAAATTCAGAATCAATTTGGTCAGTGGCAGGAAATAATAAATTAACTGATAAATCTCCTATAAAACTAAATTGGACAAATGATCAAGGCATCACTTTTGAAAAAGAAATTGCTTTGGACGATAAATTTTTATTCACAATAAAACAAAGAGTAATAAATTCTACAAATAAAAAATATGACTTTTATTCTTATGGACAAATTATAAGAAATCAAATTCCAGCAGGTATAACTGATTTTTACATACTTCATGAAGGTCCTATCGCTACATTAGATGAAGAATTAATTGAGGAAGATTATGACGATATTGAGGAGAAGAAATTTTCAAGAACTGCTCAAAAAGGATGGTTAGGTATAGGAGATAAATATTACATATCAACTCTTATTCCGCCAAGAGACAAGGAATTCAAAACTACGATGGATTACAAAAATAAATACAGAATAAATTTTGTTACAACAGAACCATTAATGTTAACTGGCAATTCCTCTATAGAAGAAAACTTGCAAGTAATAGTAGCTGCTAAAAGAGTTGATGTAATTGATGGTTATGCGGAGTCTTTAAAAATAGATAAATTTGATCTTACAATTGATTGGGGATTTTTATACTTTTTAACACGTCCTTTGTTCACTGCTTTAGAATATTTCTTTAATATATTTGGCAATTACGGATTGGCAATTATTGCTGTTACAATTTGTATTCGTTTAGCGTTTTTTCCACTTGCTAATTTTTCATTTAGGAGCATGGCTAAAATGAAAGCACTTCAGCCTGAGATGGTAAGGCTAAAGGAAGTGCATAAAGATGACAAAATGAAATTACAACAAGCAATGATGGCTCTTTATAAAAAGGAAAAGGTAAATCCCATGTCTGGATGTTTGCCAATTCTCATACAAATACCTGTATTTTTTGCTTTGTATAAAGTTTTATTCGTAACTATAGAAATGCGTCATATGCCTTTTTATGGTTGGATCCAAGATTTAAGTGCCAGGGACCCTACTTCCATTTTTAATTTATTTGGATTGTTTCCATATGATGTGCCTTCGTTTCTTGTCATTGGAGCATGGCCAATAGCTATGGGGGTATCTATGTGGATACAACAAAAATTGAATCCAGCTCCAACAGATCCAATGCAGGCAAAAATATTTATGTTCTTCCCTTTATTTTTAACTGTGATACTTGCACCATTTCCAAGTGGTTTAGTAATTTATTGGACGGTCAATAATATATTAACAATGGCTCAGCAGGTTGTAATAATGAAACGTACTACAATCAAAACTGCAAACTAATACTTCAAAAAAAGTAATAAATGGACTTAAAAAAAATATTACCAAAAGATGGACCACCAATAAATGAAGTGACTAAATATATTGAAAAATATAAAAATGATTTAATTGTAATTAAATATGGTGGAAACGTTTTAATTGATAGAAATACATTTAATAACTTTATAACTGATCTTAGTATTTTAAATAAATTAGGTCTTGCAACTGTAGTAATTCATGGAGGTGGACCTAGAATAAAAAGTGAATTGGAAAAATCAAATATTCAATCAAAATTTATAAGAGGACTAAGAGTTACAGATAAAAATATTATTAATATTGTTGAGTCTGTTTTGATTGATTTTAATAATGATATTGTAAAATCATTAAAAGAAAAAGAAACAGAAGCAATCTCAATAAATACAAAAAAAAATAACGTCATAAAAATTATACCAGAGGCAGAAGAGCTAGGATTTGTGGGAATACCAAATGAGATAAATAATGAACCAATATTAAATGTAATTAATCAAAATAAAATTCCTATAATTTCACCACTAGGACTAGGTGAAGGAGACCAAACATATAACATTAATGGAGATATTGCTGCTATGGCTGTAGCAAAATCTTTAAAATCTAGAAGACTGTTGTTAATGACGAATGTTGATGGTGTTCTAGATAAAAATAAAAAATTAATAGAGGAAATTTCTGCATCTGAGGTTCTGGAAATGATTAAAGATGAAACTATTACAGAGGGTATGATACCTAAAATAAATGCTTGTATAGATGCAATAAATAATGGTGTTAAAGCGGTTGGAATAATCAACGGCACAAAGCCACATTCTTGTTTGTGGGAAATTTTTTCTGATAAAGGATCTGGAACTTTAATAAGACAATGAAAGAATTAAAGAATATCAAAAACATATTGTTCGATTGCGATGGAGTGCTCTACAGTGATCTCGAAGGAGTATTTGGTCAAGTAAGTAAAAAAATGACACAATAT
>CACNQY010000013.1 GCA_902622655.1 uncultured Pelagibacteraceae bacterium | reverse complement strand
ATAAGAATTCAGGAAATGTATTTTATTCTTGGGACGCAGTAGTTTCTTACAATGAATGGGCTATTAAATTTTCAGAGGGTGAATACCCTGGTGGAATGATTAGACCATACTTAATTCCTAAAATATGGTCTATGATTTATGTATTTTCTAATAATAGTGATGTAACTTTATTTACTAAATTTACTACTTTTTTATTTCCTTCTTTAATTCTAATAATGTGTTTAGACGAAATACTTATTTATAAAAAAATTAGAGACTTAATAAAATTATTTTTATTTTGTATTTTTTTTTATTTAAAAAAAAATTTTATTTTAACAGGCTATGTTGACATACCATTAGTTTCTTTAATTTATATTTTTTTTTATTTTTATAGAAGACAAAAAATAAATCTGAGCTGCTATGCAATATTTGTTGGCTCTACTATTAAATTGTCTGCAATCTTTATATTTTTTTACTTTCTTGTTTTAAAAAAAAAATATTTGATTAAAAAAATAATCTTAGGTGTTGCAATTTTTGCATATTTTATTTTTTTATACCATTCTAAAATGAATAATTTTTTCTCAAATGAAATTTTTAACGAGATGGGTCAAACTAATAATTTTAATTTACTTACAAAATTTAAATATTCATTAAAAATACTTTTAAACAAAAATTTAATTTATTTCTTAGTATTATCTTTATTAGGTTTATTTATAAATAATTTCACTCGATTAGTTCTAATTATCTACATTATTCCTGGTTGGGTATATTGGTCTTTACTTTTATCTTATGATGATAGAAATTTTCTTTTTTTAATTCCTGGTTTAATAATAGTTAATTCAATCATCATTGAAAAGTTTTTAATTAAAATATTTCCTGACATAGAAAGTTTTTTCTCTAATTTTGATAAAGAAAAATTTAAATCTATTATTATTAAAATAAATTCAAAGATCATTTTTATAATACTTACAATTTTAGTTTTAAGCACATTAATTATTAGTGATAGATCAATTATTAAATATGATGAGGTAAAAAAAAATAATATGATAGGAAACAATTTAATTAATAATAAATTAATAGAATTAATAAATAACAATCAATTAGCGAATAAAAATTTTGTTACAGATTTCCAATTAATTTTTTTTATTCCTGCATTTAAAAAATTTATTAATTGGCACAACTTTTTAGACAGTGACACAAAAAATCTATATAAATTTGATTATTATTTGATTTATGGACATTCTCCAAAAGTTAGAAAGGTAATAGATAAAAAAATTAATAATAATAAAACTGTTATTATTTTGGATATAAACGGATTTATTTTGGCAGGTCCTAGCTAAGTATAATTAAAAATTTTTTTTAAAATCTTAATTGAGTCTTTTATTCCCTTAAATCTAGTTTTTTTATTTTTGTCAAAATATATCGTCTTAATATTAGTTTCTAAATATTTAATTTTTTTTTTAATTAAAAAATAATTCATGATATTATGAAAATCAAAACCATTTGAATTAATTTTTAAGAATTTATTAGATATAAATTTGGTATAAAATCTTAATCCTGTTTGAGTATCAATTATTTTTTTTTTTGTTATAAAAAAAAAAATTAATTTACTTATGTTGTTGCCTAAATACGAATTAAATGGTGTTTTTTTATAATTTAACTCTCTTGATCCTAATATAACACAGTTACTAAAATATATCTTATTTGCTTTAGCTATTATTTTTTTTACATCATTAGTGTCATGTTGTCCGTCATCATCCATTGTACAAATTAAATCATCATTTTTTTTAAGAGATTTAAAAGCCTTTTTTATTGATCCTCCTTGACCTAAATTTTTATTATTAATTAATACTTCAATATTTGAAAATTTATTTTTTATAAAATTTATAATTAATTTTGATCTAACTAAAGAATTATCATCTACAATATAAATCTTACTCGTAATATTATTTTTTCTTAAACTTTGTATGACTGATATAAGTTTATTTGTACAATTGTGACTTGGTATAATTATTTTTATTTTTTTTGAATTCAATTCTTTATTACTTTTTCGGGTTCTGCAAAATCATAGCCAAATACATCAGCGACCGCCTTATAAGTTACTTGCCCTTTACAAACATTTAACCCTGATAAAAAGTTTTTATCTTCACCAAGTGCTTTTTGATAACCTTTATTAGCTAGTCTTACTAAAAAAGGTAATGTTGCATTATTTAAGGCAAGTGTTGATGTCCTAGGAACCCCACCTGGCATATTTGCTACGCAATAATGAACAACATCATCTACTATATAAGTTGGATCACCGTGTGTTGTTGGTTTACTTGTTTCTACACAACCGCCTTGATCTATTGCAACATCGACTATTACAGAACCTCGTTTCATTAACTTAACCATATCTCTTGTAACTAACTTTGGAGCTTCTGCTCCTGGAATTAAAACACCTCCAACTAGAAGATCTGCCTCTGAAACCAATTCATTTAAATCTAAGTTATCACTTTGTTCAGGGATTATTTTATCTCCAAACATTTCAACCAGTTGATTTAATCTTGCTTCAGATTTATCAACGATATGAACTTTTGCTTGCATGCCAGTAGCTATGACCGCTGCATTCTCACCAACGACTCCACCACCCAAAATAACAACTGTCCCACCTTTTACACCTGGTGCACCGCCTAACAGCAACCCTCTACCACTTTGGTTTTTTTCTAAACAGTGAGCACCAGCTTGAACTGACATTCTTCCAGCTACTGCACTCATAGGTGCAAGTAAAGGTAATCTTCCATTATCATCTGTTACAGTCTCATAAGCAATATTGATACTTTTAGATTTTATTAATCCCTCAGTTAATTCTCTTGCAGCAGCTAAATGGAGATAAGTATATATAATTTGATTTTCTCTAATCATATCAACTTCTACTTTTTGAGGTTCTTTAACTTTAACAATTATTTCTGCATCATTAAAAATATCTGCTGCATTATTTATAATTTTAGCACCAGCATTTAAATATTGATCATTTTCGAAGCCAGCTTCAAAGCCACCGTTGTTTTCAACCAAAACCTCATGACCTTCTGAGATTAAAGTTTTTACACTTTCTGGTGTTAAACCAATTCTATTTTCTTGAGGCTTAATTTCTTTAGGTACGCCAATTTTCATAAACTTTTAGTATATGTTTTCTAGACTAACTAACTAGTTTTTCTGATTTTTCTGATAATTAGTTATACCTGTTCTTAATTTATCAATAATTTCATCTATATGTTTTTCTTCACATATAAACTGTGGAGCTATGATTAAACAATCGCCTGTTGCTTTAAAGTTTACACCTGCTTCATAACAAGATTTAAAACATTCATAACCAGCTTTTCCAGGTTTAGTATTTAATTTCATATCAATTCCACCCATCATTCCATAGCCTCTAATATTATCTACAGACTCTAAGTCTTGAAGCGAGAACAAACCTTTTTGAAAATATGGAGCTAAATTTTTTGCTCTGTTAAAAATATCATCTTTTTCGAAAATATCCTGCACTGCTAATGCAGCTGCAACTGAAACTGGAATTCCAGAATAAGTATAACCATGAAATAACTCAACAGATCCCATTGGTGATGCATCCATAACTGCATCATAAATTTCATCTTTACAAGCAACAACACCCATTGGGACAACACCATTAGTAGTTGCTTTTGCCATTGTCATTATATCTGGAGTAACTCCAAACTCTTGAGCGCCAAATTTAGAACCTGTTCTTCCCCATCCAGTGATTACTTCATCAAATATTAAAAGTATCCCATGTTTATCACAGATTTCTCGTAATTTTTGTAAATAACCTTTTGGTGGAACTAATGTTCCAGTTGATCCAGCAATTGGTTCAACAATACATGCGGCTATATTCTCTGGACCAAAGTTACTTGCAATTCTTTCTAAATCTAAAGCTAAATCGCTACCTGTCTCTGGTTGACCGCTTACAAATTTATGCTCTGGTAAATGTGTATGTCTCATATGTTGAACTCCAGGCATAAGAATACTTGCGAATGTTTTCACATTATTAACCATTCCCCCTACCGAAACACATCCAATATTCATTCCATGATAACCTCTTTCACGTCCAACAAACCTAAATCTATGCGCGTTCCCTTTTGCTCTGTGATAAGCTATTGAAATTTTAATAGCTGTTTCAACAGCAGTAGATCCACATATTGTAAAAAACATTTTATTCAGATCACCTGGTGTATGTTTTGAAATCTTTGTTGCTAATTCAAATGATCCACCAAAACCTTGTTGGAAAGGTTGAGCGTAATCTAAAGTTTCTAACTGTTTCGTAACAGCTTCTGTAATTTCTTTTCTACCATGGCCTAATGGGTTACAGAATAATCCAGAGCTCGCATCAATTTGTGTTTTTCCATGATGATTTTTTAAGTAAACTCCTTTAGCTTCAGTAATTAACCTTGGATTAGCTTTAAAATCTTTGTTAGATGTAAATGGCATCCAATGTTCATTTAATGAATTTGGCACTGAAGTTCTATTTTCTGAGCTCATAAATTTCTTTCTATAAATATATTTTTTTTGTTTTAATTTTAAACCTTAAGGCCTCTTTAGACTAAAATAAATAGATTAACTACCACATTATTGACACAACCAAAGATTGTATAAGTTTCTTTTTTTGTTTTACATCAGGGTTAATTTGAATTTAAATATCAATAATTTAATTAATTAAACATAGGGGAATAAATGAAAAAAATACTAAGTTTTATTCTAGGATCGATTTTTGCACTTAACCTATCAATTTCAGTTGCGAATTCAGCTGCAAATGAGGTTAGAGTTGCATACTTTCTAGAATGGCCAAGCCCAAATCTAGAGGATATGCAGAAAAAAAATTTTGCAAAAGCTCTTGGTGTTCCTGTAAAATGGACAAATTTCACTAATGGTGGAGCAATGACTGACGCAATGTTAGCAGGAGATATTGATATTTCTTACTCACAAGGATTAGTACCTTTTATCAATGCTGTAAAATCTAATGCACCTATCAAATTAGTTGATATTGCTATGGAATACGGAATGGGTGGAACTACATGTGTAACATCTAACGCTTCTGGAATTACAAAAGCAAACGCTACTGAATTGGAAGGTAAAAAAGTTGCTGTACCGTTAGGAACAATGGCTGAATACGTTTTTGACGAAAGTATGAAAGTTGTTGGTGCTGACAGAGGTAAAATGGATATTATTCAAATGGACCCTGAAGAAGGTGCTGCTGCATTAGTAAGTGGCGATGTTGTAATGGCATGTTTATTTGGTGGTAATTCTATCAAAGCAGCAACTGCAGTTGGATCAAGACTTTTAACTGTAGATGAAGCTAGAGCAGCTGGTATCTTAGGAATAGATATTACATCTGTTACAGATAAATTCATGAAAGAAAACCCAGGTATGTTAAGAACTTTCATCGAAGTTACTCATGAAGCTAATGCTAGATACAAAGCTGGTAAAGCTGACTTGAACGCAATGTCTAAAGCTTCAGAAATGAAAGTTTCAGATATGAAAGATACTTTGAGTGGATTTAAATTCTTAACTCCAGAAGAAACAAAACAATCTATGACAAGTGGAAACCTAGATGCATTCCTAAAAGGAATGGGGACTCCGGGTGGAAACGTAGATACAAGTTTCTTACCTTTATAATTTTAAGGGTTTAAAATTTTAAATAGGCACTGATTTTATAATTGGTGCCTATTTTTTTTACAAAATTTCTAATATAAAGAATTTATGAGTGATCTAGTTTCTCAAAATTTAAATATGATTTTTAAAACTCCAAAAGGGGAAACCGTTCATGCATTAAAAGACGTAAGTTTTACTCTTAAAAAAGGAGAATTGCTTACAGTTCTTGGTCCCTCTGGCTGTGGAAAAACAACTTTACTTAATATTACTGCTGGATTTTTAAGACCAACATCAGGAAAAATTACTCTTAATAATAATGAAATTGATGGACCTGGCGTTGAAAGAGGCATGGTATTTCAACAAGGTGCTTTATTTGAATGGTTGACAGTCGCTGAAAATGTAAATTTTGGACTTAGAATGAAAAAAGAAGATCCTGAAGTTACAGCAAAAAAAGTTGATGAATGGTTGGATATCGTTGGGCTTAAAGGTTTTGGTAATACACCTACATATCAATTATCTGGTGGTATGCAGCAAAGAGTTGCCCTTGCAAGATGTCTAATCAATGATCCTGACTTAATTTTAATGGATGAGCCATTAGGTGCATTAGATGCTTTAACAAGAGAAAAAATGCAGTCATTAGTTTTAAAAATTTGGAAAGAGACAGGAAAAACAATTATCTTAATTACACACTCTGTTGAAGAAGCATTGTTGCTTGGAGAAAGATTATATGTAATGGCACCAAGACCAGGCAGGATACACAAAGAGTATAATCTTCCATTTGCAGAAATGGGTCTTACACAAGACTTAAGAGAAATAAAAAAGAATAAGGAATTCTCTTCTACAAGAGAAGAAATCTTATCAATGATTTGGAATATGGAAGAGGAAATTATGGGGAAAGAAAATTAAATGTTAACCCAATTTATAACCATCTTAATATTTGTAGCTGTAATAGGATGTATTCTTTATGGAAGAAGATTAATTAGAACTGAAAAAGTTGATGCAGTTTTTGGTAATCCAGAAAGAGCAAAAGGTGGAACACACTGGGTAATAGTTGGAACTAGTGCAATTCTGATGTTGTGGCTTTATTATTCGTGGGACATCGCAAAAGGATTTTATCCAAAATCCGCGAATGAATTGTGCCAAGTTGCTAAAATTAATGAATCGTTATTGGGTCTAAAATATCAGTTCCCTATTGAAGAAAGGGAATTCAAAAGTACATCGATTATTAAAATTGAAAATAAAAATCTTGTAAAAATTGCTAATGAAATAAAAGCATCTCCAGATCTGAATGATCAACAAAAAACAATCCTTGTAAGTTATATTGATAGAACTTCTAAATTAATTCCATTTTTAACAAGTGAAAAACTAATGGAAATGGATACCAAAATTAAACTTAAGGAAATGACAGAAGAAATAAAACTTCTAAGTTCCAATTTCCAAAAGAAAGATTTTCCTTTTGAAACAGATACACAAAAAACTGAGAGACAGAAACTTATTGATGAACAAGGTGGCTGGGGAATTACAACTATAGACTCTGGAACCGGTACAATTGAAAATACCATTGAAATACCAACTGAACCTCAAACAAATAAAGGTTTAAAATTTCATGCAGCTGCAGCAGAACTAAAAAAAATTGACGATAAATTTTTTAAATTAAAAAACCATAACCCACAGTTCAAAAGCGCAATCAAACAACTTAAAGATGATATTAAAGCTTACAGAAAAGGATTAGATGATAGTGAAGAAATAGCATCTGACTATGCAAAAAATATTGTTAAAATTGCAAGAAGAATAGAGTTTGCAAGCATCTATCCTCCTAATGCATTAAATGAAATGCAAGCAGCAATAATAGAGTTTGATGAATTACAAAATAAAGAGCAAGGTGGATTAAGGTTAATTGATACTCTTCTATTTCCAGCAGGAACAATTGTAGCAAGTGGACCAACATGTTCTGAACAAGGTTCAGGTAGATGGTTACCTAAACCATCAGATACATTTAATAAGTTTGTATTGATGTCTAAACCAAGTGTTGGATACAAAAATATTCCTCTTTTATGGATTGAGATGGTTGATGTAAGTAAAATGATCGGATTTATTTTACCTGATTGGATAGCAGATATTTTGCCTGGTGAATATCCAGTGCATACAAAAGATGGAATTGTAAAAGAAAACTTTAAAAGTAACGTTTTAAAAGTTGTTACTGGTGACTTTAAATTATTTAAAGTGCCTGTTCCATATGGACACATATGGGACTCATTCTTAAGGGTATTTTTAGGTTTAGTTTTTGGAATTCTTATTGGGGTGCCATTAGGATTGTTTATGGGTCTAAATCGATTTGCTAAAGGCTTCTTTGATCCTTTAATCGAATTATACAGACCTGTTCCACCATTAGCTTGGGCGCCATTGATTATTTCAGTTCTTGGAATAGATAATACGGGTAAAATATTTTTATTATTCATGGTCTCACTTTCAATCATGATTATTTCTGCAAGAGCTGGTGCATCAGGAACACAGCTTTCAAAAATACACGCTGCACACTCCTTAGGAGCTACTAAAAAACAAATTTTAAGATATGTGATTTTCCCTAATTCACTTCCTGAAATTCTTACAGGAATTAGAGTTGCTGTTGGTATGTGCTGGGGAACACTTGTTGCTGCAGAGTTTCTAGCAGGTACAACTGGTATTGGTTTTGTTGAAAATGTTGCAAAAAAATACTTTCAGTATGAAGTTATTTGGATAACAATTTTCATAATGGGTCTGTTGGGTCTTTTATTTGATATATCTTTGAGAAAAATAATAGATAAGACTATTCCTTGGAGAGGTAAAGGTTAAGCAAACATTTTTTAATGAATTAGACCTTTTTTATAAAACCAATGGCGGCACCAATGGTAGTCAAAAATCCAGCTAACGGTAGGATAGCAACTGCATATTTTTTGGGCATATAATTTGGTTTGAACTCAATACCTTGCATACTAATTTCTAAATACCACATTTCCCAATACTTCCCTCGCATACCCTCTACAAGTTCAATTCCATAAATTATTAAGACTACTCCAATTATCATAATCATAATTTTCCAGAACTGGCGAATGTATAATGAAACTCTCTCTGGTAATTTTTCATAAATTAAATTTAATGCTACATGTTCATTATCTCTAGCTGTTAAAGAAAGCGCTATAAACATCAACCAAATGTTACTTAATACTGTTAGCAAATCTCCCCAAACAGGAGGGTTATTAAAAACATATCGCATTGTAACATTGTAAAGGGTAAAGCCAACCATAGCAGCCAACAAGAGTGAGCACATAGCTTCCAATGTACGATGAATAAAACGATCAATACTGTTTAAAAATTTTATCATTAATTACTCAACAAGTTTGGAAGAAACATTGTTAGTTCTGGTACAACAAGAATAAAAAATAAAAGTAAAAACAATCCAATTAAATAAGGAATTAATGCAATAGCAACCTTTTCAAGACGCACTTGCGCTATTGTTGCAGAGGTAAAGTAGGCAACACCAACAGGTGGTGTTACTGATCCTATCAAAAATCCTACTATTACAACCATAGCTGCTTGCACCTCAGGAAAGCCTGCTTGAGACATAACATTTACAAGCACTGGACCAACAATGATAATGTTAACTGCTGAGTCCATTACCGTTCCAAGAAGAAAAATGAATAATATTAAAGCTAAAATAAATAATATAGGAGAATCCGCCAAACCTAAAAGCCAAGCTTCAAGATCACCAATTGCTCCAAGAGAAGTAAGTAACCAACTAAAAGGTCCTGAAGCAGCTATTATAATAAAAACCATTGCTGAATTACGGAATGCTCGTCGAAAAGCTCCTGTGCAATCTTTCCATTTGATAGTTCGATAAACAAATACACCTGTAAACAATGCAACCAAAGCAGTGATGGCTCCTGCCTCAACAACAGATGCGACACCTCCCATTACTGACCCCACTAAAACCAAAGGTATTAAAAGAGCGAATGAAGAACGATATAATTCTTTACCAGCTCGACGTACTGAGAATGGTTCATCGCTACGCTCGAAATTATATTTAACTGCAAAGTAATGGTTGATTACCATTATCACAACACCAATCAAAATCCCTGGTATAATTCCAGCTGCAAATAATGCTGCAATCGAAATCTCAGTTGCATTAGCAAGAACAATCATCATTATGCTAGGTGGAATAATCCCTCCAATAGTGGAACTTACTCCTGTAACAGCAGCTGAAAATGCAGCGGGATAACCCGCTTTTTTCATTGCTGGTAAAACTAATGCTCCTACTGTTGCTGTATCTGCTACAACAGAACCATTCATACCAGCAAAAAACATACTCACCAAAACATTAACTTGGGCTAACCCTCCTCTTATACGTCCAATTAATGCCCTACTCAAAGCAACTAAACGGTCAGTGATTGTTGCACTTGTCATTAATTCACCTGTTAACATAAAAAATGCAATGGCAGTCAATGGGACTGAGTCTATAGCAGTAAACATTTGACTAGGAATTAAAACAAGAGGAACAGCATCTGTTAATAGAATATAAACAAATGGTATCAGTATTAGTATAAATCCAATGGGAGCTCCTAATAAAATTAGAAAAAGGAGTACCACGAGTAAAATAATACTTTCCATAAATATTAATAAGTTATGATTTTTTTTTGGTAAAGACCATCTAATTCTAAAATAGAACTAAATGGTCTTCACATAGTTTTCTTTGAAGATTTATAAAGCTCCAGCTTTCTCTAACTGAGCTACAAATCCATCCATACCTTGTTCTAGAAGTACTCTTTTAGCTACTTCTGGTTCAAAAGTACCCTTAGCGTCTAACCAAGCACCGATTGCACCTGCTCTCCACTTAGTCATTTCCGCTTCTGTTGGTACATACCACTCTTTAGCAGATGCTTTAATTGCATCTTCACCATTTTTAATCCAAGCGTTATCCAACTCGTTTACTTTTTCTCCATAAGCATCAGCTGCTTCGTGTAACCATTTTCTTTGCTGGTCAGACAATGCATTATACTGTTTAGCATCCATTGCTAAAATATTTCCAGACCACATTCCTCCGATCTCAGTGAAATATTTTGCAACTTCATGAAGTTTTGCTACATGCTGCCATGGACTAGCAACATACTGACCTTCAACAACACCTGATTGAAGACCTTGATATAATTGACTCCAGTCATAAGGTGTTGGTGTTGCGCCCCAATTTTTAACTAGCATGAACTCAACTGGACTTTTAGTAGTTCTCCACTTAAGTCCTTTCATATCGTCTGGTTCATGGACAGGTTTAGTTGCATTTCCAAGCTGTCTAAATCCTCCACTTGAATATACAGAAAGGCAAATGTGGCCGGCATTCTCAAGAGCTAGTTTACACTGTCTTTCAGCTAACCATTCATCAGATATTCTTTTAGCATCCTCTAGTGATTTAAAAATAAAAGGCAAATCGAAGATTGCTAGTTCAGGACCAAAATTACCATAGTTTGCAGTAGAACTAGTCCACAAAGCTATAAGTCCTTGGTTGGCTTGTTCACCACATTTTTGCTCTGCACATAAGCTTCTTTGATAATGTGGCTCAATTTTCATCTTACCACCAGATGCTTTCTCCATAGCTGGTATTAACGCCTGATCTATTGCGTCACCAATTGGCATACCCAATCTACCAGTGGTTCCAAGCTTAAGAGTTATTTCTGCATAAGCAGCTTGTGCAAAAAAAATAATTGCAACCACTTTAATAAGTGTCTTGCTAATTGTTTTAATAAACATTTTACTTCTCTCCTCTTAGTTAGTTTAAAGTATCAATTTAAATTAATTAAAACCTAATTAAGTTTTCAATGCAAGTACACACAAAAAAAAACTTCTTTAATCAAAATGGGATTGCAATTAAAAGTTGTATTAATAATTTGATAGTTAATATATTTATTTTAGTTTCAAGGTATCTTAGACTAAATTTTTAAATAAAATAAATACAATTTATAGGAAAAATTTTATGAGTTCAGGTAACAAATATAAATTAATAGCCAGTAAACTTAAATTTGAAGGAAGAGCATTTATCAATGGTAAATATGTAAATGCTATTGATGGTGAAAAGTTTGAAACAATTAATCCCGCAACTGGTAAAAAACTTTGTGTAGTTGCAAAGTGTAATCATAAAGATGTCAATTTAGCAGTTAAAGTTTCAAGAAAAGCTTTTAATAGTGGAGTTTGGTCTAAAAGTTCTCCTGAACATAGAAAAGAGGTTTTATTAAAATTTGCTGAATTACTTAGAAAACATGGAGATGAAAATTCAGTTTTAGAAAGTGTAGATACAGGTAAACTTATTACGGATTGTATTAATGAAGTTGCAAATGATGCGCCAATGCACTTTCAATGGTATGGAGAATTAATTGATAAAGTGTTTGGAAAAGTTGGTCCAACAGAACCATCTATTACTAGTTTAATTGTTAAAGAACCAATAGGAGTTGTTGCTGGAATTGTTCCTTGGAACTTTCCTTTAATGATGGCGGTATGGAAAATGGCACCAGCTCTTGCAGCTGGTTGCTCAGTAATCATTAAGCCAGCAGAAGATACGCCTCTTACAGCAATTAGAGTTGCTCAAATTGGAAAAGAGGCTGGAATACCAGATGGAGTTTTAAATGTGCTTCCAGGTTATGGTGATGTTGGTGAAGCTTTAGGTCGGCACAAAGATGTTGATGCAGTTTCTTTTACAGGTTCAACTGAAGTAGGAGGATACTTTTTAAAATATTCAAGTGAAAGTAATTTAAAACCTGTTGCATTAGAAATGGGAGGAAAAAGTCCATTTATAGTTTTAGAAGATGCAAAAATTACCGATGATTTAATAGATAATGCTATGAATTCTGCATTTTGGAATGGTGGACAGAACTGTTCAGCAAATATGAGACAGATAGTTCATAAAAAAGTTAAAGATGAATTTTTAGATAAAATTATAAAAAAAGTTAAAAAATTAAAAGTAGGAGATCCATTAGATCTAAAATCAAATATGGGGTCTATGATTTCAAAAGGACATTTGCAAACTGTTGATGGATATATCCAAACAGGAATCGATGAAGGAGCAAAACTTTTATCTGGAGGTGTTTCTGATAATAAGCAAAAGGGTTTTTATGCAAAACCAACTTTGTTTGATGGATTAAAAGAAAATATGACCATCGCTCAGGAAGAAATATTTGGACCAGTACTCGGTGTTTTAACGGTTAAAAATGATGAAGAGGCTTTAAAAGTTGCTAGTAATTCTAAATATGGATTGCATGCAAGTGTATTTACTCAAGATATAAATAGAGCATTTCATTTAGCTAAAAGTTTACCTTGTGGAACTGTGTCAGTGAATACTTTTTCTGAAGGAGACATTAAAACTCCATTTGGAGGTTATAAGCAATCTGGTTCACTAAGTAGAGATCAGGGTACTGAGGCTTTAAATTCATTTCTGCAAACAAAAACCATCTGGATAAGTCATAACTAACAAATGATCAAACCATACAAGATAAGTGTACCTAAAAGTACACTTAATAACATCTATAAAAAAGTAAGAGCATATCCATGGAAGATGATGCAAAATGTAAATGGATGGGAATATGGAACTAATTATAATTTTCTAAAAAAAATATCTCAATATTGGGTTTCAAAATATAATTGGAAAAAATTTGAGAAAAAAATTAACTCATTTAAAAACTACAAAACTAATGTTGATGGTATAAATTTACATTTTATCAGGGAAAAAAGTAAAAACCCTAAATCAAGACCACTATTACTTTTGCACGGATGGCCGGGTAGTGTAATAGAATTTTTTGACATCATTCCAAAACTTTCTCATCCTGAAAAATTTGGAGGTAAAATTGAAGATGGTTTTGATGTGATTGTACCCTCTCTTCCAGGTTTTGGTTTTTCAACTCCAATTAAAAAAGCTTTAGGTCCAAGGAAGATTGGCAAAATACTAAATAAATTTATGGTCAAAAATCTAGGTCATAAAAATTATATTGTACAAGGTGGAGATTGGGGAGCAACTATTGCAGCTTGGATTGGTCTTGATAGTGCAAAATATTGTAAAGGAATTCATATTAATTGCTTGCCCATTAGACATCCAAAAGGACCAAAAAATATTAAAGAAAAAAAATGGGAAAAAAAATTTAATTTTGATCAAATTATGCAGGAAGGATATAGAACACAACAAGCTACGAAACCTCAAACTTTATCTTATGCAATGATAGATAGTCCAGTAGGAACTGCAGCATGGATTTTAGAAAAATTTCATGGTTGGTCAGACCTGAAAACAGGCAGGATAGAAAATACATATTCAAAAGATGAACTGATATCAAATATAATGATCTACATAATTACCAAAAGTTTTAATACTGCTGCTTGGATATATTTTGGAAGAAGAAAAGAAGGCGGTCGATCTTTCCCCAAAAATTTCAAAAAAATAAAAGTCCCTACTGCAATAGCAGAATTTCCAAAAGAAATGCTTGAATGGCCTCCTAAATCATACGTTAACAGAATTTTTAACATAAAAAGATGGAAAAAATTTTCAAGAGGTGGTCATTTTGCAGCTTTAGAGGTTCCAAATTTATTAATTAATGATATTAAAAATTTTTTTAATAAAGATATAAAAATATTCAAATAAGTGAAAACACTTCTACTTAAAAAACAAATTATTAAGATTTTTAAAAAATATGGTTTAAGTAAAAATCATGCATTAATTTCTGCTAGTGCATTAATTAATGCAGAATTAGTTGGTGCTTATGGTCATGGTTTATCAAGACTTAAGATGTACTGCGATCGAATTTCTAAAAAAGTAATTAATCCAAAGCCAAAAATTAAAATTAAAAAAATTTCATCTTCTATTTCTCATATTGATGCAAATAATAGTATTGGATTTGTTGCTGCTGATCTTGGAATTAAAACTGCAATTAAACACGCACAAAAAACTGGAATAGGAATGGTAGCAATAAAAAATAGTGGTCACTATGGTTTATCGGGATATTATGCAGAACAAGCTGTTAAGAAAAATTTTATAGCAATGATTTATACAAATGCTCCTCCAGCAGTTGCTCCTCATGGTGCATTAAAAACTTTATTTGGAACTAATCCAATTTGTTTTGGAACTCCAACTGGTTCTAAAATTCCTTTCATTTTAGATACTTCTATTTCAATGATCAATCGAGGTAAGATTAGAGTTGCAGCAAGAAATAATCAAAAAATTCCTAAAGGAGTAGCTCTAGATAAATTTGGAAAACCAACTACAGATCCAAACAAAGCATTAAAAGGTGTTCAATTACCTATAGCAGGTTTTAGGGGATCTGGGCTTGCATGGATGGTAGATATTTTAAGTGGAGTGTTGACTGGTGGAAATCACGCAGGAAGAGTAAAGGATCCATTTGATGATTTTTCGGGTCCACAGAATATTGGACATTTATTTATTATTTTTAAAGCAAATTTGTTTCAAAAAAATTATGGTCAAAGAATTAAAGATAATATTAAAACAGTTAAGAAACTTCCAAAAATAAAAGGTGTTAAAGAAATTATGTACCCAGGACAAAATAAATTTAAACGTTATAAAAATAATCAAAAAAAAGAAATTAATATAACTAATGTTGTAAAAAAAGATTTAGAAATTTTAATAAGTTAAAATTGTAAGAGCACCAATAGAAATTATTACAGAGGATAAAATAAGTTTTCTTATATTTTTTTCTTTCTTTTTTTCCTCAAATAATCTTTGCTTTAGAACATCCATGTTTGCTCTTTTTGTGTTGAAACTAGGTATTCTAGTGGGTCTTAGAGTTTGAGTTGAACTTGTTTCTACTACTTCAGAGTTAATTGTATTGACATTAGATGTTCTATTTAAGCTTTCCGTACTCATGCATTATTAAATCACGCTGAAGGGTGATTATCTAGTATGGGAATGTTCAAAATGGGTTATTTTGAAATTTATACTGTCTAAATTGGGTTTTATTAAAATTTTGATTATTATTGGTAATTTTAAAAATCTTAATGATTAGTTTTACAGTGTAATTCATCTAAAGTTTCAAAGAATATTTCGTTCAATTTTGATGAATTATAAACTTCACAATCTCTAATTTCTTCTTTCAAATAACTTCCTGAAACAAGATGATCTAAAGTAGTTTTGCCGGTCTTTTTCTTTATTAATGCGTCTGTACTATTTGTTAAAAGAATTCTTGGTACATTATTTGTTGTTGCTAAGCCAATACCACTGCCAATAACTGATGCTGAATGAGGACCACAACTTTGCAACATTAAAGCAGTACAAAATATTATAAAAAGAGATCTCATAGTTAAAGTTTACTACACAATTTTAGTTAATTTTATTTAAATATGACCAATATGGGAATATTAAGTTACTTTTTTATCAAATCAGTATTTTCAATATTTATAGCCATACATGTTATATCGTCTCTAAGTTTTTCTGCACCCCAATTTAACTTTTCTTCAATACCTTCAACTATATTTTTTGGAGTGATATCATTAATATCACTTATAATATTTTGAACACCTTCGGCTCCTAATTCTTCACCATTTTTCAAATATCCTTCAGTCACTCCGTCTGTATACACTACAAATGTTTTGTCTTTAATATTTATGCTACTAGATTTAACCATACTTTCTGTAAAATACTTAACAATACCTATTGGTGGCATATCTGATTTAATATAATCATATTTTTTATTTTTATCGAAAATAAGTATACTTTCATGACCTGCATTAATAAAAACCATTTCACCTGTAACTATATTTAGTTTTCCAAATACTGCTGTTACAAACATACCTTTAAATTTTGCCTCAACTAATTCGTTATTTACACCATAAACTATTTTTTCAAGTGGAAACTTTAAATTTGTCAATGTTCTAAAAATCGATGATGCTTTAGCCATGTACATTCCAGCTTTAATCCCTTTACCAGAAACATCTGCAAGGGTAAAAAAGTATTCTTCTTTATTAGATCTTACAACGTCAAAATAGTCTCCTGATACGTCACGAGCTGGGACATTTTTTGCAAATATAAAATTTTCAAATTTTGATATGTCTGGAAATAGACTTTTTTGTACATTTGCAGCAAGTTCTCTTTCCTTTAAAAGTTTTGCTTCTTTTTGTAAATTTAAAAGAGCAATTTTATTTTCTTCTATAAATCTAAAATATAGTCCGACTAAAAACGTTAAAGTTACAATAAAAATTGGATAACTTATATCAACTAATTCTGATCTAAATCTATAGGTATAAAAACCAATTATTACAATTAAGAGAATGTTTCCAAAAAAAATTGATAAACTTAGTTTTGGTTTTATTTTCTGAGATAATATAAATGTTGCAAGTGCTATAATTAATGAAAATAATAGTTCGAATAAGTATGTGTTTGGATTTCTTATCAAATAAGACTTATCTATAATATTTTCAATTACATTTGCATGAACCTCTACTCCAGGAATAGTTTTTCCTAAAGGTGTTTTGACAAGATCAAATAAACCCTGCGCTGAAGCACCAATTAATACATATTTATCTTTAAAAAACTCATTGTTAAAATTACCTTCATAAACATCACTTGCAGAAATATACTGATTTTTAGATGATTTTTTATACTGTATCCATATTATTGCATTGGGATCAGTGTCAATTTTATATGGTCTTGCACTAATTCTCTGTATACCAATTTCATTAAGCTCAATATAAATATTTTTTTGTTTAGAACCTACCCTAACCATTTCTAGTCCCATAGTTGGATACAATTTATTATCTAATTTTACTACCAAAGGTAAAGATCTAATAATTCCGTCTAGTTGATCTAAAAAGGAAATTGAACCTAAGCCTTTAACATTTTTTTCTAAAATCTCCAAAGATCCTATTGAGTGAGGATAGGAATAAGTAAAATTCTTAGGTTCTCCACCTTTTGATAAAAATCTTGCTTTAGCTTTTCTATCATAATTTGTATGTGATGGAATATTGCTACCAAGTACTGCAATTATAGATTTTGTCTCTTTTAATTTTTCAGCAAAAATCTCATCAGGACCTTTTAAATTTTGAAGCTTTGATGTATCCGAAGGAATTAGATTGTAAGATTTAATTATTGCTTCAGGAGATTGCTTATCCTTTTCAGTAAAAAATATATCAAAACCAATAGCTTTTGGATTTGAGGTGTTAAGCTGATCAAGTATTTTTGCAAAAACTGTTCTGTTCCATGGAAATTGACCAAATTTACCTAAACTTTTTTCATCAATATCAACAATTACTACATCGGACTCCTTTTTTTTTACAAATACTTTTTGATATAAGTCAAAACTTAAATAAGAAACTGATTTTACAAAAGATGGATTTATGATTTTTATGACTATTAAAATTAAAAGTAATATTAAAAATACTATATAATTTGTATACTTTGATAAATAAGTTTTCACTAAATAAAAATATATAGGAATTAGTTTAAGTGTAAATAAATCTATTTAAAAGTTAGATTATTACTTCTTCTTTTTTCTTTTATTCTTAGCTTTTTTCTTTTTAGCAGCTTTCTTTTTCTTAACTACTTTTTTCTTCTTAGCTATCTTTTTCTTCTTAACTACCTTTTTCTTCTTAACTACCTTTTTCTTCTTAACTACTTTTTTCTTTTTCGTAGATTTCTTCTTCACTGCTTTTTTCTTTTTCGTAGATTTTTTCTTCACTGCTTTTTTCTTTTTCGTAGATTTCTTCTTAACTGCTTTTTTCTTTTTCGAAGATTTCTTCTTCACTGCTTTTTTCTTCTTACCTTTTTTATTTTTATTTAATTTAGCTTTTTTCTTTTTGCCTTTTTTATTTTTATTAACTTTAGCTTTTTTCTTTTCTGCCTTTTTCTTTTCTGCTTTTTTCTTTTCAGCACGTTCCTGCTTTATTACTACTTTCTTTTCTTTATCTTTTTGAATATTTTCTCTTATTACAGTTTTAATTTCCTCTTTTTCTAACCCTAATCCTTTTAGCTCTTTTTTTAATGCTTTTCTTAATTCTTTTCTTTCAGACTTTGTTTCATCAGGTGATAGTTTAGCCATCTTTAAAGCTTTCATTTTTTTATTAAATTTTTTAAGCTGGTTTTTGGTTATTTTTTTTGCTTGACCTGGAGCTTTACCCTTAGTCATTGATGTCATGCTATAAGGATTATCCAATAATGTTTGTCCTAAATTATTTCCAACCAAAACAGCACCTGGTCTCATTCCTAAAGTATTATTTTTTCCAGGACCAATTAATAAAGTATCTGTCCTACCCTTTGATACGATTGTTTGAAATTCTGTTCCTCTTGATCCTAAAGTTCCCTCCGGAACTTCAACAGTAAGATTGTCAGGATTATTTTTACTTATTAATCCAGAGATTACTTTTAAGCTTCCTTGTTTTACGCTTGCAATTATTTTACCATCATTAGTTGCTGGATCATACACGAATGTATCCATAACTACTTCCGAGTCTTCTCCAATTGTGAATGTTGATTGGTCTAACAATAAAATTTGAGTACCTGAGTTTAACCCTGAATATATTGTTTCGTTTAAATAAATTTTATCACCAGGTTTTAATTCTCTACTCTCAGTTTTTACAATACCAGATGTAGCTCCAATTATTCCTATAAGTTGTTTTTCAATACTGACTTTCTCTGAAGCTTTTACGCTTACCGAAAATAAAATTAAAAATGCGTTTATTATAATAAGTATTTTTTTCACGTTAAAAAATTATCAAATTTTAAAAAAAAACATACTAAATATTATATCAAAATGGGTTTTTTAAGGCCGTTATTAAGCCAATAATTCACAACAAGTTAATTTTTTTTAATTAAGTCTGAAGGATCTTGAAAAACTCAATGAAAAAGAATCTGCGATATAATCATAATTTAGCATATTTGCCTCTGATATTACTTTTTCATAAGATAAATTTAAAAATAATGATCTATTTGGATCTAATGCAGGAAAAAAATCACCTATCGCTTTTGTCAACATAACATCAAATGTATTTGTGAAATCTGATCTTAATTTGTTTGAAACAACAGAAGTATCAACAACTTTATAATCATTAAAACTCAATGCATTTCCAATTGAAATATATGCCCAAGGAAATGCAAAATTTACACTTAGACCCATGTCATAATTTTCATAATCATTTCCTGCGCCAACAACAGCATTACTATTACCGTATGACAGGCTTAAAGATGTAGTAATTAATTCGTTAAAAATAAAATCATGTCCTAAATTAAATCCATGACTAATTGAGTTGCTTTCATGTGCTGTAGTGTCTGAGGTATTTTGATTTCCTTTCGAGTCTGAATATGAATAACCATAACTAAAAGAATTTCTCTCTCCTATTGTAAAAAATCCTCCTA
This sequence comes from uncultured Pelagibacteraceae bacterium, assembly GCA_902622655.1. GTDB lineage: Bacteria > Pseudomonadota > Alphaproteobacteria > Pelagibacterales > Pelagibacteraceae > Pelagibacter. The sequence continues at coordinate 13,484 of CACNQY010000013.1, read as the reverse complement.
ATCCTCCCATTACTGAAAAACTATCTGCATCTGTTTGATAATCTGTTTTACTTAGCATCACATATGGACTTAAAGATTGATTACCTAACACTGTATCTACAGCTAAAGTTAAACCAAAACTTTGAAAATCGTCATCTGTTTCCTGGTACTGTTCTGAGGTAGTATGTGAAAGATTTATCAATAGACCAGACATCTCACCAAGAGGTCTTGAAGCTGATAATCCAAGTCCACCAGATAATGTTCTATCATGTTTTGCCGAATTAAATCCAATTATAGAGTCAGATGAACTTTTGGTTCTTGTTTTTGAAACACTATTTACATTATCACCATAAACTGCACCAGTGGAGATATCTGCAGCAAATGTCCATAAACCAGGTTCTCTATTTTTTAATTCTTCTTCAAATTCTTGCAATGTTTCTAAATCATCAGGTGCAAGATCTCTGTCTAATTTCATTTCCTCAATAATTGTGTTGGCTTTTTCTGGAGAGTCAATTTGAACCAAAATAGATAACAAATATAATTTTATCTCTACATTATCAGGGTACATCATATTTAATCTTTCAAGAGTAGATATAGTTTGCTTAAAGTTACCCATTTTTCCTTGTTGTTGCGCATACTTTAAATTTAAATCTAGATCATTTGGATTTTGTAAAATTTGCATATAAGTAATATTTTTTTCAGATGACAATGATTTCTCAGAATTTAAAAATGTAAAAATTAGAATAAAAATTAGATTTAAAAAAAATAATTTGTAATTTTTATTTTTTGTCATGTGCTATAAGCCCTATTTATATCAGCAAAACTTAAATCAAATTGTTTAAATATCAATTTATTTTTACTTATATAATTTAAGTATTTTCTTTAATATTTATTACTAATAAATGTTATTATTTACCAATTGTTATCAAGGTTAAATCATCACTTAATTTATTTTTACCAGATACATTTAATACACTTTTAGTTATTTCAGAGAGTTGTTTTTTTGCATCCTTATTGAAATTTTCCTCAATTATCTTAATTGATCCATCTATTCCTATTTCTTGACCTTTTTCATCTTCGCTTTCAGACAAACCGTCAGTAAATGCAAAAAATCTATGACCATTTAGCTTAGATTTTTCTAATTTATATGCAGATTTATTTTTTTGCATAATTACTCCCATTGGTGGTGACTGACTTTCAAACATTTGATATTTTCCATTATGATCTCTTATTACAGCAGGTTGATGCCCTCCATTAACCCATCTGACTTCATCAGTTATTAAGTTATATTCTCCTAAAATACTTGTAACAAACATTCCACCTGTTTTTGTAGTAAATAAATCATTATTCATATGCATCATCATTTCATCAGGATCTACTTTATCTCGAGACATAATTTCAAATAAAGTTGAAGCTTTAGCCATTACCATTCCAGCATGGATACCTTTTCCTGCTACATCGGCTATAATGAAATTTATGGTATCATTATGAGGATAAAAACTAAAGAAATCTCCTGAAACCTCTCTGGCTGCAATATTTATACCATGCACTGGATAATTTTCTAAATTTCTTTTAGGTAAAAAATTCTCTTGAACTTTAACTGCTAAATTTACTTCTTTAGAAATTCTATCACGCCATTTCTTTTTTTCAGCTTCACTATACTCTAATTTGCTCATCAACTTGTTGTAATAAAGACCAATAACGCCACCCGTAGTAAATGGATCTTGTGGTCCTCTTATTGTTAAATCTCCTGAGTCAGATTGTTTTTCTAAAATTTTTATTAAATCATGTTCTACTGAAGTAGCATTATGTTCAGCAATATTTAAACCTAGTTCCTCATGCAAAGGACTCACTCTCAAGGGGTATATAAAATTTAAAATTTTTAAAACTATGTAAGATCCTACAAATGCAAAAAAACCTATTGACAAAACTCCAATTAATTGGATTTTAATTTGTTCAATCCTGGTTAATTCAGTTCCCATTATTTCAAGATCACCAAATAAACCTACTGCCAGTGTTCCCCATATACCTGCTCCTAAGTGAACAGGAACTGCACCTACTACGTCATCTATTTCGTATTTGTTTAAGAGCTCATTTACACAAATTGTAACTATTGCACCTATAATTCCAACTAATATTGCCATCACTGATGACAGAGAATTACATCCAGCAGTGATTGAAACTAATCCTGCTAATGGACCCAATATAACATAATAAGGATCTGGTTTTTTAAATAATAAAAATGAAATACCTAAACCTGTCAACAAACCAAATGCTGCTGCCAAAAATGTATTGATCAATATAAGAGGTACAGCCTCATCCATAGCTCCATTACTACCTCCATTAAAACCAAACCAACCAAACCACAATATTAAAGTACCTAAAACTGCTAATGGAAAACTAGATCCAGTAAATTTTCCTTTATTTGCTTTAGAATATTTACCAATTCTTGGTCCTAGTATTAAAACAGCCGCTAATGCAATCCAGCCACCAACAGAATGAACAATTGTACTTCCTGCAAAATCAACAAATCCAATATCTGTAAGCCAACCTGTAGTTTTTACTTGGCCTGTTACTGCAAGTAACTGTCTTGTAGCATCGATGTTATTTAAATAATTAGATGACCAAGCCCAATGACCAACAATAGGATATATAATTCCTGTAGCTAAAATAGTTATAATTAAATATCCATTAAATTTCATTCTTTCAGCAACAGCACCAGATACTATTGTTGCAGCAGTAGCTACAAACATTGCCTGAAAAACAAAATAAGTCATGTATTGAGCGTTATCTGTTTTGAAGAAAAAAAGATCTGTTCCAAAAAAACCATTATAGCTTTTTCCGAACATTAATCCAAAACCAAAAATCCAAAAAACTACTACAGCAACACCAAAATCTGCTGCATTTTTTAAAGCAACATTAATACTATTTTTATGTCTTGATAAACCGGTTTCCATACACATGAAACCAGCTTGCATAATAAATACCAAAATTGCGCAATCTATTACCCAAAGTGTATCAACAAAGCCTTTAATTGATTCTAAGTTAAAACTTTCCATTTTTTTTGTTTTTAAAATTTACTTAGCTTTTTAGAGTTAAAAATATTTTCCTCGAACAAAATACTATTCATTATAATTTTTGAAGATTTAAATTAAATTAAATTTTTTAACAGTCATCACCTCTTATAAAATTCCCGTTTCTATTAAGAGTGAGTTGGCAGGGTGAGCTTTTTCCTTGTTCCTCTGCGAAAATATTAAAACTAGATGAACCTTCGCTAGATATGCAGATTTCGTATCCAATTTCTTTACCAATTTGATCACCTCCTCCAAACAAAATTAATTCTATTTCGTCAGATGAGGCTGAACTTGGAGTACATGTTCCACTTTCTTGTGTAAAATAACTTCCACTGTTTGAATACTCTTCTGTTTGTGCGAGTGATATTTGCTGCATTATATTTTTTGCAGATTTTTCCTTGGTGCCAGAAATGTAACCATTATATGTTACAACTCCTACAGCAGATAAAATTCCTATGAGTGCTACAACAACTAAAAGCTCAACCAGTGAAAAACCTGGAGAGCTTTTAGATGTAATTTTGGTAAATGATCGACTACTCAATCTCAACGCTATTAGTCATGACTTCAGTGGTATCATTATCACTATCATCATCGTCAAATCTTGTAGTAACTACAATTGTATCATCATCTGCATCTGCAACCATAGAAGTATAACCTTTATTGTCATTTGCTGCATCAGTTACCCCTGCTTCAGATGGTGTAAATGGATTTTTAAAATCAGCTAAAGCTATTTCTGCTTTCTCAGCAATAGTAGCTGCTGATCCCATATCAGTTGAACAGTCTAAATTACCGCTCATAGCTGTAGACTCTGTACCCATGTTACATTTTTGAATTTCAGCTGCTAAGTATTTTACTACTGCACCTTGGTTTGACTTAGCTGCATTTATTTTTGCACTTTTAGTGTAACCATTATATGCAACTACTCCAACTGCAGCGAGAATACCAATAATCGCGACAACAACTAGTAATTCAATTAACGTAAAACCTTTATTGTTTTTCATTTTTTCCTCTTAATTAATTAATTATCTGGAAAATTTATAACAAATCCTTTTTAAGTAAACTATAAAAAAAGCTTATATATGTTAAATATCCATCTTTCATGTTCAATTTGGGTTTAATTTAATAACATTTTTTGTTAATAGATATTAAATATAAATTATGAAATATAAATTAAGTGAAGAGAATAATATAAATACTATTTATTTAAATGGTGAAATTGATATGGAAGTTGTTGATGGAATTAGAGCAGTTATCTTTCCACTTATTGATAATAAAAAAGAAGTGCATATAAATATGAAAGATGTTCAGTATATGGACTCGTCAGGTATATCTCTCATAATTGAAAGCAGAAAAAGAGCTAAGGAAAATAACTCAAAAGTAGAACTTAAAGATATTAGCAAACCTGTAGAAAAAGTTTTAACAATGGCTAAAAAGTTTTTATGACATATAAAGTCCAAGATGAAGTTTTACCACACGGAAATGTAACGACTGTTTATTTAGATGGTGAAATTGATATGGATAAAACAGAGGAAGCAAAAGAAGCAATTTTTCCTCATATTGATGCTGGTAAAGAAGTTCATTTAAACTTAAGTCAAGTTCAATACATGGACTCATCAGGGATTTCAGTTCTAATTGAAAGTCATCAAAAGGCAATCGAGAAAGGAACTAAAATGATTGTTAAAGATGTTAGTAAATCTGTTTTAAAAGTAATAATGATGGCTAAATTAGAACAGATACTTAATCTGGAATAAAACTTATGAGCATAGAAACTTCAGATCTTAACAAAATATCTGAAAAAAAAGATTTTTTAGTTAATTCAGCGAGTCTAAAAGATGTTAGATCTTTTTCAAGAGAAGTGTTCGATAAATTAAAATTAAATCCTGATTTAAAAGAGGAATTAGTTTTGGCTATAGCTGAGGCTGCACAAAATATTGTTAAGCATGCTTATAAAGATGTAAGTACAACAACTGATAGAATGGTAGTTAGAATTTCATGTAATGAAAAATTACTTGAAATAAGTTTTTTTGATAAGGGAAAACCTGTAGAAAAAGAAAAAATTAAACATAGAGCTATTGATGATATCAAGCCTGGTGGACTGGGTACTTTTTTTATTCAACAAATAATGGACTCTATTGTTTTCAAAGATGGTGAAGATCCTTGGATTAACAATTTGGTTTTAACTAAAAAATTATAATTTAATTAATTAATGCACCAACGTTAAATATTGGTGAATACATCGCTATCATTAACCCGCCAATCATTACACCCATAAACACAATCATAATTGGTTCAATCAAGCTAGACATATTATCTACTGTAGTATCAAATTCTTCCTCGTAATATGCAGAGACAGAATTAAACATTTCATCAAGTTGTCCTGTTTGCTCTCCTACAGAAATTAATTGACTAAATGTTGGTGGAAACAAGGGTTCTTTAAGAAACAATTTTGTAAGCGTATCTCCAGAAAATACTCCTTTTTTTACATTTTCGATTGCGTCTGTTACTACATCGTTATTACTTACTGATTTAGCAATTTCTAAACTTTCTAAAAGATTAACTCCTGCTGCACTTAAGTTTCCTAAAATTAGAGAAATTCTAGCTAATAAAGATTTTAATATCATATCACCAAAAATTGGGAGCTTTAGCACTTGTCTGTGCCATTTAAATCGAATTGTAGCATTTCTTTTTGTGATAAATCTGAAACCAAAATAGAAACCTATACCACCAAAAAGAATAACCTTTCCTCCAGTTCCTCTTAAAAAGTCACTCATAGCCATTATTGTAGCTGTTGCAGCTGGTAATTCTAATCCCATGCCATCATACATTTTGGCAAAAACTGGAACTACTTTAATTAACATGAAAGCACTAACAGTTATTGCAACCGTAAACATTATTGCGGGATACATAAGTGCAGATTTAATTTTCTTTTTAATTTTTTCTTTCTTTTCTAGAGAGTCTACTATTTTAAGTAAAAATACATCTAATTTTCCAGAGGCTTCTCCTGCTTTAATTAAATTTACATAAACATTATCAAAATATTGTGGATATTTTTCAAAACATCTTGATAAGTTTAAGCCACCCTCTAAGCTTTTTCTAATATCCTCAACAATATCTTTAATACCTGGGTTTTCTAATTGATCTCTTAACATCGAAAGAACTTGTAATATTGGTAAGCCTGCTTTGACCATAGTCGCAAACTGTTTAGAAAAAATCAAAATATCTTCAACTTTAGGTTTTTTCTTGCCACCAAATAAAGAGCCACCCGATTTCTTTTTTGTTTCAGATTTTTTCTTTTTAGATTTAACTATATTTGTAATGATAATTTTTTTTTCTTTTAAAAGATATGAAGCTTCATCTAAATTAATTGCTTCAATTATGCCTTCAACATATTTTCCTGCTGATATACCTTTATAGTTAAATGCTTCCATATTACTCGTTTGATAATACTCGTTCGTACTCTCTAAAATTTAACTCTCCAGCAGCTATTAATCTTCGACCCATATCTTGCATTGTTTGAAAGCCTTCTTTAATACCTATTTCTCTGAGTTCTGGAGTTGTAGCTTGTCTTAAGATTGCTTCTTTTATAGGTTTAGAAACAACTAAAATTTCATAAATACCTTGTCTTCCTTTATATCCTGTATTGGAGCATTTTGCGCATCCTTTACCTTTAATTGCTTTAACTCTAGATGCCATTTCTGCAGTGAATCCCAAATCTTGAAGAACTTTAGGATTTACATCATCATCTGGAACTCTACAGTCTTTACAATTTTTTCTTGCCAGCCTTTGAGCAACAACTAATTGAGTTGCAGCACTGATTAAATAATCAGGTGTTCCCATGTTTTGTAATCTAGTAATTGTGCTTGGTGCATCATTAGTATGAAGTGTACTAAATACTAAGTGACCTGTTAATGCAGCTTTTAAACCAATATCAACCGTTTCTTTATCTCGCATCTCTCCAACAAGAATAATTTCTGGATCTTGTCTTAAAAAAGATCTTAATGCTGAGGCAAATGTTAGACCAATATGATCTTTAATTTGAACTTGTCCAACCCCATCTAATTCGTATTCAACAGGATCTTCTGCTGTTAAAATGTTTAGGTGTGGTTTGCTTACTTCCTTTAAAATACTGTATAAGGTTGTTGATTTTCCAGATCCTGTTGGGCCTGTAACTAATATTAATCCTTGTGTACTATGTATCGCTTTTCTTAAATTTTTTAAATCTTGGTCTTCAAAATTCAGTTGTTCTAATTTAATATCACCAGCATCCTTATTAAGAATACGCATAACTATTCTCTCATTATTTGCTGTTGGTAAAATTGACAAACGAAGATCTACTACTTTATTTTCAATTTTAAAATTGATGGCACCGTCTTGAGGGAGTCTTCTTTCTGCAATATCTAATTTTCCCATTATTTTAAAACGTGTAACAACAGCACCATAATTATCATGGAGAAATTGTTTGTATTGTTCTTGCTCTTGCAGCATTCCATCTAATCGATATCTTACTCTTGAAGAAAATCTATATGGCTCAATGTGAATATCACTTACTCCCATTTTAATTGCCTCAGCTACTACAGCTGTACTGAATTTTATAACTTCAGACTCATTTTCAATTGCCTCAATATCTTCTTCAGGAGCTTTTTCTAAAACTTCTCCAGCTTCACCTAGGTCACTTTCAAATGTTTTGATCTTTCTTCTATTTTCGTCTCTTATAGAAGCTATAGTCACCTCGTCTGTTTCACTTGCAAGCCTATCAATGTATTTAGATATGTCTGTAATTGTAGATGCATGTAATTCTATATTTTTTTTGGTAATAGCTTTTAAGTTTCTCATTAAACCTAGTTTTGAACTATCTGGAATAGCTATGTGCAATGTTTTGCCTTCAATTTTAAATGGCGCAACAAAATTAACTTTAATATAATTTGAAGGAAGCACTGTTTTAACTTCCTCAGTTATTTCAACTTTTGTTAAATCAATGATTTCTAAATTTTGCTCTTTTACAAGTAAATCAATAATTTTTTTTTCATCAGTAAGTTTAAGATCAAAAATCGCTTGAATTTGAGATTTGTTATTTTCTGTACTTACTTTTTTGATATCAATTAAATCTTTACCAGAAATAATATCATTATCGATTAGAACGTTTACTAAGTTTATTTCGCTTTCTCTACTTATATTCATTATAAAATCCTTGGCGCAATGAACACTAATAATTCGTTCATTGTATCAGCTTTAGATGATCCTTTAAATAATTTTCCAACTACTGGGACATTGTCTGCGCCTGGAATTCCTCTTTTGCTATCGCTTACATTGTTTTTCTTAATTCCACCAATCACTACTATATCTCCATCAGCAACAAGTAATTTTGTATTAATCTCCATTGTATTAATTCCAGGTGTTCCTGGAGTAGTTCTATTTGGAGTATCGTTATTAACAACAATTTGAAGCATGACATTACCATCTCCAATAATATTTGGTGTAACTGTAAGTTTTAAAGCTGCATCTGCAAATGTATCTGCTCCATCACCTCCAGAAACAGGTATTTGTTCACCTTGTTTAATGCTTGCTGTTTGGTTATCTAAAGTAAATAATTTTGGATTAGAAATAGTTTTACCTAACCCTTGAGACTCAAGTGCATCTAATTCAAATTTAAGAACTGCTGAACCTGTTTTTTTAAGAATTCCTATTCCACTTGTTGCTCCCGCAGTACCAAAACTGAAAAGATTATCTGTTCCAGCACCTGAGGTGAAAGCAGCTGTACTGTCGGATATAGCGGCTCCGGTTCCAGAAGCTGCACCGACAGAACTTCCACCTTGTGTACCACCAACTCTAACACCTTTTCTGGTATAAGCCGCACCTAATTTGTTACCTAAAGCTTGTTCAAAACTTGAATTAGCTTCAACAATAAAGGCTTCAATTAAAACTTGTTTAGTTCTTTTATCTATTTCTCTAATAACCTTATCTACTATATCTAAATCTTTTTCTTTTCCTCTAACGATGATTGACCTTGTTGTTTTTTCTTCTGTAACTTGTATTGGAATAAAGTTTTGATTTGTTCCAACAGTTGTAAATAATTCAGTAATTGTAGCTTTTGCCTCGGCAGGAGAAATATAATACAGTCTAAAAATTTCTGAAATAATTGGCTCTACAGAATCTTCAAGTTCAACTTTCTTTTTAACTGCTGAAGCCCTAGCAGATTTATAACTTTCTTGTGAAGTTAAATTTGAAGGTGTAGAAACTCTAATAATATTACTAGCAACATCTATATCAGCTGCATAACTTTTCAAATCTAACAAAGCGTTAAATGCTTTATCCCATGGAACATTATCTAATTCCGCGGTTATTGCACCTGCAACTTCGTCACCAACTAAAATGTTAATATCTCCAACCTCAGCCATTAATGCCATCGCCTCTTTAAAATCTAAATTTTGAAATTTAAAAGAAACATTTTGTTTAAGAGATGTAAATTCCTCTGAAATTAACAAATAATTTCTCTCTTTAACTGATGATAGCTGTTTTCTTTTTTTTAGTTTAACAACATCTCCTTCAACAGGAGTGGGTCCCATTTTTACACTTTTTTCTAATTCTTTTTTACCAAGAGTTTTTACATCTTGTTTTATAAGAGGTGTGTTATGTTTAAATTTTTTTGTTGCATATTTTTCTGCACAACCGGTTAACAATAATAATGATAAAGAGATAAATATAGTGAAAAATTTAAATTTTGATTTCATAATTATTTAGCCCTCTCAATTATTTGATTTTTAAAGTTAATTGCTAAATAAGAGTTTCCATTTTTTTCAAACACTGCCTCTTTATTATTTAAAGCAACTAACTTAACTCCTGGACTTAATTCTTCATATAATTCTAATGAAATAATCTCCCCATTAGAGTCAATTAGAGATACAAATCCTTCATCATTACTTGCTTTCATTACCCCAACTAATTTAAATTTATATAAACTCATTTCATTTTGAGCTTCCTCAGGATTATTCATTAAAACCTGGGCACCTCCAGTAATTGAACTATCACCAACAAAGGGGTCATTAAGAGGAAGTGGCTCCTCCTCATTTATTTCTGATGCAATATTTGCTTGGGAATTAGCTTGCTTCTGTTTAATTTGTTTATTTATCTCTTTAGCCTTTTCAATAATATCTTGTTTCTTATCGTGACTATCAGCTATGGCTGAGTTAACTAAAAATAAGCTTAATAAAGTTAAAATTACTATTCTAAAAAAATTCATCTGGTAACCCCACTATTGTTAATCTTCCTTTTACTTTTATCGCACCAGTTGTATCGCCTTTTACCACTTGAATGGACTCTTTGTCAAAATTTAGCATCTTGTTTGATAGCGATAATGCTCTTTTAAACTTAATATACCCAATAAAATTGCCCTCAATTTCAAAATCAACGGGGATTAAGTAGTATGCAACGTTTGCAACATTTTTAACTTGTGTTTTTTTCTTTTTTTTCACTTTTTTACCATCAGCTTTTGCTAAAGCGTCAGCTTTTAAAACTTCTTTTATCTCTTTTTTTTCAATTCTAGAAATTACCAAGTCATTTTCGCCAGCAAATTCACTTAGGGTCTGGTAAAGACCTTCGACCTCAGCTTTGCTATGAAATAATTTTGAAAACTTTTTATATTGTGGTTGAATTTTTTTTATTTGTTTTTTCATAGCTGCTATTTCGTTTATGAATTTTTTTGTCTCCTCTTTTTTTAAATTCATATCATCAAGCTGAGCTTTTTTCTTTTCAACTATTGGATTTAAAATTGCATAATAAATTATTAGAAATAAAATAATTGATCCAACAGCAATTCCAATTTTGATTAAAGTTTTTTTATTTAACATTTTAGCAAACTGATCTTTAAGGTCTGCCATGTTCATATTTTTTAAATCAATATTCATATTAATAGTTATCCTCTTTTAAATTTTACAAAAACTCTAAAACCCTTCATCGTAGCTCCCCCTGCAGTTGTTTTTGGTAACCTCATTGATGATAAAGATGCTTGTTCAATTAATTTTTGTTTTCCAAGATTATCTATAAATTTTAAAATATCTTGATCGCTAGCAGCTATACCTTGAATAGTTAATCTACTTGCTGAAGTGAATTCAACTTGATCGAATTTTACACGATTTGGAACGCTTGATGCGACTTGTGCAAGTACTCTATAAGTCAATTCTTTATTAGACTTTAAAGTTCTACTTAATTTTAAAGAAGTATTTAAAAATTTAAGTTCTTTGCTAATAGTATTTTTTTGTTTAACAACTCTTGCATGTTCTGCTTTTACAGTTGAATATTCTACTAATTGATTATTATAACTTTGAATATTCCAGAAAGATAAACCAAAAAGAACGATGTAGACTGCAACTACAGTTCCTACCACACCTTTAAAAGCAAAATTTGAAATAGCTGACATTTTTTTCTGCTTCATGACATTGCTTCTATCAGGAAGTAAATTTATATTTTTTACAGCAGTAACAAATTTGTAATAACCAAATACATCTAGTTTTCTAAAAGCAAGTCCAATTGCAGTTGTTAAATATGATTTGTTTTGCTTTGTGTCGATTGATTGTTGAAATTGATTTGGTATTTTTAATCCCTCCACTGGATCAAAAGTCATAAAACCAACATTGACTAAATTTTTTCTGAAAGAGGCTAAATAATCCTCAACATTTTCTATATCTGATACAACTTTAATGTTCCTTATTCTTTTTTCGTATTTGGTCTCAAAATCTTGAATCGCTTGTTTAACTTGTGTAACGTACCTTCTGACCAAACCTTCTTTTTCTTCAGCATCGTCTGACTCTTGTAAAATTTTTCTGTCTAATCCTCTTATAAAAATATCAGTGATAATTGGATTATTATCATAAAGGATCATTAAATAATTCTCATCCAAACCAAACTCTAAAACAGCAGTGAGATTTGCATCTTCAGTTTTATGTGTTAATTGATTTATTTGATCAACTGCAGATTTTAATGCAAAGCATTTTACATCAATAATCACTGGGTTAAGTCCAGCATTCTTTATAATTGAAGTATAATTATTTATATCAGACAGTTTTGAAGCAACAAAAAGAATATCCATAGTATTCTCTGCTTGATTTCTGTTAATAACTTGATGAAAAATAGAATAGTCGTCCAAACTATCTGTCAATTGTACAAGATTTTCCCATAAAGAATTCGTTTCTATAGCTTTTTGTAATTCTTCATCTTTCATTAATGGTGCTGTAACAACTCTAATGATTGCACTCGTTACTGGTATTGCAATAGCTGCATTCGCAGTTGAAATCTTAGATTTTTGAAGAGCTAGGCTTAATTCTTCACTAAATTTGTCTGCGTTTTCCAAAGGTGTGCTGTCATCTTGCACGTCTACAGGATGGATATAAAATTTTTCTACTACCCATTGATTTGATTTATTACTAGATAACTGAACAAGCCTTATCTCTTTATTTGATAATTCTACACCAACAATTTCTTCACCTTTTATAGAAGATTTACCTAATTTTGATTTAAAAAAATTTTTAAGTTTACTTGAAAATCCACTACTCTTTATTGGATTTTTATTAATTTTTTGCTCTGACTTAAAATTTAGTGAAGGTTTTTTAATTTTTAAATTTTTTAATTTTCCGAAAATACTTACGTCTTTTTTTTCTGTTGAGTCTGCACCATCAATATTATTTGATAAATTATCCATAGAAATATCATCTTTTGGGACATTTGACTCAACTTGATTAACAGCATCTGCTTGTGCTGCTTCATTTTCTTTTTCTTTTGCTTTTTGCTCATGGATATCATCAAACCATTTTTCTAAAATTGGAACCGCCTCATCTAAATTTTGGGTTCCAGAAGAAAAGATTTTTTGTTTTCCATCAATATAAATTCTTCCAACCCAATTTTTTGATTTAAGCTCACCTTTATATTTATCTTGTCTTACATAAATATGTAGTCGACCGTCTTTTTTGTGAATAACTTTATTTCTCTCATTTTTGTCGTCATTATTATTCTGGTTTTCTGCGTTAATGTCATCTTCTTCTGTCTTTTCAATATTAACGTTTACATTCTGATCAAGTTCAGAGCTTAAGTCACTTGTCTGATCTTGATTTTCATTATCTAAATTATTTTCAGTCTGATTTGTCTCAATATCAGCATCTTCTTTATTTTCAAAAAGACTAACACTCTCATTTTCAACCTTGGGTTTATTATTTTCCTCATTTGAGGAAACCTCCTGATTAGTGTTATCAATATTTTCAGTTGAACTTTGAGATACTTGGTTTTCATTATTTTGATCTGATTCATTATTGATAGAAGGATCATTTGATGTGAAATCTTTTTCAACTACAGGTTTTTCATCCACTGATTGATTTTCATTATCAGTTTTTTCTGTGTCGTCGTTATCTAAAAATTTATCTTTATCGTTATCACTCATATTTTTTT